>USHX01000022.1 GCA_900554565.1 uncultured Clostridium sp.
ATTTAATATTTGTGTTATTCTTTCTAAGTCTTTAAATATTAATGTTGCTCTTTTATATGTAGCAAATCTTCTTGCAAATCCTATTGTTAGTGCATTTGGATTTAGTTTTGATACTAAGTCATTTATTTCTTCGTAACTATATCCTTCTCTTCTTAATCTATTTGTAGTATTTTCTTTAACTAACTTTAATAGTTTTGCTTTTCTTTCATTATGAACTGACCATAATTTGTCATTTGGTATATTATTTATTTTTTCCCATGTTTGGTCTTGATGAATATTGTCTTGCCAATATGGCATTAAATATTGGTTATATAATTCTTTCATTTTTGGTGCAAGCCATGAACATGTATGGATTCCGTTTGTTACATATCCAATTGGAGATTCGTTTGCAGCTATATTTGGCCATACATCACCAAATAATTCTCTTGAAACTGCTCCATGTAATTTACTTACTCCATTTTTCTTTCCAGCTATTTTTAATGCTAGTATTCCCATGTTAAATCCCGTGTCTAATTCTTTTGATGGTTTCATTCCTAACATTAAAAATTCTTCTCTTGTTAGTCCAAGTCTTGGCCAGAAATCTTTAAAGTATTTTTCTACTAAGTCTATTGGGAATATATCATTTCCTGCTGGTACTGGTGTATGTGTTGTAAATACTGTTTTTGAACTTGCTATGTCTTTTGCTACTTCAAATGATACTTGTTTTTCTTTTATTATATTTTTTATTATTTCTAGGTTTAAAAATGCTGAATGTCCTTCGTTCATGTGGTATACAGTTGGTTCTAATCCTAAGTATTTTGTTAATAAATTAACTCCAGCTTGACCTAAAACTATTTCTTGGCGAATTCTCATTTCTTGGTCTCCACCATATAATTTTAGTGTTACATCTCTGTCTTCAGGATTGTTTTTTTCTATATCTGAGTCTAATAAATATAGTTTTATTCTTCCCACATTAATTTGCCATACTTTTAGGTATAATCTTCTTTTGGGAAATTTTACAAATATTATTAAATCTTCACCTTTTTCATCTTTTACAGGATTTATTGGTAAGTCATATAAATCTATGTTATTATATTCTGTTTTTTGTCCACCAATTCCATCGATTTTTTGATTAAAGTATCCATTTTTATATAATAAACCTACTGCTACCAAAGGAATTCCTAAGTCACTTGCAGATTTTAGATGGTCACCTGATAAAATTCCAAGCCCACCAGAATAAATTGGAATTGTTTCATCTAATCCATATTCTGCTGAAAAATATGCTATTAAATCATTTTTTTCTTCTGGATATTTTTTAGCAAACCATGTGTTTTTGCTGTTCATATATCCTTCAAAGTTTGATACCATTTTGTCATATTCTTTTAAAAAGCTTGTATCTTTAGCTACTTCTTCTAATTTTTCTTGTGATACATGTTTTAAAAATTTTACTGGATTTTTATTTGATTGTTCCCATAAGTCTCTATCTATTCTTTGAAATAATCTTAAAAATTCAGTATTCCAAGACCACCATAAATTGTTTGATATTTCAGACAATTTTCCTATTCTTTTAGGTAATTGTGGATTTACTGTAATTCTATTGAATACATACATTTTATATTTCCTCCTTCGTAATCTTATAGCCTTTATCTTTTTGTTTTTTATGATTTTTTACTTTTGTTTTTCACTTTCTATATTATCTATTAAATATTTTTATTTGTCAATATTAAAATATCCTAAAAATGTCATTGTAAGTTACATATATTGATAATGCAATTAACAGTGAAAATCCTGCCAATTGTATGTTTATTTCTGTTTGTTCTTTTAATGGTTTTCTTCTTATTAATTCTATTATTAAAAGTAACAATTTTCCGCCATCTAATGCTGGTATTGGAAGTAAGTTTGTTACTCCTAAAGATATTGATATTACTGACAACATATAAATATATTCTTTAATTCCTTGTGTTTTTGAAACTGCTTCTGATATTCCAACTGGTCCTGTCATTTGGTCTACTCCAATTTTTCCAGTAACTAATTGTTTTATGCTATCTCCAGCAGACATTACAAACTCACCTGTTAAATGTAAGCTGTTTTCAATTCTGTTTTGAAATGTATCTTCTATTGGTTTTATTGTTGTCATTAATATAAAATATACTATTATTGCAAATAGTATATTTACTGCTGCTCCTGCTACGACTATTGCCATTCTCTTTGGAATACTTGCCTTTGAAAATGAATTTTTGTCTTCTGACCTTTCTTCTTCACCTTCCATGCTAACAAAACCTCCGAAGTGGCACTAGTCTCAAAGCATATTTAGTTTCTGTTCCTTGTTTTTTCCATATAGTTGGACCAAATCCGATTGCAAATTCATTTACTTTCACTTTACATAGCTTTGCTACTGTAAAATGTCCTAGTTCATGAATAAATATTAGAAACCCCAATAAAATTATTATTTTTATTGCAGATATTATAAAACTAATCAAATTTACTCCCCCTACTATTTTTTATAGTAATGTAAATAATGCATATGCAAATGGTGCTAAAAATATTAAACTGTCTATTCTATCTAGCATTCCACCGTGTCCTGGTATTAAATTACTATAATCTTTTATATCAACAAATCTTTTTATTGTTGATGCTGCAAAGTCTCCTATTTGGCCAACTAGGCTAAGTACAATTCCTGCACCAGCTATAAAGTAATATGAATAATTCATTTGCCAATATTTGTTTGCAATATATGTATATATAAGCATTAGAGCTACTGCTCCAACAGTTCCTCCTATACAACCTTCTATTGATTTTTTAGGACTTACTTTGCTAAATTTATGTTTTCCTATTGCTCTTCCCACAAAATATGCAAATATATCTGTTCCCCAAGCTGCTATAATTGCATACCAAATTAATATTTTACCATTTGGCATTCCATTTATAAATGCTACAAACATTATGAAAAATACTACATAGAATATTCCAATAAATGTATATGCTATGTCTTTAAATGATGTTTTCATTTCTGTTGCTACAACTTGCGAAAATAGTATTATTAATATTGTTGGAACTGATAATGTTACTATCATATTTAAATATTCTTGTGGTACTAAATGTATAATTCCTATACTAAAGCAACTTGCATATCCTACCCATCTTACTGGCTTTGCAACTTTTGATATTGCATTAAAGTACTCATTCATTGCCAAAAGTGCTATTATTACTAATGCTATATCTACTACTATTTTATTTCCTATTAGGAAAATTGCTAATACTAGCGGAAAACCTAATAGGCCTGATGTTAATCTTTTAATATCCATATTTTATTTCATTCCCTTCTAGAAGCACAAATCTGGTTGGAAAAATTTGAGTTTTTCATCCAGATTCTTTCTTTATCATATGTTTTAGTTTGCACCAAATTTTCTAGTTCTTTTTTGATATTCTATAATTGCTTCATCTAAATCTTTTTCTTCAAAGTCTGGCCAATTTTTATCTATAAATAAAAATTCTGAATATACTAATTGCCATGGTAAGAAGTTACTTAAGCGTATTTCTCCGCTTGTTCTTATTAGTAAATCTGGATCTGGTTCTCCTTTTGTATACAAGTTGTCAGATACCATTTGTTCTGTTATATCTTCTTCTGTAATTTTTCCTTCTTTTACTTGTTTAGATATTTGTTTTATTGCCTTTACAATTTCATCTCTACCACCGTAGTTTAAAGCAATATTGAAAGTTACTCCTGTATTATCTTTGGTTCTTTCCATGCATTTTTTTATACTTTTTTGCATTCCTTCAGATAATACACTTATATCACCTAATATTTTTACTCTTATATTTTCTGTATCTGCTCTTTTTGAATATTCATCTAAATAGTTTTGTAATAATAACATTAGTGCTTTTACTTCATCTTCTGCTCTTTTCCAGTTTTCTGTAGAAAATGCATATACTGTTATATATTCTAATCCTATTTTATTTGCATATCTTACTATTTTTTCTAGTGTTTTTGCTCCTTCTTTATGTCCAAAACTTGCTGGTTTTCCTCTTTCTCTAGCCCATCTTCTATTTCCATCTAATATTATTGCAATATGTCTTGGCATAGCTTCTTTGTTAAATTCCATATTTCCCCCTAGATTATTTATTTCTATTTTGTATATAATATGCTAAATTTACTAAGAATTCAGCTTTTGAGCCATATTCTTCTAATTCAAATACAGCTTCTTTTGTTATTTTATCTAATATATCTTTCGCTCCTTGAAGTCCGTATTTAGAAACATATGTACATTTTTCTAGTTCTTTATCATTCCCTACTGGTTTTCCTAATATTTCTTCATTTCCTTCTTCAGATAATATATCATCTTTTATTTGAAATGCTAATCCTATTTTTTCTGCATAACTTGTTAATCTTCTCAAATCTTCTTCATTAACATCTGCAAGGATAGCTCCCATTCTAACACAAAGTTTTAATAATGCTCCAGTTTTGTTTTTGTGAATGTATTCTAGTAATTCATCATCAATTTGCTTTCCTTCAACTTCTGTATCAACATATTCGCCTGCAATCATTCTATCAACTGCAAGTGAAAATTCATTAAATACTTTTATTTTTCTTTCTAGTTCTTGGCTATTTTTTAAATCTTCTGATATTACAATATATGCTTGATTTAATAACCCATCCCCTGCAAGAATTGCTGTTGCTTCATCAAATTGTTTATGGTTTGTTGGTTTGCCATGTCTAAAATCATCATTGTCGATTCCTGGTAAGTCATCATGTATTAATGAAAAATTATGTACCATTTCTATTGCCATTGCATATGGCATACATTTTTCTATATCATTTTTGAAAATTTCATATGTTGAAATTACTAAAATTGGTCTTAGTCTTTTCCCTCCTGCCATTAAGCTATATTCCATTGAATTATTTAATATTTCTTCTGGACATTTTTGTTTTCTAACATATTTCTCTAATTCTTGATTTACTAAATCTTGATATTTTTTTAGTTGTGTTTTAAATTCCATTTTTTCCCCTTCTTATACTGACATAACTTCTTTTTCTTTGTTTTCTAATATTTTGTCTATTTCTTCTATGTTTTTGTCAGTTAATTTTTGGATTTCATTTTCTGCTTGTTTTAATTCATCTTCTGTTATGTTTCCTTCTTTTTGTTCTGCTTTTGCCTTATCTATTCCTTCTCTTCTTATTGCTCTTATTGCTACTTTTGCTTCTTCAGCCATTTTTCTTATTTCTTTTACTAATTCTTTTCTTCTTTCTTCATTTAATTCAGGGAAAGCTAGTCTTATTACTTTTCCATCATTATTTGGATTTATTCCTATGTCTGATGCTAAAATTGCTTTTTCTATTTCTTTTAAAACACTTACATCCCATGGTTGAATTACTATTAGTCTTGCTTCTGGTACAGATACACCTGCTACTTGATTTATTGGTGTTGGTGTTCCATAATAGTCTATTTTTATTTTGTTTAATATTGCTGGGTTTGCTCTCCCTGCTCTTACTTCTGATAATTTTTCGCTATATACGCTTATTGATTTTTCCATTTTTTCTTTTAAATTTGTATAGTCCATTTTTCTTTTTTGTATGACTTTTGCCATACTCTCCTTCTTTTTTATTTAGGTTTTTAAGGTTCCTATAACCTTCTTATATATATTTCTTTTGTTTATGATACTATTGTGCCTATTTTTTCTCCTTTTACTGCTCTTACTATGTTTTCTGGATCTTCTATTCCAAATACTAGTAATGGCATTTGGTTGTCTCTACACATTGCTGTTGCAGTTGAGTCCATTACTTTTAAGTCTTTTTCTAAAACTTCCATATATGATATTTTATCATATCTTTTTGCTGTTTTGTATATTTTAGGGTCTGCTGAATATACTGCATCTATTGCCTTTCCAAGTAATATTATTTCTGCATTTATTTCTGTTGCTCTTAATACTGCTGCTGTGTCTGTTGTAAAATATGGATGTCCTGTGCCACATGCAAATATTACTACTCTTCCTTTTGATAGGTGTTTTTCTGCTTTTCTTTGAATAAATGGTTCTGAAATTTCTCTCATTTCAATTGCTGTTTGTACTCTTGTAAATATACCTCTTGCTTCTAATGCATCTTGTAAGGCTAAACCATTCATTGCTGTTGCTAGCATTCCCATGTAGTCTGCTGTTGTTCTTTCCATTTGGTGTCCATTTCTGCCTCTCCAGAAGTTTCCACCACCTACTACTATTCCTACTTGTACTCCCATTTCTACTATTTCTTTTATTTTATCACATATTTTCCCTATTGTTTCTGCATCTACTCCTGTTTTGTTCTTCCCTGCTAGTGCTTCTCCACTTAGTTTTAATAGCACTCTTTTGTATTTTGGTTCTGACAAAATTTCCACTCTCCTTATTTTGTTTTTGCATGCCTATTCTATCATATATTTTTCAAAATTGCAGTATTTTTGGTATAATTTATTATTTTTTTACTATATTACAAAAAATGCACTACCATAAAAATTTGATAGTGCATTTTTTTCTTAAACTACTATACTTTTTAGTTCTTTTTCTTTTAATCCTGTTATTTCCATTATTTCTTTTGTGTTTATTTTTCTTTGAAGCATTTTTTTAGCTATTTCTAGTTTTTCTTGTGTTATTCCTTCTTTCATTCCACGCTTTATTCCTTTTTCTAGTACTATTTTTTCTCTATTACTTTCGCCTATTCTTTCTAGAAATTCTGCTAGTCTTATTGATTCATATAATTTTGCTTGTTCTGGTCCTACACTTAATACTTTTAATGCTTTTACCGCTTTGTCTACTTTTTCATTTTCTTTTCTTGCCATTTCTATCATCTCCTTCTTTCCTGCAAATAGCCACATCCATTGTTCTAGCTTATCTTTTATTCCTGCTTTACTTCTTCTAAATTTTGGTATTTCTAGTATATGTACTTCTATATAATCACTAGCTATTTGCTTTTCTTTTTTATATCCTACATTTACATAGCTTTTTTCTTCTGTTTTTTTATATCTCATTTGTGCTATATTGTGGTAACTGTTTCTTTGTATACAATTATAATTTAATATACATATTATTATTGTTTTATTTAATTTTGTGTATTGATTACCTTGATCTAATTGTTCTGATATCAACTTCCCAGCATATGTTGTTAGTCTTTCTTCCATATTGTATTTGTTTTGTGCCTGCATTTCAACATCAATTATTGTTTTGTCTTCTAACTCTACTTTTATGTCTAATGTTCCTGATTTGCCATTTTTTCTGTCTTTTACCATTTCTGGATTTTTTATTGTTATTTTTTGTATTTCAATATTTAATATTGCTTCTAACAAATCTTTTAATATATCTTCATTTCCTTCACAGGCAAATATTCTTTTAAATATAAAATCATATGTTATTGGTAGTAGTTCTTCTTTTGTTGTTCCTTCTGTTTTTTGTTTTTTCATTCTTCTCCCTTCTATTTTATCAAAGGTATTTAGTGGTTACAATACCATTTGATTAAATGTTTACTTATTAGTGTCAAATGTTGCACAATTATTTCACTCTCATATTTTTATTTTTCTTTTTACTTTTTATTGGTATTTTGCCTGAAATCGGCTCTAGATTTAAATATTTGAATTTATAAATTATTATTTTAAATAATATTTTTTGTTGCAATAATGTGCAACATTTTTTACTTTGCTTAGTTTATCAAATTTTATTTCTTTTTGCAATAGTTTTACATAATTTTTCATAAAATATAAATTGCAATAATAAGTGTCGCACTTTTTATAATAAAATCACAAAAATATTTACTATGCGATTCTTGCCATTTCTAAAATAGATTTATATCCAAACATAGGTCATAATAAATTATTTATCCAATCTTCTATTTGTTGAATAAACTTCTCTGAAATATCTGTTATAACTGTTCCTTTGGGTATAAATCTTCTGATTAATCTATTTGCATTTTCATTACTTCCACGCTCTCCTGATCTATATGGATGTGCATAATATACTTGAATACGTGGCTCTTTTTTTCTTTTATCATACGACTTTTCTAATGCTTTATAATCTCTAAATTTTCCACCATTATCAAATGTTATTGTTTTAAACTTATTTTTAAATTCTGTTTTATATCTTCTTTCTAATTTATCAATCGATTTTGCAACATTTACAGCATGTTTACTTGGTATCTTAAATATTATTTCTTCTCTTGTCTTTCTTTCTGTAAATGTTAATAGTGCTGTTCCTTTTCCATCTTTGCCTACTACCAAATCCCCTTCCCAATGCCCGTATTTACTTCTGTCATTTGCTCCTTTTGGTCTAAAATCTATACTTTTTTTTGCTGGAACTTTAGCACAATGTGTTTTTTCTTTATTCTTTTCTTTATATTCCTTTTTATATATCATATCTTTTTCTGTTAAATTTATTATTCTTTTATGAATACAATTTCTAATTGTTTTTGCACATACTATTGTTCCAAATTCTTCTTTTTTTCTTTTTATCTCTTCTATTAGTATTTCTGGTGATTTTCTTTCTTTTTTGATTCCTTTTTCAATGTATTCTACTAATTTATAATTTGTATCTAATTTTACATTTGGTCTTTTTGCCGTCATATTATATCTATACTTTTGCTCTGATATATCTGCACTATATACATATTTTATTTCTAAAAGTGTTGTTAAATTTTCTACTAGCCCTCTTTTTATTTCTCTTTGTATTGTTCGCACACTTTTATTTAATAATTTTGCAATCTCTGAACATGGTCTCTTTTCAATGTTATACCATCTTTCTATTTGTGTTTTTTCAACATAATTTAAATGTTTGTATTTCTTTTCTTTTATTTTTTTGTTATAATCTATTTGACACATAATTTTATAAATCCTTCCAATGTTTTCTAGTCAATCACATTGTATCATTTATAATTTTATGTGTCTATTTTTATTTCAAAGTGCGTCACTTAATTTTACCATTTATAAGAATTTTTACAAACATTACAGAATAATGGTTTTAATAAAATTTCGTCTCCTACATTTGAAACTACAAATCCTGATGGTATTTTACTGTACTTCCTTCTTTGTCTGTATATTCATAGCTTTCTAAATGCATACTAGCTTCCATTTGAACTAATTTAACTTTCTCTATTGTGTCTGCTTCTTCTGTTCTTTCTTTCGCATTTTGTGCTTTAGTTAATATTCCATTATTCCCTATTAGTATTGCCATTGAAACACCTGCTAAAATTAATAACACTATTATTGTAATCACTACTGCTATTAATGTAATGCCTGCTTGTCCTTGCCTTAGTTCTTTTGTATTTTCGTTTTTTCAATCCTTCTCTCTTTTTCTATATTTTATTTTTTGAAATTTACTAACAATTTATTCGCTTATGTTATGTCCGAAATAATCTTAATAAAAAAATTCTTCACCTTTTATATTTCTCATTCTATAATTTATTCAAAATTTTTATCTTAATTCAATATAAAACTGCATCTACCACCGTCGTATTTACTTCCAACATTTGAATCATTCTGTATTATCACATAATTTCTTTTATTAGCATATTGAGAAGCACCTTTTTGATAACAACTACTTCTCTTAGTATGTGTTGTAACAGAACGCGTTTCCAATGTATATTCATATACATTTCCAGCTACATCAAAAATATTTTTTGTAGAATTGTTTTCTTTTGATGCGGATTTAGAAATAGTACCATTTGCTTCAGCTGCCATATTTTCAGCTGAAATAATATATGGCTTACAAGCATTTAATTCATTTTTTTTATCTTTCATAAACAACATCATTTGATCCCATTGGCATCCCCAAATTGAATTACTATAAATGTTACTTCCTGTAGAAATTCCATAGTTCTCATGTATTTTAGAAAATTGGTACCAATTCGTGTTAATTTTTACATCTCTTCCAGCTTTAAATGAACAACTTCCTTCATTTTTATCCTCTTCTCTACTTCTATCAGGAATAGTTGTTTCATATCTTGCCACATAAAAACCACCATATTTATTAACACTCTCTACCATCTTATTATACTTATCATGCAATTCCTTTTCAAAATTATTAACAGAAGTAAAATTTAAAATATCCAGATAATTTTTCATAGAGTCACTAGTACTAGCAATATCTGGCTCTCTATAGTTACCATTTTTCCTTGAATATGGTAATGCTGTAAATGAAACTGAATATGTTTGAATATTATTTTCTGACTTTTCAATTAATTCCGTATTATATAACACGCTAACATATTCTATCTCTATCCCATTTACCACTTTTATGCTCATTGGATATCCTTTTTTATTAGTATCTGCATTGATATTATTGATTACATCATTAATAGCACTTTCTTTATCACTTGTGTTTTCCAAAATTACAGTTTCATCACAAATTGCCTTTGATACAGGAATCCATACAAATTGATTGCCTTTTAATGATAAAGTTGCCTGATAATCTATACCAGCATTCTCATCAACCGCTTTATCGGATATTACCAAACCTGTGTCTGCAGTTCCTCCAACATAATAAAAATTTTCTGGAATTGGAGCTCCATACATTATTTTGTCTATATTTTCAAAACTATCAATTTCTTCTTTCTGTGCCTCTTCGCTCTTAAACTTTGCCTCTTGAGCTTTTCTTATTATTCCTGTGTTTGTTAATGTTGATATTGATATTCCAGATAAAATTAAAAGTACAACTATTGTTATTACTAATGCAATTAATGTAATTCCATTTGATTTAGTTGTACTTTTTATTTTTATATCTTTTAGTTTATTCTCCATAATATTCTTTTCATCTCACTTTTCATTAGTTTTTCTACTTTCAAAAAAATTATATCATAACCGGTGGTATGTTGCAACATTTTGTTTTTGCTTTTTTGATATCATAAAATAAAAATGGAGATTATAATGGAAAAAGATATATATTATTTAGTTGGTCAAAATATTAAAAAACAAAGAAAATTAAAAGGTTTAACTCAATTACAATTAGCTAGTAAAACCTTTTATAGTTATGAATTTATTAGAAAAATAGAGTCTAAAAGTGCATGTAGAAATACTTTTTCTTTAGCTACGTTATATAAAATTGCACTTGCTTTAGATATAGATATAAGAGTTCTTTTTACTCCATTAGATGATGACAATAAAACTGCATAAAAAACCTTGAATTCAAATAAAATTCAAGGTTTTTTATATGTTGTTCAATTATTTTAATTGATTCATTACTTCTTCTGCGAAGTTTTCTTCTTTTTTCTCAATTCCTTCACCTTTTTCAAATCTAGCGAAAGCTACTACTTCACTATCTGTTTCAGCTAATAATTGAGATACTTTTTTGTTTGGATCTTTAACAAATGCTTGGTCTACTAAGCATATTTCGCTATAGAATTTTCCAATTCTTCCTAATACTATTTTTTCAGCGATTGCTTCTGGTTTTCCTTCATTCATTGTTTGAGCTTTTAGTATTTCTTTTTCTTTTTCAACTCTTTCAGCTGGTACTGCTGCTTCGTTTAAGTATTCAGGTCTTGCAGCTGCAATTTGCATACAAATATCTTTTGCAACTTCTTTGTTTCCTTTTTTCATGTTAACTAAAACTGCTATTTTTCCATCTCCGTGGATATATTTTTCTACTAATCCTTCTGATTCAAATCTTTCGAATCTTCTGATGTTCATGTTTTCTCCGATTGTTGCTATTTTGTCTATTAATACTTCGTTTACTGTTTTTCCTGGTACTTCAATTGAGTCTTGTGCTAATAGTTCTTCTACATCTTTTGGATTTTTTTCAACTACTTGTTTTGCTACATTCATTACAAAGTTTTTGAATTCTTCATTTTTTGCAACAAAGTCTGTTTCTGAGTTTACTTCTACTATTGCACCTGTTTTTCCATCTTCTGAAACATATGCTTCTACTAATCCTTCTGCAGCAACTCTTCCTGATTTTTTAGCTGCTTTTGCAATTCCTCTTTCACGTAATAATTCAATTGCTTTTTCCATGTCTCCATCTGTTTCTGTTAAAACTTTTTTGCAGTCCATCATTCCTGCACCTGTTTTTTCTCTTAAGTCTTTTACTTGACTAGCTGTTACCATTTTTGTTTCCTCCCTTTATTTATATTTTCTAATTTTGAAAATTAGTTTTGAATTTTTAGCAATTTCATTTGCTTTTTCTTTTTTATAAAAAATGAAGAGTAGAGCAGAAAAGCTCCACTCTTCTTTATGTTTGTTTATTATTCTTCGTTTGATACAACTTCTTCGATGCTTTCTTCTCCAGCTTCTGCTGTTTGTTCTTCAGCTTCGAAACTTTCACCTTGTTTTCCTTCGATAACTGCATTTGCCATAACATCAGCTATTAATTTAACAGCTCTTATAGCATCATCGTTTCCTGGAATTGGGTAATCTAATTCTTCTGGGTTGCAGTTTGTATCTACTAATCCTACAACTGGAATTCCTAATTTTTTAGCTTCTAATATTGCTATTTTTTCTTTTTTAGGATCTACTAAGAATATAACTCCTGGTAATTCGTTCATGTCTTTGATTCCACCTAAGTTTCTTTCTAGTTTTTCCATTTCTTTTTTAAGTAATATTACTTCTTTTTTAGGTAATATTTCAAATGTTCCATCTTCTGACATTTTTTCTAGGTCTTTTAATCTTTGGATTCTTTTTTGGATTGTTCCAAAGTTTGTTAACATTCCACCTAACCATCTTTGGTCAACATAGAACATTCCACATTTTAATGCTGCTTCTTTCATGCATTCTTGTGCTTGTTTTTTTGTTCCTACGAATAGAACTGTTTTTCCTTCTTCTGCTTGTTCTTTAACAAAGCTGTATGCTTCGTCTAATTTTTTTGATGTTTTTTGTAAATCGATTATATGGATTCCGTTTCTAGCTTGGAATATGTATTCAGCCATTTTAGGATCCCATCTTCTTGTTTGATGTCCAAAGTGAACACCTGCTTCAAGTAATTGTTTCATTGCAACTACTGCCATTTTAAATTCCTCCCTTTTTTGTTTTTCTTCCACAAAGTTCTCCATTTTTTTGGACCTGCTTTTACAGGCACTCCCTTAAAAACTCTCTTTGTGTGATTAATACGCTTGCTATTATATCAGATTTTTTTAGCATTTGCAAGCATTTTTGCAATATTTTTCATATTATACAATAGGTAGTTCTCACTATTTTCATTTTTATTATTGTAATTGATAGGCTTAGTGGTAGATATTTTTATACTTTTGGATATGAATAAAGTAATGTTAGAATTTCTTAAATAAATTTATGGAAAGAGTTCACGTCGAACGAAGTGAGGACTGCAATTTAATTGTAAAAGGAGGTTTTTACTATTAAAAGTCGTTTAATAAAAAAATGTTTATATTCATTTGTTACAATACTTTTTGCTTTAGCTATCTCCTTTCCCTGTTTTGCCTTTGAACCTTCAAGCTATCCGCTTTATCAAGGAATAGACATCAGCTCATGGCAAAAAAATGTCAACTTTTATAATGTAAAATCTTCAGGAATAAAAATCGTTTATATAAAAGCCAGTGAAGGCACCAAATATATTAACCCATATTTTGAAAGCAGTTACCAAAAAGCAAAAGCAAATGGATTAAAAGTTGGGTTTTATCATTATGTTACAGCTAGAAACACAGCTGAAGCACAAAAACAAGCTTTATTTTTTGCGAGTGTAATTCGTGGCAAATCGTCTGATTGTAAGCTTGTTATGGATTTTGAAAATTTCGGAAACTTGTCAGTTCAAGAAATAAACGATATTTCTAAAGTCTTTTTGGAGACATTAGAAAATGCCACAAATATACCTGCTGCTATTTACAGTAATGCATATTCAGCAAAATATATTTTTTACCGTTCACTTAATAAATATTCACTTTGGGTTGCAAACTATGGAGTAAGTGCTCCTAGTTCAAACGGAAAATGGTCTACCTGGGCTGGCTGGCAATATACTAGTACTGGAAGAGTAAATGGTGTTTCTGGCTATGTTGATAGAAATAATTTTACACCTGATATTTTACTTTCTACAACAGCTCAAATACCAAATAACATTCCTAATAATTCTTTTCAAGCACAAACTATTTATGCAGTAAAATCTGGAGATACTTTAAGTTACATTGCTCTAAAATTTGGAACAACAGTTAACAATATTGTTAAATTGAATAATATTAAAAATCCTAATTTAATTTTTCCAGGTCAAAGATTTGTAATTACTTCTAGTACAACTTCTCCAAACACTTCAACTTCTAAAACTATATTCTATAAAATTAAATATGGTGATACTTTAAGTAAAATTGCTTTAAAATATAATACAAGTGTTTCTAGAATTGCAAGTCTAAATGGATTTCGAAATCCTAATTTGATTTATGCTGGAACTACAATAAGAATCCCGAACCAGTTTATATAGTTAAAAGAAAAAAAGAGTTCATTTGTGTACTTTGTACATTTTGAACTCTCTTTATATTTTAATTTTCATTTTTTTATATTAAAGTTGCTCCAATAATTCCTGCATCATTTGCAAGTTCTGCAACTTTTATATTTATATTTTCTCTTTTATTAAACAAAACATTTGGCTCTAATAATTTGTTTTTTAGTTTTTCTAATAAGATATCTTCAAAGAAGGCAAAACTTCCACCTATTCCTATCATTTCAGGTTCAAAAATATTTATCAAATTTGCCAATCCTATGCTTAAATTTTCAATATATTCATCAACCACTTTATCCATTTTCAAATTTAATTCATCTGACAAATTTCTATTTTTTAGCAATTCTGCAAGCATTTTTCCTGTTTGATATTCAGAAAAACTTAATGCTTTTCTTAAGTTTTCTTTAAATGCTTTCATTGAACCATACTTCTCAAAACATCCTTTTTTACCGCAATTACATGGTATACCATTTTTTTCTATTACCATATGACCTACTTCTATTCCGTGGTAAATCACCTGTATCTAGCAATTTGTTGTTTATTATAACAGCTGCACCTATTCCAGTTCCTAATGTAAAAAACAGTACTCTATTTGATTCTTTTAAACACCCATATATTTTTTCTGCAAGAGCTGCACATTTAGCATCATTTGCAAGTAATATTGGTAAGTTCAATTTTTCTTTTAATATTTGTGCAATCTCATAATCCTCTATTCCTATGTTTGCTGCTCTTATTATTTTTTTACTGTTTACAGTTCCAGGCACGGCAATTCCTATACTTGTAACTTCATATTCTTGTCTTAGTTTTTCGCAATTTTCTATTATATATTTTTCTATTACTTCTTTTTTCTCGTCTATTGGAAGTCCACTAATTTTTGTTTCTACTTTTTCTATTATTTTTCCTTCACTGTTCACTACTCCAATTGCAATATGGCTTCCACCTAAATCTATACCTATTTTCATAATTCCTTCTTTCAAAAATATGTATGCAACTTTTCATTTAATTGCATACATATTTTTATTGCTATTTATTTTGCTTAAATTTATACTCCATATGCTGAGAATAAGAAATTTCCCATATAAACTTGGATACATGGTACTAATACAACTAATACGAAGAAGATTAATACTGCACCAACTATTGCATATACAACTTGTGGTAATGCTTTCATGATTTTGTTCATTATGTTGTCTATATCTATTTCCATATATTCAACCAATTTTTCCATCATTTCTGTTAAGTCTGTTTGCATACCAATTTTCAACATTTCTGTTGTCATTGATTTAGATAATCCAGATTTTTCAAATGGTTCTATCCATGATGAACCAATTAAGATGTTATTTATTGATGTTTCTATTATTGATAACATTACATAGTTTTGAACTACGTTTTTACTTACCTCTAACGCTTCCTGGATTCTCATTCCATTTTTTAAGTTTAAAAGCATAGCTTTCATCAATCGTGAAAAATCCAATGCATATATCAATTCTCCAAATATTGGCATTTTATATTTGAAATAGTGGAAATTATATTTTCCTTTTGGTGTATTTATATAAAATAATACACCTGCAACTATTGCTAATATTATTGTTACCGGCAAATACCAGTACTTAATCGCCTTGTCTACAAAGTCCGCAAACCATAAAGTTATTGCTGGTAATGTTTCTTCAGTTCCTAATTCATCAAATATTCCTTGAATTGCTGGAATAGCAACCAATGTTCCTACTATTAACATTACAAGTAATAATACAAATTGTACTATATTTGGTATTAATATTGATTTTATTTTTTTAGTCAGTGCTGTGCTATCATCCAAATATTTTACAGCTTGTTCTAATGAGTTTGTAAGTGATCCTGACAATTCTCCTACTTTTATCATATTTATATATATATATGGAAATACATTTGAATAGTATTCCATTGTTGTATACATGTTTTCACCAGCTTCTACACCTGCTAAAATATCCTCTAATATTCCTCTAAAAGAAACATTGTCTGTACTTTCAATTATTGTATTTAAAGCATGGATATTGTTGAAGTTCGCCTTTTTTAATAGATAAAAGTTTTGCGTAAATACAACTATATCTCTTGGTGTTATCTTTTCTGTTTTTGCAAAATATAAGTTTATTTTTTCTTTTGTTGATAGTGTTCTTTCTCTATTTTTACCAATTTGTGTTGTGTTTACATTTTTCATTATTTCTTGAATATCTGTTACATTTTTCTTTTTCTTTTTTACTGCATTTCTAGAACGATAGGCTATTTGTTCTATTGATATTGGTAATAAGTTATTATTTTTTAGTGTTTTTATTAATTGTTGTTTGCTATTTGATTCTACTTTATTTCTTACTACTACACCTGTTTTTGTCATTGCCCTATAAATATAGGTAGGCATTTAAGTTTCCCCCTTTCTTTTATTATCTGCCAATTTTTAATTGCATAATTGTTCTGTTTAATACTTCTATATTTTTTTCTTCTATTTGTGCTTTGGCTTGGTCTAATGTTATTTTGTCTTCTACAAATAATTTTGCTAAAGAATTTATTAATCCTATGCTTCCTTTTTCTAAGTTACTTTGAATTGCATCTTCGATTTCAGATACACTTAATTTTTCTTTTCTTATTATACCAGCAACTATATTGTCTACAACCATTACTTCTGGAACTAATACAAGTTTTCCATCTCTTCCTGGTAATAATCTTTGTGATACAACTAGTTTTAATAATGCTGATAGCAAGTATTTTATTTGTTCTTGATCTCTTACTTCGTAGAAGTTTATCATTCTGTCTATTGTTTCTGCACATGATTTTGTATGAAGTGTTCCTATAACTAAGTGACCAGATTCTGCCATCTCAATTGCAGCTTCCATTGTTACTTTATCACGAATCTCTCCTATTACTAAGATATCACAGTCTTCTCTTAATGAGTTTTTAACACCATCGCTAAATGTTAAACTATCTCTTCCTCTTCCAACTTCTTTTTGTACTATCAAAGATTTTTTAGAGTGATGTTTATATTCTACTGGGTTTTCTAGTGTTAGTATTTTCTTATTTTGATTTTCATTTATATGGTTTATTAATGCATTTAATGTTGTACTTTTACCAGAGTTTGTTTTTCCTGTAACTAGTATTAAACCTTGTGGTTGATATGTCATTCTTCTTACTATATCTGGTACACCTAAAGATTCATATGGTGGTAATGTATTTTTTATAAGTCTTAGTGTACATAGTGGTATATCATCTGATAATGATATATTCACTCTTAAACGAATATCTCTATATTCATATGATGTATCTAGTTTTCTTGTTGTATTAAAAACTTCATCTTTATCAACATTTCCTTTTACTAAATAATCATAAATTTCGCTCATGTCATCTGGAGTTAAAACCTCACTTCCTTCTACTGGAATTAGTTGTCTTGATATTCTTAACATTGGTTTATTATCACATATTAAGTGAACATCTGAAGCATCTAATCTTATAGCTTCATCTAATATTCTATCTAAATTCATTTTCTTTTCCTCCTTCGTATTCTAGAAAAATAGCAATTTATTATTTAATTCTGTTAAACTTGTATACCCCTGTATTACTTTGTTTATACCATCCACAATTAAAGGTCTATATCCATTCTTTAATGCTTCTTTTCTTATTTCAATACTTGACTTTCCTTCCATTATTAGTTGTTTTATTTCATCTGTTACATCTAGTATTTCGAAAATACCAATTCTGCTATAATATCCTGTATTGTTACAGTGTTTGCAACCAACTGCATCATATGTTAAACCATTTAGGTCAAAGTCTACTCCATATTTTTCACCTATTGAAGTCATTATTCTTTTTTCATCTTCTGTATATGGTCTTTCTTTTTTACATTCTGGGCACAGTCTTCTTACCAATCTTTGTGATATTGCTGTTGCTAATGTACTTGCTATGTCATAATCTGATAATCCCATTTTTCTTAATCTTGTTATTACTTCTATACTGTCTATTGTATGGATTGTTGATAATACATAGTGTCCTGTTTGTCCAGCTTGTATAGCTATTTCTCCAGTTTCTTTATCTCTTATTTCTCCTACTAGAATAATGTCAGGGTCTTGTCTTAATACTGTTCTTAATGAACCAGAAAATGATGATTTATTATCTATTTCTATTTGGTTTAGTCCTGGTATACGAATTTCTACTGGGTCTTCAATTGTTGTTATATTTATTTCTGGTCTATTTAAGTAGTCTATTATACTGTATAAACTTGTTGTTTTACCTTCACCAGTTGGTGCTGCCATTATTGTTATACTGTTTTTCTTATGAACACTTCTTCTAAATTCATCTTCTGTTCCAGGATATCCTAATTCAAATATGTTTCTTATATTAGCATCCTTTTTTAGTAATCTTAAAACGAATTTTTCTCCATATACATTTGGTTGTGAAGATACACGAATATTATAATCTTCATACAACAAAATTCTACCATCTTGTGATTCTTGTTTTTCTTGATGCATATTTGAAATTGCTTTTAACCTACCAATTATCTGACTTTGTTTGTCTTTATCTATAGTTGCTGCTGTAAATAATTCACCATCTATTCTATATCTTACTCTAACTTGGTCTTGCATTGGTTCAATGTGAATATCACTTGCACGTCTTTCCATTCCTGTTTTTATTATACTATCAACTAGTCCTGTTACTGTTTCGCTTCTTCCAGCTGTATTTAGGTTTGATGTTGCAGTTCCTTCTAATGATTTTAGAATTCTATCTATGTCACTATCAAATGTAATATAGCTTTCCATTACTAGTCCTTTATTTAAAAGTAATAGTCTTACAGTATCCATTGCATTTTTGTTTGCAGTACTTGCAAAACATACTTTTATTTTTCCAGCTGATACTTCAAATGGAATTGCTTTATTTTGTTTAGCTACATCTAGTGATATATAATCTGTTAATTTTACTTTTAATGTTCTTCCATTTAATATAATTCCTTTTGTTCCTAATATTTCTCCTATTGCATTTATTAATTTGTTTGGTTCACATGCTTCTAAAGTGTATAAAATATCTCCAAGTTTTTGATTTTGATGGTCTCTTTGATATTGTAATGCTGCCTCTATGTCCCCTTCTGTTACTATCCCTCTTTTAACTAATTCAACACCTATTGGCTGTTTTCTTCTCATTTCCATAAGGTTTTCTTCCTTTCTTTTGTATTCTATACAATTATACAATATTTTTATAGATTTTTGTTAGTTATTTTCAAATTGCATATATTTACTATTTTTTTAATGTATATGTTATATTTTTTTTGCTTTGTCCTTGTGCTTTAAATACTACTTTTATTACATCATTTCCGCCTTCTATTCCTGTTTCAAAAGAGCATTTTTCTATTCCACTACATATTTTCACTTTATTTCTGTATATTCCTTTGTTTGCTGCTATGAATGTATATTGAACACCATTATCAAACACTATATAGTTGTCTTTACATTCAAGCACTTTTATGTTTGAATGGTTTGCTTCATCTGTTATAAATGTGTTAAATGTTGTGTATTCTGTTATTGGATCTATGTCTTTTATATCGATTGTATTTTTGTAAAAAAATGTTGTTATTATTGCTAATATTCCTACAACTAAAGCCATTACAATTACATAAACTGTTAATGAAATTAGTGTAACACCTTTTTCATTTTTCATTTTAGTTCTCCTTTGAAATTATTGTTGAAAGTTCAACTGATTGCTTTTTACCTTTAAACATATATTCTATTTTTACTGTTACTCTTTTTACCAGATTAAATATTTTATTTTCATTTCCAGGAATTTCAGTATAGTCTGTTACTGTTGTTGTTTTGTAAAATCCTTCTTTTCCCGTTTCTTGATTTACCAATTCATTTCCATTTTTGTCTTGTGTACTGTTTGAGTTTAGCCCATCATATACTTTAAATCCATTTGCTTTTACTTCTTCTATTTCATTTACTGCTATTTCTGTTGCTGTAGATTTATATTCAATTTCTTTTGCTGTACTATTTGATGCATATATTAAACTTGCAATTATTGATACAAATATAAATATAACAATTATTGCTATTGCTGCATCTACACCTGTATAACCATTTTCACTTTTTAATATTTTCATGCAATTCTCCTTTATAAAATGTAATTATTATATAGCAATGCTACTATAAATAATAAAACATTTGAAAAACCTATATAAAATCCAATGCTTATATTGTCTGTGATTTGTTTATCAGTTTTTCTATTTTTATTTGCCATATTTTTTATTTTATAGATTAGAACATAAATTGCTATTGCAAGTAATGCAACAACTATTGATAGTCCTGTTATATACTCACTTGTGAATATTATCATTGTTATTATTGATAATAATATCCCACTTGTATATGTACTTTTTGCCTTTTTCTTTAATGTTAGTGTGTCGTAAATTAATATTGCTATATACAATATTAAATATATACCATATCTATATATATTAGCTTTTTCTACTATGCATAGATATACCATATATATCATAGATATTGCGATTCCATAGATATTTACTGCTTTGTCCATATTTCTATTTTCTTTGTCTATTCCTGATATTAATATAACAAATGTTAAATATAATACTATAAAACAAATTTCTATTATTGCTGTTTTGTTTAAGTTGAATATGCTTAGCTTTAATGCATATGCAATTATTACAAATAGTCCTCCGGATAACATTTCTAGTATTAAATATCTTGGTCTGATTTTTTGTTTGCAATATCTGCACTTTCCACCTAATAATATATAACTAAATATTGGAAACAAGTCTAATAAGCCTAATTTGTGGTTACAATTAGGACAGTATGAATGTGTATGAACTATGTCTTGTCTTTTTGGAATTCTATATACTGCTAGTGTATAAAAGCTTCCAAATAGTGTTCCTATTATGAATATTATTA
>USHX01000023.1 GCA_900554565.1 uncultured Clostridium sp.
AAATATAAAAAAGCAATCAATGGTTTTTATGAAATGGGAAGTCAAGAAACAGAAGCTGGTTTCATTGTTTTACCAGACAATGCTCTTAAAGACGAACAAAAAATTAGAAATCAAATTATTGCAGATTATAATGGAAATTCTGATGATATTGAATCTACAATTAATTCAATCACTAAAAATAATCAATTTTATATTGATTACGGCATAACTATTAATACAAAAAAAGATATTAGAGAAGCAAGTATTGGTTTAGGTGTTGTAGTTACATTTTTAGGTTTATATCTAGGTATCATATTTTTAATATCATGTGCTGCAATTCTTGCTCTAAAAGAGTTATCAGAATCAAGTGATAATGTAGAGAAGTTTAAGATGTTAAGAAGAATTGGTGTAGATGAAGCAATGATTAATAAGGCTTTATTTAGACAAATTGGAATATTTTTCATGTTTCCACTTATTTTAGCAAGCATACATTCAGTATTTGGAATAATGTTTTGTAACAATATTTTAAAAACAATGGGTGTTAATTTTAATTTAAAATCAGTTATAATAACAGCTTTATTTATAATATTTATATATGGAGGTTATTTCCTTATAACTTATATATGTAGTAAAAATATAATTAAAGAAAAATAATATATCTGATAAAACGATAAAAGAGGCTATTACAAGCCTCTTATTTTAATACTCCAATTTCTCCATATCAAATAATGGAGAGTCATAAAAATCTTTAAGTTCTATTTTTAAAGTTTTACATATTTTAAAGATAATTGTAGAACTTGGATTATCTACATTGTTTGCCAATAATGCTCTTAATGTTGATGGCGCAATAGCAGATAATTCTGCAAGTTTATTTGGAGTGTAATTATATTTGTTACATAATTCAAGTATTCGTAAAGTAATTGATCAAGCAGTACGAAAGGATTATAAAAGTTTTTTTGTATTGCTTTTTTTATCAAAAAATGATGGAAATAAATGGATTTGGAGGAGTAGTAAGAAATGTTTGAAGAATTATTAATATCAGTACTATTTATTATTGTTTTAATTATTTTGTGCATAATTTCTAATTTGTATTCAAAAAAGGAAGAAGAAAAAGAAAAAAATAAGAGAAGGCAGGAATATGAAGAATTACATACATTAAGTGTAAGAATTAATTATCATAGAAGCCAAGAAATTAGTACTTATAAAATAGATGAATATAAAATAGGGGATTGGGAAAATTTAGGGAGTTCTATTTGGCTACATAGAGTAAAAAGTTATGTAAATTTCAAGATAAAAAAGTTTGACAAATTTTTTAAAAAATTATATAATAGTCAAGTTGACAAAAAATAAAAAAGAAGGGAGAAAGAGAAATGGAACAAGAAGAAAACATACTAGGAAAAGAAAAAATAGGAAAATTAATTAGAAAATTCTCAATTCCTTGCATAATATCAATGTTGGTTAACTCACTATATAACATAGTAGACCAGATATTCATAGGACAAGGTGTTGGATATTTAGGAAATGGAGCTACAAACGTAGTATTCCCATTAGTAATGATATGTTTAGCATTTTCACTAATGTTAGGAGATGGTGCATCAGCATATTTAAGTTTAAAATTAGGAGAAAAGAAAAAAGAAGAAGCAGAAAAAGGAATAGGAAATGGTGTATTACTTTCAGCAATTGTATCAGTTATATTCTGTGCAATAACACTTATATTTTTACCACAATTTTTAAAATTATTTGGTTGTACAGAAAATTTAAAAGACTATGCAATGGCTTATGGAAGCATTATAGCAATAGGTTTCCCGTTCTCAATGGTAGGAACAACATTAAACTCTATTATTAGAGCAGATGGAAGCCCTAAATACTCAATGGTAAGTATGGTAAGTGGTGCAATATTAAATACAGTATTAGACCCAATATTAATATTTGGATTCAAAATGGGAGTTGAAGGTGCAGCTATAGCAACAGTTGTAAGTCAAATCTTAACATTCATATTAAATGTTGCATACATAAAAAGATTTAAATCAATAAAATTATCAAAAGATAGTTTTAAACTAAAAGCCAGTGTATGCAGAAAAGTATCTGCATTAGGAATAAGCAGTTTTATAACACAAATGAGTATAGTGTGTGTTATGACAGCTGAAAACAATTTGCTTGGAAAATATGGAGCACAAAGTGAATTTGGAGCTGAAATTCCAATTACAGTATTAGGAATAGTTATGAAAATTAACCAAATCCTAAACAGTATAATTATAGGTATTGCAGCAGGTAGCCAACCAATAATAGGATATAATTATGGAGCTAAAAAATATGCTAGAGTTAAACAAACTCTAAAAATAGTACTTGGATCAAGTGTAATAATAAGTACAATAGCATTTATATTATTCCAAACAATACCAGACAAATTAATATTAATATTTGGTAGTGGTGATGAAAATTATATGAAATTTGCTTGCTTAGCATTTAGAACATATTTAATGCTATGTATTGTAAATGGAGTTCAAATACCATCAGGAATATTCTTCCAAGCAATTGGAAAAAGTACAAAAAGTGCAATATTATCACTTTCAAGACAAATTGTTATATTAATACCTGCAATGATAATCTTAAGTAGTAGATTTGGAATAATGGGTGTATTAAGTGCAGGACCAGTAGCAGATGGAATAGCGTTTATATTAGCAGCAATTCTACTTACAAAAGAAGTTATGCATTTGAGAAATGGTCAAAATAGCAAAGAAGTTATTGAAGAAGTAAAAGAAACAAATAATACTTTAGATAAACAAATAGTAATTACTTTATCTAGAGAATATGGTTCAGGTGGAAGATATATTGGAAAATTAATTGCAGATAAATTAGGAATAAAATTATATGACAAAGAATTTGTTGTAAAACTTGCAGAAGAAACTGGATTATCTGAAGAATATATCGAAGATAATGAACAAAAAAGAAGTCCTTTAGAAATACTAAATAACGGATATTATGCAGGATTAAATAATTCAGATGACTTATTTATCAAAGAATCAGAATTAATAAAAGAAGTTGCAAATAACGAATCTTGCGTAATTATAGGAAGATGTGCAGACTTTATATTGAAAGATAAAGAAAATGTCTTAAAAGTATTTGTAACAAGTAGTATGGAAGATAAAATCTCTAGAGTAACTACTTATTATGGTTTAGACAAAGAAAAAGCTAAAAAAGAGATTAGTAGAATAAATAAACTAAGAGCAAATCATTATAAATACTATACAGAAAATGATTGGAAAGATCCAGCAAATTATGATATATGTATTAATAGTGATGCAATTGGTGTAGAACATGCAGCAAATTTAATCTGCGAAATGGTAGCAGAAAAGGAAAAAGCATTAGCAAAATAAATTAAAGAGAATTCAATTAGAAATGTAAAGTTTCTATTGGGTTCTTTTTTTATATAAATTTTAATCAGCATAATAATCTCTGAATTAATATTTTTGATATGAATGGAGTAATATTAGAATTTCTTAAATAAATTTATGGAAAGAGTTCATGTCGAACGAAGTGAGGACTAAATGGAAGGGAGCCATCAATTTATTTTAGAAATTCTTAGATTACGTATTGAATCGAAAAAAATATTAATTTAGAGATTATTATGATAATTGTTATATTATACTGACTCCCCATTCTAAAGACTTTTTAGATAGTAATGGTATAAAATACAACTATCAAAAAATGTGAGGAGAAAAGTATGAATTGCAAAAAATTATATAAAACAATAGAAATTACAGATTTAAAAGACATGTTAAACAAAACAAGAAAAATATATGGAGAAAAAATAGCATACAAAATAAAAACAGAAAAAGAAAAATATATTGAAATCACACATGAACAAGTAAGAAACATGGTAGATTGCTTAGGAACTCAACTAATCAACATGGGATTAAAAAATAAAAGAATAGCCATAATTGGAGAAAACAGATATGAATGGGAAATAGCTTATTTATCAGTAGTTTGTGGAACAGGAATAGTAGTTCCATTAGACAAATCTTTACCAGAAAATGAGTTAGAATCATTAATAGAACGTTCAGAAGTTGAAGCTATATTTTATTCTAAAAAATATGAAGATGTACTAACTAAAATAAAATATAAACAATCAAACAAATTAAAGCACCTAATTTCGATGGATAATACCGAAAATAACGAAGGAATTTATTCACAGGAAGAATTAATTAAACAAGGAGAAAAACTTCTTAAAAACGGAAATAGAAAGTTTGTTGATGCAAAAATAGAACCAGAAAGTATGAGTATAATGTTATTTACATCAGGAACAACATCAAATGCCAAGGTAGTAGCACTTTCACATAAAAATATATGCTCAAATTTGATGGATATAGGAAGTATTTTAGATGTGACATCTGAGGATACATTACTTTCAATATTGCCAATTCATCATGTTTTTGAATGCACAGTTGGATTTTTATTTTCTCTATATAAGGGAGCAAGAACTGTATTTTGTGATGGCTTAAGACATGTAGTAGACAACCTAAAAGAATATAATGTAAGTGTTATGGCATGTGTTCCAGGAATATATGAAAGAATATTTTCAATGATTGAAAAACAATTAAAAGAAACTGGAAAACTAAATGATCTATTAGAGAAAAAAGAAAAATACGAAAAACTTTCAATGGAAGAAAGAAAAGAAGAATTTAAAGAAGTACATGATATTTTAGGTGGAAATATAAAGTTATTAATTAGTGGTGCAGCATCTTTAGATCCTAATGTAGAAGAAAAATATAATTTAGTTGGGCTAAATTTAGTTCAAGGCTATGGACTTACAGAAACGTCGCCTGTTGTGGCTGTTGGAACAAAAAAAGAAAGAAAAATAGGTTCAATTGGTAAAGCAGTTCCAAGTGCTAAAGTAAAACTTGTAAATGTTAACAAAGATGGAATGGGAGAACTTGTTGTAAGTGCTCCAAGTGTAGCTTTGGGATATTACAATGATTCGAAAGCAACAAAAGAAGCATTTAAGGGTGAATGGTTTTACACAGGTGATTTGGCAAAAATAGATGAAGAAGGTTATATATTTATTTGTGGAAGAAAGAAAAGTGTTATTGTATTAAAAAATGGTAAAAATATATTCCCAGAAGAGATGGAAAATTTAGTTAATAAAATTGAAGGGGTAAAGGAATCTTTTATATTTGGAAAACAACAATCAGAAAGCCAAGATGATATAAAAATAAATGTAAAAATTGTTTTTGACAGAGAAGTTGTAAAAGAAGCATACAAGGTAAATACTGATGAAGAAATATATTCAGAGTTTGCTAAGAAAATTAAAGAAATAAATAGTAAAATGCCAAGATATAAATCAATAAAAGGTATTTTGTTAACAGAAAAACCATTAATAAGAACGACAACAAATAAAATAAAAAGGCAGGCAAATTTAGATGAAATTAACAAAGCTTAAAACCAAATACATGGGAAGAAATTTTATATATTATAATGAAATTGATTCAACACAAAAGGAAATTTGGAGAAGAATAGAAAAAAATGAAATAGAAAATGGTACAGCAGTAATGGCAGAGTTTCAAACAAAAGGTGTTGGTACTCATGGAAGAATATGGCATACAGACGAAAGCGAAAATATAGCATTTTCATTTTTTGTAAAAACAAATTGTACTCAAAATAAATTACAAGGATTAACAATTGAAATTGCGCAAATTATAGTTGATATTTTTAAAGAAAAATATAATGTGAAAATTGATATAAAAACTCCAAATGATCTTATTATTAAATACAAAAAAACAGGGGGAATATTAACAGAGAGTAAGATGCAAGGGGAACTTGTTAAATTTTTGGTAATAGGGTTAGGAATAAATACTTCAAAAATGAATTTTACAAAAGATATTGAAGACATTGCTACATCAATTAAAAAATCATATGGCATAGAAGTTGACAGAGATTTTGTATTATCGGAATTTTGTAATAGATTTGAGGAAGCATTAGAAAGGAGATTAAAAAAATGAAAATAGGATTTTTATTTCCAGGTCAGGGATCTCAATCAGTTGGAATGGGAAAAGATTTGTATGACAATTATGAACAAATAAGAAATGTATACAAAATGGTAGAAAATGAAACAGAAATTGATATAGCTAAAATTTCATTTGAAGGACCTGAAGAAATTTTAAACACAACTAAAAATACGCAGTTAGCAGTTTTAACAGAAAGTCTAGGAATATTAGAGATATTAAAAGAAAATAATATAAGGCCAGAAATGATGGCAGGTTTAAGCCTTGGGGAATATACTGCACTTATTGCAAGTCAAACATTCAATATTTTAGATGGAATAAAATTGGTTTGCAAAAGAGGAGAAATAATGCAAAACTATGTACCTAAAGGAAATTGGAAAATGTCTGCTATTATGGGAATGAGTGAAAAGGATTTAGAAGAGGTTGTAAAAAAAGTAACAGAAGGATTTGTTGCGATTGCAAATTATAATACAAAAGGACAAATAGTGATTTCAGGAGATGAAAATGGGATTTTGGAAGCTGAAAAAATTGCAAAAGAATTAGGTGCAAAGAAAGTTACAAGATTAAACACAGCTGGACCATTTCATACTAGCAAATTATCAGTATGTTCAGAAAAACTACTAGACGAACTTAAAAATATAACAACTAATAATGAAAAAAACAATGTCGTAAAAAATATAGATGGTAAATTATATAGTGAAAATGATGACATTAAAGAAATTTTGGCAAACCATATTAAAAATCCAGTAAAATTTACAACTGTTTTACAAACAATGTATGACTCTGGAATAGATACTTTTATTGAAATTGGACCAGGAAGAACTTTAAGTGGATTTGTAAAAAGAATGAAATTTGAAAAACCAGTTAAAATTATGAATATAAATAATGTTCAAAGTTTAGAACAAGTAATAAAGGAGATAAAAGAGAATGGATAAAGTAGCTTTTGTAACAGGAGGAACAAGAGGAATAGGAAAACAAATAGCAATAAATTTAGCTAAAGCAGGATATGATATAGCTATAAATTATAGAGAGGAAAACGAAGCTTTAAAAGAAACAAAAATTGAGATTGAAAAACAAAATGTAAACTGTTTTCCTGTAAAAGGTGATGTTTCAGTATTTGAAGATTGTGAGCAAATGGTAAAAGAAATTATAGATCAATTTGGAAAAATAGATGTACTTGTTAATAATGCTGGAATTACAAGAGATATGCTTATATTAAGAATGAAGGAAAAAGACTTTTCTGATGTTATAAATGTAAATTTAATTGGAACATTCAATGTAACTAAAAATGTAGTTCCATATATGGCAAAAAAGCGTAATGGAAGGATAATAAACATATCATCAGTAGTTGGTATAAGTGGAAATGCAGGACAAACAAACTATAGTAGTTCTAAAGCTGGAATAATTGGCTTTACCAAAAGTTTAGCAAAAGAATTAGGCTCAAGAAATATTCTAGTTAATGCAGTAGCACCAGGTTTTATAAAAACTCAAATGACTGATGTTTTAAAAAATGAAGTAAAGGAAGAAATAAGTAAAAACATACCATTAAAAAGAATTGGAAATGCAGAAGATGTTGCAAATGTAGTAGAGTTTTTAGCATCTGATAAAAGTTCATATATAACAGGTCAAGTTATAAATGTAGATGGTGGCATGTTAATGTAAAAAGATTTGATATAAAAAGGAGAAATTAAGAAATGAAAAGAAGAGTTGTAATAACAGGCTTTGGAGCAATAACTCCGATTGGAAATAATGTAGAAGAAATGTGGCAAGGTATAAAAGATAAAAAGTGTGGAATTGATAATATTTCTTTATTTGATGCATCAACTTTTAAAACAAAATTAGATGCAGAAGTTAAAAACTATAATCCATTAGACTATTTTGAGGCTAAACAAGCTAAAAGATTAGACAGATGTTCACAATTTGCTTTAATTGCTTCAAGAGAAGCAGTTAAAACAAGTGGAATAACAAAAGAAAACACGGATTTTAATAAAGTTGGAATATTTGTAAGCTCTGGTATTGGTGGAATTAGAACAATTCAAGAACAATGTAACATTAATTTTACAAAAGGAAATAAAAGAATATCACCAATGTTTATACCTATGTCAACTGCAAATATGCCTGCTGGAAATATTTCAATTGAATTTGGATTTAAAGGAGAATCAATTTCTATATTAACAGCATGTGCATCATCAACACATGCAATAGGGGAAGCATATAAAACAATAGCTTTAGGACAAGAAGATGTGATTTTAGCAGGTGGTACTGAAGCAGCGATTAGTGAAGTTAGTGTTGCAGGATTTGAAAATATGAAAGCATTATCAAATTCAGAAGACAAGAATAGAGCAAGTATACCATTTGACAAAGAAAGAAACGGATTTGTTATTGGTGAAGGTGCTGGAATTTTAGTTTTAGAAGAATTAGAACATGCTAAAAAAAGAAATGCTAAAATATATGGAGAAATAGTTGGATTTGGTTCAACAACAGATGCATATCATATTACATCACCTGCGCCAGATGGAGAAGGGGCAGCAAATGCAATTATAAGGGCCATAGAAAATGCACAAATTACTACAGCAGATATAGATTATATAAATACACATGGCACATCAACACATTTAAATGATTTGACAGAAACAAGAGCAATAAAACAAGTATTTAAGGAAAATTCTAAAAAGGTAAAAATAAGCTCTACAAAATCAAATATGGGACACTTACTTGGAGCTGCAGGAGCAGTAGAAGCAATTATATGTATAAAATCAATGGAAGAATCTTTGATTCCACCAACCATAAATTACAAAGAAAAAGATGAAGAATGTGACTTGAATATAGTTCCAAATGAACCAATAAAAAAAGAGCTTAAATATGTAATGTCAAATTCATTAGGATTTGGCGGACATAATGCATGTATTATAATGAAAAAGATGGGAGAAGAAGAGTAAATGGAATATGACAAAATTAAAAAACTGATGGATGATATGGGGAATTCTAAATTAACAAGTATAGATATAGATTTCCCAGATGGAACAAAAATAAGCATGAAAAAAGATGCGGTTCAAGAAAAAATTGTAGTTGCAGAAACTACAACAGATATTGTAAAAGAAGAAAAAGAAAAAACTCCTGAAATTAGTAAGCCTTCAGGAAATATTGTTAAATCACCTATGGTTGGAACATTTTATTTAAAACCATCTCCAACATCTGAACCATATGTTGAAATAGGAAAAACAGTACAAAAAGGAGACACACTTTGTATAATAGAAGCAATGAAATTAATGAATGAAATAGAATCAGAATATCAAGGAAAAATAAAAGAAATATTAGTAGAAGATGGTAAACCAGTAGAATATGGAACTGAATTATTTATAATAGAATAGGAGAAAAATATGTTAGGAAAAGAAGAAATAAAAGAAATAATACCACAAAGAGAGCCATTTTTAATGATAGATGAGGTTGAAGAATACACACCAGGTATTTCAGCAATTGCATATAAAAATGTAGATGAAAATGAATGGTATTTTAAAGGACACTTTCCAGGAAATCCTATTATGCCAGGGGTTTTAATTGCAGAGTCTTTAGCTCAAACAGGAGCTGTTGCAATATTATCACAAGAAGAAAATAAAAACAAAAATGCGCTATTTGGGGGAATTGACAAAATGAAATTTAAAAAACAAGTAATTCCTGGAGATAGATTAAAACTAGAAGTAAAAATCATAAAAAGAAAAGGTCCAATAGGTATAGGAGAAGGAATAGCAACTGTAGATGGAAAAGTAGCAGCAAAAGGAGAATTTACCTTTGCGGTAGTCTAAATTTAAAGATGGGAGTTGAAACACTTGAATAAAATATTAATTGCAAATCGTGGAGAAATAGCTGTAAGAATAATAAGAGCTTGTAGAGAAATGAATATAAAAACTGTTGCTGTATATTCAGAAGCAGATAAAGAAGCACTTCATACAAAACTTGCAGATGAAGCTATATGCATAGGACCTGCAAACTCAAAACAAAGCTATTTAAATATAAAAAATATTATAGAAGCAGCCAATATAACTAAAGCAGATAGTATCCATCCTGGATTTGGCTTTTTATCTGAAAATTCTAATTTTGCCAAAATATGTGAAGAATCAAATATAAAATTTATAGGACCAAAATCACATGTAATAGATTTGCTTGGAAATAAGTCAAATAGTAAGGAATTAATGAAAAAAGAAGGAGTACCAGTAATACCTGGTTCAGATGGAAGTATAAAAAACTTAAAACAAGCTATATTGGTTTGTGAAAAAATAGGATATCCAATACTACTCAAAGCTGCTGCAGGTGGTGGAGGAAAAGGAATAAGAATAGTTAATTCCTTTGAAGAACTTGAATCAAATTATAATATAGTAAAACAAGAAGCTAAAAATTCATTTAATGATGATGAAATTTACATAGAAAAATTTGTTGAAAATCCAAGACATGTGGAAATTCAAATATTAGCAGATGAATATGGAAATGTAATTCATTTAGGAGAAAGGGATTGTTCAATACAAAGAAATCATCAAAAAATAATAGAAGAAACACCTTCAACTATTCTTGATGAAAAACTTAGAAATAAAATGGGAAATGCTGCTATAAAAGCCACTAAAGCTGCAGGATATACAGGAGTTCGGAACAGTAGAATTTTTGGTGGATAAAAATAAAAATTTTTATTTCATGGAAATGAACACAAGAATTCAAGTAGAGCATCCTATAACAGAAATGAGAACAAGAATAGATTTAGTAAAAGAACAAATTAGGGTAGCTGCAGGCGAAAAATTAAAATTCAAGCAAAAAGACATAGAATTTTATGGCCATTCTATTGAATGTAGAATAAATGCCGAAAATCCAAGCAAAAATTTTATGCCTTCTCCAGGAAAAATATTAGAAATGAATTTACCAGGTGGGAATGGTGTAAGAGTTGATACTGCAATATATAATGGCTATACAATACCACCATATTATGATTCTATGATTGCTAAAATTATTACTTTTGGAGCTAACAGAAATGAAGCTTTAAGTAGAATGAAAAGAGCACTAGAAGAAACTGTAATTGATGGCATTGATACTAATGTTGATTTTTTACTTTCTATAATTACAAAGCCTGATTTTATAAGAGGTAATTTTGATACATCTTTTATTGAACACATTGATATATAAATAATTTTTAGAATATAAACTTTTCATTACATTACTCGGTTTATTACGAAATTTAAGAAATTCTAATTTATTTTAGGGCACCCTTCCACTAAAGTGAACTCTTTCCATAAAATTGCATAAGAATTTCTAAAATTTCTTCATGCACATTCGTAATTTCATTTAAAGTTTATATTTCTAAAAATTACGAAATTTTGTAAGAAAGGAAATAATCAAATTTAATTGATTGTACAAATAATATGATTGTTGATAAAATTAAAAAAAGAGAAACAAATAATATAATAAACAAGAAAAATAAAGTTGACATACCAGTTGGTAAATGGATTAAATGCGATAATTGCAAAGAAATTCAATATAAAGAAACTGTAAGAGAAAACTTAAGCATATGCCCAAATTGTGGTCATTATTTTAGAATGCATATAGGAAGAAGATTGCAACTAGTTTTAGATGAGGGAACATATAAAAGATTTGAATTAAATATAGATACAACAAATCCATTAGGATTAGAAGATTATCCAAAAAAAATAAAAACTCTACGAGAAAAAGTAAAACTAGAAGAAGCCGTAGCTTGCGGAACAGGAAAGATTAATGGAGAAGAAGTAGTTATATGTGTAATGGATAGTGCTTTTTTAATGGGAAGTATGGGAGCTGTTGTTGGAGAAAAAATAACATATAGCATCGAAAAAGCAATACAATTGAAATTGCCTCTAATAATATTTACAGTATCAGGAGGAGCCAGAATGCAAGAAGGAATAATATCACTTATGCAAATGGCGAAAACAACTGCAGCTTTAACCAAATTAGATGAAGCAGGTTTATTATATATATCAGTACTAACAGACCCAACATATGGTGGAGTTACAGCATCTTTTGCAACACTTCGGAGATATAATAATAGCAGAACCAAAAGCAAGAATTGGATTTGCAGGCCAAAGAGTAATAGAACAGACAATTGGAGAAAAACTGCCAAAGGATTTTCAAACAGCCGAATTTTTATTAGAACATGGTTTTGTAGACAAAATAGTTGAAAGAAAAGATTTAAAAGAAACATTATACAAACTAATAAAATTGAATCAAAATTAAATTGAGTATCTCAATTGTTAGAAGGAAAGGAATAAATTTTGAAATGAAAAAAAATATTATATCAGCTTGGGAAAAAGTAGAAATAGCAAGAAATCCTAAAAGAAAAACAGCTTTAGAATATATAGAAAACATTTTTGATGATTTTATAGAACTTCATGGAGATAGACACTTTTCAGACGATAAGGCAATGGTTTGTGGGCTAGCTAAAATTGGAAAACAAAATTATACAATAATTGCTGAACAAAAAGGTAGAACTACAAAAGAGAATATAGAAAGAAATTTTGGAATGCCAAACCCTGAAAGCTACAGAAAAGCTATTAGATTTATGAAACAAGCAGAAAAATTTAATAGACCAATAATTACCTTTATTGATACTAAAGGAGCATATCCCGGAATAGGAGCAGAAGAGAGGGGACAGGGGGAAGCAATTGCTAGTTCAATGTTTGAAATGGCAAAAGTAAATGTACCTGTTATTTCAATAGTAATAGGAGAAGGATCATCAGGAGGGGCTTTAGCAATTGGTGTTTCAAATAAAATTTATATGATGGAACATGCAATATATTCTATACTTTCACCAGAAGGATATAGCAGTATTTTGTGGAAAGATTCAACACGATATAAAGAGGCTGCTGAAAAAATGAAACTTACAGCTAAAGATTTATATGATTTAAAAATAATTGACAATGTAATTGAAGAACCAATAAAATATGAAGAAAATACATTTAAAATGATTACAAAGAAATTAAAAGAGTTAATAACAAATGACATAGAAAAAATGAAAAAATTAGATAAAACAGATTTAGTAGAAAACAGATATGAAAAATTTAGGAACATATCAGGTTTTAAGGAGGTATAAAATGTTATTAGAAAATAAGAAAATATTAATAATGGGAATAAGAAATAAATGGAGTATTGCATATGGAATTGCAAAATCAGCATATGAAAATGGAGCAGAGCTTTTATTTACATATATGGGCGAAGAAAATAAAGAAAAAATAGAAAGTTTAATCTCAGAATTCAAAGGAAGTAAAGCATATGTACTTGATGGAGCTTCAGAAGATAATTTGGTAAAAGATGTATTTAGTAAAATAAAGCAAGAAAATGGAAAAGTAGATGGAATAGTTCATGCAATTGCACATGCAAACACAGAAGACTTAAGAAATGACTTTATAAATACTAGTAAAGAAGGATTTGCACATGCTGTAGATGTAAGTGCTTACTCTTTAGTATTAGCTGCAAGAACAGCAAAAGAACTTGATATGTTAAATGAAAATGCAAGTATTGTTACACTTACATATCATGGCTCAACAAAAGTCTTAGAAGGTTATAATGTAATGGGAGTTGCCAAAGCAGCTTTAGAATGCAGTGTTAGATATTTGGCAGAAAATTTAGGTAGAGAAGGAATTAGAGTAAATGCGGTTTCTGCAGGTCCTATAAAAACTCTTTCTGCTAAAGGTATTAAAGATTTTTCTTCTATTTTAACAATTGTAGAAGAAAAGTCTCCTTTACATAGAAATGTTACAACAACTCAAGTTGGAAATATGGCAGCATTTTTACTTAGTAATTCTTCTGAAGCTATTACAGGGCAAGTAATTTATGCTGACAGTGGATACAGTATTATGGGCGTTTAATTATAACTTTGACATTTCTCATTCAAATCAAGTTATAGGTGTATTGAATTTTTTGAGGTAATATGATATAAAATTAAACTAGAGGGAAGTGATAAATTGTGATAGAACTAGAAGAAAACTCTAGAAAACTAGAAAATTTAAACAAGAAAATAAAAGATTTGGGTGAATCTCTTTGACATAGATAAAATAGAAGCAGAACTAAAAGAACTAGAAGATCAAACAATTCAAGAAGGCTTTTGGAATGACAGTAAAACATCTAGTAAAGTTTTAGCTAGGATAAAACAATTAAAATCAAAGTGTACATCATTTAGAAAAATAGAAACAGAAATACAAAACATGTTAGAACTAACTGAATTAGTAGAGCTAGAACCAGATGAAGATGTAGCAAAAGATATATTAAAAAATACTAAGAAAATTGAAAAAGAGCTAGAAAAATTAGAATTAGAAACATTACTATCAGGAAAATATGATGAAAATAATGCAATAGTAACAATACATCCAGGAGCTGGAGGAACAGAATCTCAAGACTGGGCTGAAATGTTGTACAGAATGTATACAAGATGGGCTAATAAAAATAATTATGAGGTAAGAGAATTAGACTATTTAGAAGGTGAAGAAGCTGGACTAAAAAGTGTTACTTTTGAAGTCATTGGACAAAATGCTTATGGATATTTAAAATGTGAAAAAGGAGTTCATAGATTAGTTAGAATATCACCATTTGATGCTGGTGGTAGAAGACATACATCATTTGCATCTGTTGAAGTTTTACCAGAAATAACAGATGATATAGAAATAGAAATAAATCCAGATGACTTAAGAATAGATACATACAGGGCATCTGGTGCAGGTGGACAACACATTAATAAAACATCATCTGCTGTAAGAATAACTCATATTCCAACAAACACAGTAGTAGCTTGCCAATCTGAGCGTTCTCAAATTCAAAATAGAGAGACAGCAATGAAAATGTTAAAATCCAAATTGTTAGATTTGAAAGAGCAAGAACAAAAAGAAAAAATAGAAGATTTGAAAGGTGAACAAAAAGATATAGCATGGGGAAGTCAAATTCGTTCATATGTTTTTTGTCCATATACAATGGTAAAAGATCACAGAACTAATTATGAAGTTCGGAAATGTTGAATCAGTAATGAATGGAGATATAGATGGCTTTATAGAAAGTTATCTAAAGATGAAACTATAATATAAAAAACGAATAAAATATAGGGAGCAGGTTTTAAATAAGACTTTTGCTCTCTATATTTTATTTAAGAGGTGGTCCTAATGGACACAATAGTCCTAAAATTTGGTGGAAGCTCTGTAGCAGATAATGAAAAATTAAACTTAGTAGCAAATATAATAACTAAACTTTATGATAAAGGAAATCGTATAATAGTTGTTTTATCTGCACAAGGAAAAACAACAGACACTTTAATAAATCAAGCCGCAGAATTGTCAGATAACGTAAAATTACGCGAATTAGATACATTATTAAGCTCACGGTGAACAAATATCAATATCAAAATTAGCAATTATTTTAAACGATAGGGGATATGATGCAATAAGTTTAACACGGTTGGCAAGCTGGAATAATTACGAATAAAACAAATCAAAATGCTTTAATTAAAAACATAGATACTTGTAGAATATCAAAAGAACTAGAACAAAATAAGATAGTAATTATAGCGGGATTTCAAGGAATAAATGAAAATGGAGATATTACTACACTAGGAAGGCGGAGGTTCTGATACAACAGCAGTTGCAATTGCCGCTGCAATGCAAGCAGACAAATGTTATATATTTTCCGATGTTGATGGAGTGTACACGGCAGATCCAAATAAAGTTATAAACGCAAAAAAATTAGCTTCTTTGACATATGAAGAAATGCAACAAATTTCAAGTGAAGGAGCTAAAGTATTACACAATAGATGTGTTGAAATAGGCGAAAAATATGGTATTCCTATTATAACTAAATCTACATTTAATAATAAAAAAGGCACTGTAATTTCTGATGCCATAGAAGGAGACTCAGTAAAAAGTATTGTAAAAAACGATGTTTCAAGAATTTCTATAATTGGAAATGGAATTGTTAGAAATTTTAAAGTTATAACTGATGTTCTTGATTTGATAAAAGAAAATAAGCTTCAAATGTTAAATTTTGAAGTCTCTGAAACAAAAATATCAGTTACTTTTAATAGTATTGTTAATGATAAAATTTTAGAAAAAATGCATAAAATGATTTTCGAATAAAAAATTAAGCCAGAGTAAAGTCTCTGGCTATACATATAAATAACTACATAATTTTTGCTGCTTCTTTTGCAAGTTCACTACGAACTGATTCATCTTCTTCAAAATATACTTGCCATGCTAAAGAATTACCTTTCCATATTTCTGAAGCATATGTTATACCATTGTATTTTTCATTTAGTGATCTTTCATCTGTTTGTGAAGGGTCACCTAATAATACAATTTTACAACCTTCTGCTGCTCTTGTTATAATTGTTTTTATTGTTTTGGGCTTAATATTTTGACATTCATCTATAATGTAGATAGCATTTGAAATAGAAGCTCCACGCAATGTTTCTACTGGTTGAATATCAATAATATTATCTTCAAACAATTTAGCAACGGGATCTTCATTACTTGAAGAATCATTGTTTTTATTTTTCTTAGAATCTTTTTTTAATAAAATTCGCAAGTTATTTTTAAATCCAATGATATATGGATCAGCTTTATTCATGATTTCTCCAGGTAAGTATCCTAATTCATTAGCATGAATAGGAGCTCCAATTAAGATTTTATCATAAACATGTTCTTCGCCGGGCTTAATAGTTTTTTCCAAATCTACTGCAAGTGATAAAAAAGTTTTTCCTGTACCTGCAGGACCTTTAACAATAACTAAAGGAGCTTTTTGTGGATCTGTAAGTAGAGCTTCCTTTAACATCAATTGCCCAGAATTTTTAGTTTTTTGGGAATATGGATGAATATCCTTAAATACCAATTCAACTAAGCAATTACCATCAAAACGAGTAAGTGCTGACTTTTGTGGATTATCCATTCCTTTTAGTGTAACAAACATATTTTGTTGAAGCTTTTGTTGAATTCCTTCAGGCAAAAGATTTACAGATATTTTTTTATCACTGTAAAACTTATCTATCAATGAATCTTCCACCGGACAAGTTAATCTTCCAGAATATTGTTCGGTTAATGCAGGAAAAATCTCATCTTTAAAGTTTTGAGCTTCAATTCCTACTTGTTTAGCTTTTATTCTAAAAGAAGTTTTTCGGCTAATGATAATAACCTTTTCATTATTTCTTTTTAAGCCTAAAGCTATTTGTAAACAACGTTTATCATAGTTGTTTAAATCTGGAAATTTTTTTAATGATCCATGATCTTCTTTAAAATGATTAGAATCAATTAGTTGCAATATTGAACCATTTGATTGTTTACAACCATTTTCTACTAATTCATTAGCATCAAAAGTTTCGATATATTCCAAAACTTTAATAGCTAACTTCGACTTTTCATCTGGTTTTCTTGCTGCCTTTTCTAATTCATCAATAGTTTCCATTGGAATTACAACTTTGTTGTTTTTTCCAAAACTTACCAAAGCATCTGGAACAGATGTTAGTGAACCTGCTCTTACTAAAAATGTCTTGCCTATCGCTGTCATAAAATTTTCCTCCTGTGTATATATATAGTTATTATATAAAAGTAGATAATCACTAAAATTTTAGTAATTAAATTATACTTTTACATAATTGATATTATACACTAAAAATTAACATAATGCAATTACTTTTGACTAAAATTAGCTTTTAAGTGGGTTTTCACGATATATTTAGTTCTAAAAAAGACAAACTCTGAATATATATAATTTAGTAAGGTGAACAAGGAGGAAGGAAAAATGGCAATAGAAGAAAGAAAAACAATAAGTACAGGAGTTATTCAAAATCTTATATTAGAAAATAGGGGAAAGCTAAGTATTTCCGGAGTATTAGATGTCTTAAGTTTTGATGATCAAATAGTAATTGTTGAAACAGAATTAGGTTTGTTAACAGTAAAAGGAGAAAATTTAAGAATTAATAAATTAAGTATAGACACATCAGAAGTAATTGTTGAAGGCGACATAGCTTCACTAGTATATAGTGAAAACAAAGGAACAGATAAAACAAAAGGAAGTTTAATAAGTAAAATATTCAAATAAAAAAGGAGTATAAAAAGATGATAATAAACCAATCTTATTTATTTGCAATTTTTATGATAAATGGTATTATCATAGGAATTTTATTTGATATATTTAGAATATTAAGAAAAATAATAAAAACAAGTGATATGTTTACATATTTAGAAGATATCATTTTCTGGATTTTAACCGGAGCTACTATATTATATAGTGCCTTCGTTTTTAACAACGGTCAAATTCGATTATTTATGTTTTTAGCTATAATATTAGGCTGCTTCATATATATGATTCTTTTAAGCTCAAAAGTAATAAAAATAAATGTTACAATAATAAACTTTATAAAACAAATATTGATAAAAATATTAAAAATACTTGCTTTGCCATTTCAATATATTTATAAATTATTAAGGAAAATACTGTTAAATCCTATAGTTTTGGTATTTATTAATATAAGAAAAAAATTTATATATTTCTACAAGAAAATATCAAATAATTTAAAAATAAAACAAAAAGACAAAAATAAAATAAAAATTTAGAAAAATAAGAAGGATTTTTTTAGTTTTTGTAGAAATATATAAATATGGTATCCGTAAGGAGTTATACATTAGAATTGGAGAGAATAACTTATGAAAAAAAATAAAAAAATATACAGAAACATTTTAATATTAATAATAGGAGCATATGTTATATTAACACTATTTAACCAACAAAAAATACTTAATCAATATACACAAGACAACAAAGATCTAGCACAAAAAATAGAACAAGAAAAAGAGACAAAGGAAGAATTAGCAAAGAAAAAAGAAGATGTTAATTCACTAGATTTTATAGAACAAACAGCTAGGGAAAAGTTAGATATGTATTATCCAAATGAGAGAGTTTATATAGACCAAGGAATGTAATATAGGCACATTCCTTTATTTTTTTTGCTTTTTTTGGTATCTAGGGGTTTCAAAAATGCAAAAAATATGCTATAATAGTTCTGTGAAAAATATTTATAGTCTAAAAAATTCCCAAGTATGAAAAAATAACAAAAAAATAAATAAAAATAGAAAAATTTGTAATAGGAGGTATTGATGTTGAATTTCGATAAATTAACATTAACAGAATTAAAAGAATTAGCTAAAGAAAACAATATAAAAAATATTTCAAAACTAAAAAAAGATGAATTAATAACAGTACTAAAACAAATATTAGGTGATAACACAAATACAGAAAAGAAAGAAAAAAAAGAAACTCATTATGACAAAAATGGGGACCCTATCGTAGACTACAAATTAACTAATGAAGGCGATGAAATAGTTGAAGGTATATTAGATATCTTACCTGATGGCTACGGATTTTTAAGGGGTGAAAATTTCTTATCTAGTGACAAAGATGTATATGTTTCAATGGTACAAATAAAAAGATTTAGATTAGACACAGGTGATATAGTAAAGGGAATATCAAGATATAGAGAAGGTGAAAAATTCCCATCTTTAATCTTTGTTGGTGAAGTTAATGGAGAACATCCAGAAAAAGCAATGAAAAGAAAAAGATTTGATGAATTAACACCAATATATCCAAATGAAAGAATAAAATTAGAAACTATACCAACAGACTATGCTACTAGAATGATTGACTTAATAAGCCCTATTGGAAAAGGTCAAAGAGGAATGATAGTTGCACCACCTAAAGTAGGAAAAACAACATTATTAAAGAAAATAGCAAACAGCATAAGTCAAAATAATCCTGAAATAGAATTGATAGTTTTACTAATAGATGAAAGACCAGAAGAAGTTACTGACATGAAACGTTCTATAAAAGGCCAAGTAATACATTCAACATTTGATGAATTACCTGATCATCATGTAAAAGTGGCTGAAATGGTAATTGAAAGAGCTAAAAGACTAGTAGAACATGATAAAGATGTTGTAATATTATTAGACAGCATTACTAGATTAACAAGAGCATATAACTTAGTAATTCCTTCATCTGGAAGAACTTTATCAGGAGGTATTGATCCAGCAGCTTTACACAAACCAAAGAAATTCTTTGGAGCTGCAAGAAATATAGAATTTGGCGGAAGTTTAACAATTCTTGCTACATCTTTAATTGATACAGGAAGTAGGATGGATGACGTCATATTTGAAGAATTTAAAGGAACAGGAAATATGGAAGTACACTTAGATAGGAAATTATCTGAAAAACGTATTTTCCCAGCTATTGATATTAATAAATCTGGAACTAGAAGAGAAGATTTATTATTGACTAAAAAAGAAATGGATACAGTTTTTGCATTAAGAAAAGCAATGAATAGTATGCCTGTAGCTGATGTTACTGAGCAGGTTATAAGCCAAATGACTCAAACTAAAAATAATGATGAATTTATTGATAAGATGGAAAATTATTTGGTTAAATTCAAATAAACGGGAAATAAGGGAAGAGCTTATGCTTTTCTCTTTTATATATTATTAATTTTACACAAAATCAAAGTAATACAACCAGCTTGGAGCATTGAAAAGTGTAAAAACAGTAAAATAATTGATAATAAAAAATAGCAATTTCTTGTTTGAATTGGAGGGAAAAAATGAGTTTTTCATATACTAGAAAAATAAACTATTATGAAACAGATAAAATGGGAG
>USHX01000024.1 GCA_900554565.1 uncultured Clostridium sp.
TTCTGTTTTGTCTCTATCATAAAATAATTCTTGAATTAGGCTTGCTGTTTGTTTTTTGTCATATATAAATACCCATGTTGCTGCTGTGTTTTTGTTTGTGTTTGTTCCTGGTAGTGTTGCTGTTAATAAGTTTTCTGTGTTGAATTCTACTGCATATGGTACATAGTCTTTTGCTACTCCAAAATCAATATTTGTTATTACATATTTTTCTGCAACATCAAGGATTTCTCCTATCTTAAATATGTTTTCTGGTTTTGCTGTTTGTTTTATTACTTGCATTATGAATTCTCTTTGTGTTCTCATTCTTCCTGTATCATTGTCTCCATATTCTTCTGGATATGATGTTTCATTGTTGTTGTGTCTAAATCTTACTAGTTGTTCTGCTTTGTCTCCATCTAATAATTGTTCACCTGCTTTTAGGTCTATGTGCAAGTCTTGTGTTGGGTCATCATATTTCATGTCTATTGGTACATTGAATGTTACTCCACCTATTACATCTACTAGTTTTATTAGTGCCTCTGTTTGTACTACTACATAATATTGTATGTCTAGGCCTGTTATTTCATTTACTGCTGCTAGTGTTTCATCTGGTCTATGTTTTCTACTATATAGTGAATTTATTTTTTCATATGCTGTTGCTTTGGCTGCATTTTTTCCAGTGTATGTGTCTCTTGGAATTGATAATAGTGTTGCTTTTTGTGTGTTTGGATTATATGATGCTACCATTATTGTGTCTGTTAGGTCTACACCTGCTTGGTCTGTGCTTATTCCTAAAATTAAGCATTTGAATTCGCCTAAATTTTTCTTTGTGTTTTCATCATGTCCTGCTACTGTTGCTAACATTCCTGTTAACCCACCACCATTTTTGTGAACTTTATATGCAAATACACTTCCTACTATTAATAGTATTAGTAATATTATTAATAGCACTTTTTTCCATTTTTTCGTTTTCTTTTTTTCTTTATTTTGCTTTTTATTTGGTTCTTTATTTTTACTTTTATTTTGGCTTTTCTTTTTATTATTTATTCTTTCGTTGGATTTATCTTTTTTCAAAATTCTCACTCCTAAAATTTTATGTTTATAGTATAGCAAAATTATATATAAAAAGCAATAAATAGAGACAAATTTAAAAAAATTGTCTCTATTTAAAAAATACATTATATATATTATATTCTGACATTGTTTTGGCTAGAATAGATTCTTCCATTATTCTTTTTACGTTGCTTGCTGGCTTTAGTGTAATTACTAGATTTGCAATTAGCAATATTGCATATACTAAGAAAAATCCTCTTAGTATTCCATACAATGCTCCACCTAAATTATTTGCTTGCTTTATTATTGGTAGTTTTGCTACTGAATCTGCTAGTGCGTTTATGAACATTAGCGCTATTCTTGCAATCACATATAAGGCTATCATTGTTATTCCATATATGATGTTTATTGCTAGCTCTCTTGATGCTTGTGGTAACATTCCTTCTTTTGCACTTTCGACTAATATGTTTGTTTCTTCTTTTCCTTCATTATTTTCTGTGAATTTTTCTATGTTGGTTTGTATTGTTTGTTGTAAGTTTTCATCAAAATTTGTTGTGTTTATTATTAGGTTTCCTATTGGTCTATATAATACAAATGTTATAAGCAGTGCTGCTATAAATGCTACTAGATGTATTCCTAATGATATTAGCCCTTTTTTGTATCCTAAATATGTTGATATTAGTACAAATAAAACTATTGCTATGTCTAACATTATTCCCATTTTTGTCTCCTCCTTTTTATAGGTTTACTATTTCTATTTTGTCTCTATAGATTATTCCGGCCAAATTGTCTGATACTACTATGTTTGTTATTTCTTGATTTGCTACATATCTTTTTACAAGCCAGCCATCTGTGTTTATAAATTCTATTTCTGTTCCTAAGTTTAGTGCCATTATGTTTCCATATGTATATAGTTCTTTTGCTATTGAGTCTGCTGTGTATTGTTTTATTGATTTGCTGTCTGTGTTGATTATATTTACTTGTGAATCTGCAGTAAATAGTCCTGATGATTTTTCTTCTATTTGACATGCATTTCCGTTTAGTAATATTGATTGGAATATTACTTTTTTGTCTTTTGATTCTATTAGTGTTTCATCTTTTTCGTTTACTATTTCGTGTATTGAATCTGTATACATGCAAACCAATTTATTTTTGTCTTGATATTTTATACTTGTTATTAGTTTGTTTTCTTCTGATTTGTATGTGTTTTCTAATGAGTTTGTTGGGTCTGAACTTGCTTTGTCTATTGATATTACTTTTATGTTTGATTGTATTATTGTTCCTGATGTGTCTATTTCTGCTATTGCTAAGTATTTGTTGTCATTTGAAATACTCACATCTACTGCTCTTGTTGATGATAAATATGTGTTAAACAGTTCTTTTCCTTGTGGGTTGTACATTTTTATTACTGTTTTGTAACTTGTGTCTACTATTACAACTGCTACATATCCATTTTTGTTTACTAATATTTGTGAGATGTTTCCTTCTATTTCCGCTTCCCATGTTATTTCTTTGTCTGTTATTAGGTATAGTTTTTGACCTTTATTTTCTGCTATTGCTAGGAATCTATTTGCTGCATTGAATATTGGATTTGATATTTGAATTTCCAACTCTTTTTCTTTGCTTCCAGTGTTTCCATATATAGTGAATTTTGTTTTGTCTAATATTCCTATGTATTTGTTGAATGCATATATATTTGAGTTTTGATTTTCTGATATTTCTATTGTTGCGGCTTTGTCTTGTTGAATTTCTTTTCTGAATATGTTTTTGTCTATCCATGTTCTGGCTTGTTTGTTTGTGTTATATAAGCCAATTGCTATGATTGCTGCAACTACTATTATTGTTATTATTGTGGCTATTATTAGTTTCTTTTTGTTTACTTTTTGTGGTTCAACATTTGTTATTGTTTCTCCCCATACATCTTTCATAGGTTTCTCCTTTGTTGGTTTTTTTAGTATTATATCACTACTGTTTTATTTTTTCTATATTTTAGCTTAATTTTGATATTCTATTTTTAATAATGTTTTAAATATAAGTTTTCCATTCACATTCGAAATTTCATTTAAAACTTATATTTCAAACTTTTCAATTATTTCTAAAATATTAAATATTTTATTTAAAAAGCATATTTTAAACTTTTTATCTTCATTTATTTAAATAACAATAAAATTTGAATTATTCCTAAATATCCAAAGATTGGATACAACGAAGAAATCAAATTTGAAAACCCAATTTTTGAAATTATCACAGAAGTTATACACATTATAAGCGCAATCTGTGTATAAATTTTCTCATTTTTACTCGTATTTTGCAAAAAGCTATTTCCAAGTGATATTGTTGTTGTAAATATTGATGTTAATATTACAAATCCATATAATATTCCAAACATTTTTGATATATGTGATGCAACATACACCACTGGCATTTCCAATTTTGTTATATCCACATCAACTTTTACTAATAGCATAAATATCAACACTGATAAAATTATTGTTATTGCTGTAGTTATTATTGAGATTCCTAATATTTGTTTTTTACTTGTTATATATTCTTTTAAAGTTATTAAAACTGGTATCAATAATATGCTATTGTAACTGCAATAAATAATTCCGCTTATTGCAAAATTTGAGTTATTGTTTTTAGTAATATATTGTTCTAAATGTAATATATCTATTTGCTTTAAGTTTATTATTCCTATTATTACAACTATCAAAATCAGCATTGGTACTAGGATTTCGCTGGCCTTTACCACTCCTTTTGTACTTGATTTAAATATTATAAAGCTTATTAGTGCAAGTACTGAACTTCCAATTAAGCTGTCTATTCCTAATTCTTGTGAGAAATATGCTCCAAATCCTGCTATCATTATAAAAAATGTTATTAGTATGAATATGTTTATTACTATATTTATTACATTTTCTAGGTTTGAAAATTTGTCTTTTGTTTTGCTTTTTAGAAATGTTTCTAATAAGTCTTTGTATGTTTCTATGTTGTGTTTTTTTACTTTTACCAATACTTTGTAAATTACTATTCCCATTAAGATGCTTGATATCAAAATTCCTATTACTCCTTCTATTCCATATGAATAGAAAAATAAGTACATTTCTTGACCTGATGCAAATCCTGCACCAATCAAAGTTCCTATTATAACAAATACAACTTTTAAAATCTTCATATTTTTCCCTTTCACAATTTTTATATTTTACTTTTCTATTTTAAATTTTGTGTTACGAATTATTTTTATATTTTATTATATAAAAAGCAAGCCCCCTACTATTTTATGGGACTTGCTTTTTAATTATTCTTATTTTTTTCTTCTTCTTACTTGCCATACAATAATTCCTATTATGATTATTACTAATGGTACTGTAAAGATTACTGCTTTTACTATTGTGTCTTGTTCATCTGTTGCTGTATATGTTACTGTTCCAGTGCTTTTTCTTGCTGTTATGTCTTCTTCTCTATCAACTAAATATGCTATTGAATTTAATACTAGGTCTTTATTGTAGCCTAATTGAATAGCTCCATATTGTGAGTTTTGGTTTAGTTGGTAATCTGATATGAAGTAGTTTTCTCCATATATTACTAATTTAGATTTTACTGCACTTTCATTTGTTTCTTCATTTGCTTCTTTTATTGTTTTTTCTAATTCTGCTCCAACTATAAATGTTCCTTTTTCTTCTCCATCTTGTGCTGCTGATGATTGGTTATCAAAGTTTGTTCTGAAATATGATCCTTTACTTGCTTTTAAAAGTTCTGTTTTTGTTACATTTTTATCTTCTAAGCTGTCTTCATCAATATTTACTTTTGTTGCATTTACTAATATTACTCCTGTTGTGTTATATATGTCTTTTGTTACTTTTGAACTTTCTGTTTCTGGAATTATTAGGTCTGGAGAACTTGTTACCATATGGCTTGAGTCTGTTTCTCTTATTATTCCTACTTGGAATGGGTTTACTCCATACATTGCTAATATTTTGTTTACATTTTCAAAGTTTTGTTCTGTTGTTACAGCTGCATTTAACCATAAAATGTTTCTTCCAGAGTTGATATAGTCTGTTATTGCCGTTGTTGCTACATCATCAAAGTCTTTAGATGGTGTTGTTATTACTAATGTGTCACAATCATCTGGTACTTTTCCTACTGATAATATGTCTAATGTGTCAATTTCATTTATTTCGTTTTGTAAATATGCTTTTAAATAGTTCATGTTTTTGTCTAATGAAAAGTCTGTGTATCCTTCAAGGAAGTATACTTTTGGTATTTTATTGCTTGTTACAGATAGAATTGCACTTGTTAGTTTTTGTTCTGCTACACTTATTGTTTCATATGTTGTTGTGTCATATGTTACTAAGTCACTTGATGTTAGTACTTTTGACTTTTCTCCACATTCTACTATTATTCCTGTGCTTCCACTTTCGATTCCATATTTTTGCGCTAAGTCTGGTCTGTTGTTTATATCTACTGCTTCTGCTACTATTTTTTCGTTTGCTTTTTTGTATTGTTTTGCTAAGTCTAGGTTTGTGTCATCATCTGTTGAACCTATGAAATATATGTTGACATCTTTGTCTATGTTTTTTACTTTTTCTTTGCTTTCATCTGTTAATGTGTATAGTTTCTCTTGGCTTAAGTCTATTGGTGATAATTCTAGTTTTTGCATTCCATAGTTTATTCCTATGAAAATTGCTACTATTATTGCTACTAGAAGAAGTGTTTTACTTCCATTTACTAACCATTTTTTCTTTATTATTTCTATAAATTTGTTTTGCTTTTTATCTTTCTTTTCTTTTTTAGATTTTTTCTCTTTTTTATTTGGCTTTTCTTTTTGTGCTTTTTGCACTTTTTTGTTTTTTTCTTCTTTATTCTCTTTCAAAATTCTTCCCTCCTATCTTACACTTTTTCTTCTTTGCATAACTATTACAGTAAGCAATAGGCACATTATTGTAAATGTTACATATGTTACTGTGTCTGCAATGTCAATTTGCCCTGATGGGAATTTTGAAAACATGTTTATTAAAGAATAGTTTGTAAATACTGTATTAAATTGTGGTAAAAACCATGTTAGTATGAAAAATCCTACTGTTATTACTCCTGCAATTATTTGGTTTTCTGTTATACTTGATGCTAAAATTCCAAATGAGATGTAACTCATTGCAAGTAATAAAAATCCTAATAGTGTTACTAATGCTGTTGATATATGTGGTTTTCCAAAGTAACTTAAAATTCCAAAGTATAAGAATGTGCATAGTTCTGTTATTACAACTATGATTGTCGCTGCTATGAATTTTCCTAATACTACTTTTGTTATACTAAGTGGTGATGTTAATAATAATTGTTCTGTTCCTGTTTTTCTTTCTTCTGCAATTGTTCTCATTGTTAATATTGGCACTATAAATGTTAATATTGTTGCTCCTGAATAAAATATGTATTCAAAGTTTGTGCTTTGGTATTTGAATACATCAACATAGAAAAATATGCTGAACATTATTAAAAATAATCCTATAAATACATATCCTACTGGTGAACAGAAATATGTTTTTAATTCTTTTTTTATTACTGCTAACATTATTTGTTACCTCCCTCTATAAGTTTCATAAATGCATCTTCTAATGTGCTATCTGCTTTTTTCATTTCAAATATTGTTATGTCTTCTTTTGCAAGTTCTGTAAATAGCCTCTTTCTTAGGTCAATGTCTTCATCTGATTCAATTACATATTGTTTTGTTCCATCTTCATTTTTTTTAGTTAGTTCAAGTTTTTTAATTTCTTTTATTTGTTTTTTTATTTGGTTCATTTTATTTTCAGGGTCTTCTACTGTAACATATATGCAGTTTTTTCCAGCTACTTTTTCTTCTAATTTTTCTGGTGTGTCTACTGCTACTATTTTTCCCTTGTTTATTATTATTACTTTATTACATATTTGACTTATTTCTGATAATATGTGTGAACTGATTATTACTGTATGTGTTTTTCCTAATTCTTTTATTAGGTTTCTTATTTCTGTTATTTGTTTTGGATCAAGTCCTACTGTTGGCTCATCTAGGATTAATATTTTTGGTTCTCCTACTAGCGCTCCAGCCATACTTACTCTTTGTTTATATCCTCTAGATAAATTTTTGGTTAGTTTGTTCTCAACTTCTTTTAGCCCTGTTTGCTCAATTATTTTTTCTACTTTTTCTTTTCTTGTTTTTCTGTTTACATTTTTAATTTCTGCCATATATATTATAAATTCTTTTACTGTTAAATCTGTATAAAGTGGCACTCCTTCTGGCATATATCCGATTTCTTTTTTTGCTTTTTTAGGTTTTTTTAGCATGTTGTATCCATCTATTATGATTTCTCCTTCCGTTTGCTCTATGAAACCTGTTAGCATGTTCATTGTGGTACTTTTTCCAGCACCGTTTGGTCCTAGTAGCCCTACTATTTCACCTTCGTTTATTGTGAAGCTGATGTTGTCTACGGCTACTGCTTTTCCATACTTTTTTGTAACGTTTTTTACTTCTATCACAAAAAATTCCTCCTTTTTTATTTTTCTCTTGAATCTTAACTGTTTATCATATTATCATTTTATTTTTTTAATGTAAAGCATTTCACACAAAATTCACATTTCTTACGGATATAGGCTTTTTAAAAAAATGTAATAACTAAAAAACATTTGAATATTATCTAATATCTGGGAGTGTTATTTATGAATTTTATATATACATTTTTTATATGTTTTATCTTGGTATTTCTTTCTGAATTAGGTGATAAAACTCAATTAATTGTATTGTCTTTTTCCACTAAAAATAGAGCTAGAAGTATTTTATTCGGTGTAGCTATTGGTACTTTTTTTAGTCATGGGTTGGCTATTTTATTTGGTAGTAAACTTGGCTCATTTCAAAATGAAACTGTTTCCTTCTATTTAGAGCTTTTTACTTATGCTTCTTTTATTTTATTTGGAATTTTAGGATTTTTGCCCAAAAAAGAGGACAGTAGTGAATCTTCTGATTCAAAACTTTCTATTTTACAAAAACTTTCTAATATTAAACTTGGCTGTACTTTAGTTGTTGCTTTAAATATTATTGTTGGCGAAATTGGTGATAAGACTTTCTTGGCCTCTTTAGGCCTTGGCTTGCAATATCCTAAATATAAAGTTTCTTTGATTTTAGGTTCTATTTTTGGCATGGTTTGTAGTAATTCTATTGCTTTGTTTTTTGGTAGGTTTTTGGGTAATAAGTTTAATCCTTCTTTTGTTGAACTTATTTCTAATTTACTTTTTATTGTTTTTGGAATTGTTGGACTTTTTTGCTTGTTTTTTTGATTTTTTTGTCTGTTTTTATTGACAGTTATTATTTTTTGTGTTATTATAATTGTTGTCAACAACTTTGGGTCAGTAGCTCAGTTGGATAGAGCACAGGCCTTCTAAGCCTGGGGTCGGGGGTTCGAATCCCTCCTGGCTCACCATAAAAAACAAGAGTTTAAAGCTCTTGTTTTTTTGTTGTATATATATGAAAAGTGGAGATAGAAAATTATTCTATCTCCATTTTATTTTTATTTGCTTTCTTTTTTCTTATTTCTATAAATATCAACTACATATGTTACTGCAATCATAACAACTGTTAATGCAAATAGTATTCCAATATATTGCCATTTAAAGTTTGTTGCAGTTGGTACTAAAATTTCTTTTAGTAATTTTATTGAATATGTCATTGGTAAATATGGTGTTATTGCTTGGAAAGCTTTATCTATTGTTTCTACTGGGAATGTACCACCAGCTGCTGCTAATTGTAATACTAAAACTATTAGTGCTAATAGTTTTCCAATATCTCCAAAGTTTCTAATAAAGAATTGGATTATGCTCATAAATACTATTCCTAAGAACATTGATGTTCCTAAATATAGAGCCATGTTTTGTATTTCAAATCCTAATCCTAGTTTTAGTAGAACTCCTACTATTATTCCTTCTAAAGCTCCTATTCCTAGGTAAATTGCATTTTGTAATAATTTGTTTTTGTTTGCACTGTCTAATATTCCAAATCTGTGTTTTTGGTCATAGTATAGAACTACATAGCACATTAGTGCTCCTACCCATAAGCCTATACATAAGAATAATGGTGTGAATGCAACTCCGTATGAGTCAACTTCTCCATATGCTTCTGTTTTGAATTCTACTGGATCTTCTGAGAATTCTTCTATTCCGTTTAAGCTTTCTAGTTGTGTATTTGTATCTTGTAATCCTTCATCAACTTGTGTTTTAAATTCTTTTGCTCCATTTACTAATTGTGTGCTTCCTGTATATGCAGAGTTTGTTCCATCATTTAATGTGTTTAGTGCTGATTTTACTTGTGCTGAGCTATTGTTTAGTTTTGATAAACCATTGCTTAAATTTGTACTTCCGTTTGATAATGCTATTGTTCCTGTGCTTAGTGTGTTTAGACCTTCTTTTAGTGTTGATGTTCCTGCTTTTACTTGTGATAAAGCTGTTTTTAAGCTTTGTACTCCTGTTGTTATATTACTTAGTGAGCTTGAACCTGCTTGTAATGCTTGTGTTCCTGCATATAATGAAGTTATTCCTTCTTTCATTGTTGCTTCTGATGCTACTATTTGTGTTGCTCCTGCTTGTAATGTTGCATTATTTTTTGTTAAGTCACTTTCTCCTGCTTTAACAGCCTCTCCACCTTGGTTTACTGCTGTTAGTTTTGCTATTTTCGCTTGTGCTTGTTCTCCTAATTTTTTAGCTTCAGGATCACTGCTATTTGCTAGTTTTGCTACTTCTTTTAAGTATTCTATTGTTTCGTTATTTATTGATTGTGCTGTTCCTATATAGTTATTTACATTTTCTAATAATTTTGTTGTTCCTTGAATATATCCTAATGCTCCTTTTGCAACATTTGTGCTTCCTTCTACATATGTTGTTCCTTTTTCATTTAGTCTTTCTGCACCTGAGTTTACTTTTTCTATTCCTGATGTTAGTTTTTCAATTCCTTCTGTTCCTTTTTCTGATAAGTCATTTACTCCTGAATTTATTTGTGTTATTGCATTATCTAATGAGCTTGCTCCATTTTTTAGTGTTCCTACACCTTGGTTTGCTTGTTTTATTCCAGAGTCTAATGTTTTGCTTCCTTCATATGCTGAATTTACTCCTTCATCAAATTCTGTGTAGCTGTTGTTTAGTTTCGTTGTTCCATCATTTATTTGTTTTAGTCCAGAGTTTAAACTTTCTGAACCTTCTAGAATTTCACCTGAACCATCTGATATTTTTTCTAGGCTTTCTGGAACTTCTTTTAATTTGTCTGATAGTGTTCCTGCTATTTTGCTGTTTATTTTTCCTTGTAAGTTTGTTTCCATTGTTTTTACTGCACTATTTATTATTTGTGACGCTAAATAGTTTGATGCTTGGTTTGGACTATATGTTATTGTCGCTATTTGTTTGTCTGTTGTTCCTGCACTGTTTAAGCATTTTGTAAAGTTTGATGGTATTGTGATTGTTGCATAATATTCGTTATTTTGCATTCCTTCATTTGCTTCATCTAATGATACTTGGCATATGTCAAATGTTCCATCTTCTTCTAGTCCACTTACAAATTCCTTTCCTTGGTTTTCGTTGTTTTCACCTTCATCTAGGTTTACTACTGCTATTTTTAGCCCTGTTAAGTCCCCATATGGATTCCAATAAGATTTTAAATAGAAAAAGCTGTATATTATTGGAATTAATAGGACTACGGCAAAAATTAAGATATTTAAAATTTTGTTTTTTTTCATTTTTATCTTCCTTTCTTTAATCCATTTTTTATAATTTCTGATATACTGTCTGCTACCATTTTTTCATCTAGTTTTTTTGATTTGTCATCCCATTCAAATATTAGTGCGATGTACATTTTGTATACTAGAAATGCTGTTATGTCTAAGTCTTGGAAGCTTATATATCCTTTTTCTTTTGCTTTTTGTAGTTTTTCTCTTATGTAATTTTGGATTTGCTCATCTATTAGTTGCAAGTTTTTTATTATTATTGGATTTTTTAGCCATTCGCCTTCTTTTGTGATTAGGTTTAAAAAGTCTCTTTCTTTTCTGTATTTTAGAAGTTTGTAAATTGCTTCATTTACTGTTTCGAAAAAGTCGTTGTTCTTTTTTTCTACTTCTTCTACTATTTCTTTCATGTTTTCTATTTCTTCTTGTATGAAGTATTTTAGTAAATCTTCCTTGCTTTTAAAATACATGTAGATTGTTCTTTTCGTAACCCCTGCTTCGTTTGCTATTTCATCCATTGATACTTTTTTGAATCCGTATCTATAAAATAGCTTTCTTGCTGCTTCGACTATTTTGTCTTTGCTCATTTTACTTCATTCCTTTCTTTTTGAAAGATTTTTATAGCTTTTATTTTTATTAGCTATTTTTAAAGTAGTCTTTCATTTTTCACTTGTATACCGTTTCAGTTATTTAGTATACCATTATTTTATTCTATTGTCAATAGTTTTGTTAAAGAAAAAATCGTTAATCAAGCTTATTTGTTCTTGTTTAACGATTTTTTGATATATTCATTTCTTTTTCATTTTCTTTTGCATTTTTTCTAGCTCTAAAGCTGATAGTTCTTTTGCTGAACAATAGTCTCCATGGCTAACGCACGCTATTATTGCTTTTAAAAATTTAATGTATTCTTCATCTGTTATCATTTTTGTCCAACCCTCTTTATTTTATTTTTTGCATAACTCATTGCTGTGTAGGGTATAACTAATAGTATAACCCTGTTTCACTGATGGTATCATATTTTGTCGATAAGTTCAAGTGTTTTTGTAACTTTTTGTAAAATTTTCCAATATTTTGTTCTTACTGTTACTGTGTTCAACATTTTAGGCTTGCTTGTTATACTATTACTGATACTTGAATATTCTAAGGAGAGAATTTAAATGGACAATATTTCTAAATCTGATGTTGATAAGATTTTTGGAAAGATTTTAAGAGATTATCGCGTTAAAGCTGGATTTACTCAAGAAGAATTAGCTGAAAAAATTGGAATTTCTTTAAAATATATTTCTAGAATTGAAAATGGTAATAATGGTGTAAAAACACAAACATTAATTAAATATATGAATGTTTTAGGATTATCTCCTAATACCTTGTATGCTTCATTTTTAAGCAATCCTGAGGTTAAAGAAGACATTGAATTATATAGTAAAATAAGTCTTTTACCAGATGATAAAAAAGATTTTATTTCTTCTGTTGTAGATTTGTTAATTAAAAAGTAAAAAGTATAAGCTGTAGTTTGAAAACTACAGCTTGTTTTTTTATTCTTGCCAAAATGCTTTATATGTTTTATATGCTGAATATATATCAAATTTGCTTGTCACTTCATATGGTGCATGCATTGATAATACTGGAACTCCACAGTCTATTACATCTGTTCCTTTATTTGCTAATATATATGCAATAGTTCCTCCACCACCGATGTCTACTTTTCCTAGTTCTGCTACTTGGTATAATATTTCATTTTTTTCTAATACATTTCTAACCCATGCTACATATTCTGCATTTGCATCTGATGCTCCTGATTTTCCTCTTGCTCCTGTGTATTTGTTTAGGCTTATTCCTTTTCCTAAAAATCCTGCATTATGTTTGTCTGAAACTTGTGCATATAATGGATCATAACCAGCATCAACATCTGATGATAGCATTTTTGAGAAACAGAATATTTTGTCTAATAAGTTTGGTCTGTTTACTCCTAATTTATTTAAAATTTCTGAAATAAAGAAATCAAACATATGTGATTCCATTCCTGTATTTCCCATGCTTCCTATTTCTTCTTTGTCAGATAAAATACATACTGCTGTATTTTTTACTTTTTCTAATTCCATCATTGCTTGTAATGATGTGTATGCACATACTTTATCATCTTGTCCATATGCTGCAACCATGCTCCCATCAAATCCTAAGCTTCTTGCTTTAAATGCTGGAACTAGTTCTATTTCTGAACTTGTGAAGTCTATTTCTGTTATTCCATATTTTTGGTTTAATATATTTAATATGTTTAGTTTTACTTTTTCTGTTGCTTTTGAATCAGCATATGGAATGCTTCCAATTAATAATGTTAGGTCTTCCCCATCTACCCCATTTTTTAGCTTTCTTTCCATTTGTTCTTGTGCTAGATGTGGCAATAGGTCTGTTATTGTGAATATTGGGTCATTTTCATCTTCACCTATGTTTATTTCTACTTTTTCACCATTTGTTTTTACTATTACTCCATGCATGCTTAGTGGTATTGTTGTCCATTGATATTTTTTTATTCCACCATAGTAATGTGTTTTTAGGTAGGCTAGTCCTGTGTCTTCATATAGTGGATTTGGTTTTAAATCTAGTCTTGGTGAGTCTACATGTGAGCCTATAATGTGCATTCCTTTTTCTATTGATTCTTCTCCTATTATTGCTAAATACATACTTTTTGCTCTGTTTACAAAGTATATTTTGTCTCCTGGTTTTAGTGTTTCATATTCTGCTATGTCTTTGAATCCGTTTTCATCTGCCATTTTCTTGGCTTGTTTTATGAATTCTCTTTCTGTTTTTGCTACGTTTAGGTAGTTCATATATTTTTTTGATAGGTTAAATATTTCTTCTCTTGTTCTTGTGTTTGCTGTTTCCCAGCCATCTTTTTTTTGGTTGAATAATTTTTCTTTTAGTTCTTCCATTTTATTCTCATTCCTTTCTTTTGTTTTCAGGTTTAGTATATCACTTTATTTTTTATTTTTCCACTCTTTTTATTATTTATTCAAGTTTCATTTTTCGTAAAAACAAGAGAGAAGTATATCACTTAAGGTATATTCTCATGGTTTTAATTTATAAATCATGTATTTTATATTCTTTTTTGGAAAAGCTATTAAAAAGGAGTGATTTTATGGCATCTTTATGGCTATCTTCTACTGAAAAAAATAATTTTAATGAATTAGATAAAAATTGTGTTGCTGATGTATGTGTTATAGGAGCTGGAATTTTTGGGCTTAGTTGTGCTTACTATTTAAGTAAGTTAGGATTCAAGGTTATTGTTTTGGAAAGAGATGAAATCGTCAGTAAGGCTACTGGAAACACAACTGCAAAAATTACAAGTCAACATGATTTGTTTTATACTTATTTAAAAAATTCATATTCCGAAAAATTTGCAAGAGATTATCTTGTTGCAAATGAGCAAGCTATAGAGAATATTAAAAGTATTATTGATGAAGAAAATATTAAATGTGATTTTGAGTTTCAAAATTCTTATGTTTATACCCAAAACAAGGATATGTTACCAGCTATAAAAGAAGAAGTTCGAATTTTGCAAGATTTAGGTTTTAATAATTGCGAATTTGTAACTAAAACAGGACTTCCTTTTGATGTTTTGGGTGCTTGTTGTTTTAAAAATCAGGCTCAATTTCATCCTATAAAGTATTTAAATGGCTTGTGTGATTCAATTGTTTCTAATAATGGTGAAATTTTCACAAATACTACTGTTTCTGAGTGTAATGATATTGGTGGTTCATATGCTTGTATTGCTGGCAATTTTTCTGTAACTTCCAGATTTGTTATTGTTGCAACACATTATCCATTTATAAATTTTTCTGGATTTTATTTTACTAAAATGTATCAATCTACATCTTATTTAATTGCTGTTGACCCCAAAAAGACTTTGTTTAATGGAATGTATATTTCCGCTGATAAGCCTAAATTTTCATTTAGACATGCAAAGATAGATAATAAAAATTTACTTTTAATAGGTGGTGGTGAGCATAAAACTGGAATCCCAACTTGTTACGCAGATTCATATGGTTTATTAGAATCTGAATCTAAAAAATATTTTCCTGATTGCGAAGTTTTATACAAATGGAATACTAGAGATTGTATATCTTTAGATAAGCTTCCTTATATTGGCATGTACTCTAAGTTTTTACCTGATGTGTATGTTGGAACTGGTTTTAAGAAGTGGGGTATGACTTTGTCTAATGTTGCTGCAAATATTGTTGTTGATAACATTTGTGGTAAAGAAAACAAATTTGCTTATTTGTTCGATTCTTCTAGATTAAAGCCTATTAAGAATTTCGATGAGATGAAAAATGTCTTAGTTCAGTCTGCTAATTCTCTTGTTTTGGATAAACTTAAAGATGCTCAAATGGATTTTTCTGATATTCAAAATGATTCTGGTAGTATTATTGAAATTGACCGGTAAAAAGGTTGGCATTTATAAAGATATTAATAGCAATGTTTTTGCTGTTAATCCTATTTGTTCTCATTTGGGTTGTTTGCTTTCATGGAATGATGTTGATAAGACTTGGGACTGTCCTTGTCATGGTTCTAGATTTGATTATACTGGTAAAAATTTGTATGATCCTGCTTTTAAAGATTTGTCTTTTTATGATTTGTCTTGATTTTGAGTTTTTTATTGAATTTTTTGCTTATTGTTGTTGACTTGTAGCTTTTTTTTTGCTACAATGCTTTTAGAATAAATCATATATTTATATGTTTATTTTTTGTTTATTGAACTAGATTCTCCTTAAAAAGTAATCTAGTTCTTTTTTTGTTTTTATAAAAAAAACTGCTCCTAAAGAGCAGAATTTTTTATACATTTCTAAATTTACTATATTTAAGATATATAAATATACCTATTCCAACTACACTAACTATCACTATTATTGTTAGGATTATTTTTATTGATATTCCCGCTTTTGGAAGTTTTCCAGTAGCAATAGTTACATCATTTGAACTTTCTTGATTTGAATTACTTGATTGCAAATTTTCTTTTTTCACATCATCAACATATGTTTCAACATTATTGTTTGTTTCTAATTTCATTGAATTAGATATAACTGTGCTTTGATTTTCGCCTTTTGTTGCTACTTCTTTTATGTATATATATGTTACATCTTCACTTTCTATTTCTTTGTAGTTTGAAACATTTTTTGAATCTATTACAAATTGTAATTTATTATTAGAGTCTTGTGTGTCTGTTATTTTAACCCAATTTTCGATATCCTTTTCATCTGCATTTGCTGACAAATGATAGTAGTATTCAACTGAATCATTAGTTAAATCTCTTGAAATGCCACTAATTTCTATATTGATTAATACATAATCTTTTTGTGAATTGTTTGTATAGTAATATGCTTGTACTTTTTTTACATCACATTTTGAGTTAGTTAAATCTGCATTTACTGGTTTTTCTTGAACTACTATTGATTGAGTTGTTGTTTTTTCTTCATATTTTATTGTTACTGATGTTTGTTCTTTGGTTAAATTTGTTCCATTTTCTATTGTATAATCTAATATTTCTTGTGTAGTACTATCTTGATATGTCCCTGTAACAACCATTCCAGTTTTGTCAAAGTCTTGTCCAACTACATATTTAATTTTATTTGGTGCTTTGGTAATTTTTATTTCCATTAATGGATTAGGAATTGTTGTTATGGATTGTTGAATCGTTTTTTCCCCATATGAAATTGTTACTTGTGTTTGATTAGCTTTTAAATTATTTCCATTTTCTATTGTATAATCTGTTATTACCTTTGTTGTTCCATCTTTATATGTTGCTTCGACAACCATTCCAGTTTTATCAAAATGTTGTCCCTCTTTATATTCTGTTTTTGTTGGTGGTGTTTTTATTTTTAGTTCTACCACATTATTCTTTTGTACTGTTATTGCTTGACTTACACTTTTTCCTTCATATGTTACTTCTACACTAGTTTGACCTTCTTTTAAGTTCTTTCCATTTTTTATGCTGTAATCTGAGCTACTTAATATAACTGATGGATTTTCTTTTCTATTATAATTTGCTTTTACTACCATTCCATTTTCATCAAAGTTGTCCCCTTCAAAATAATTCGTTTTTGTTGGTGGTGTTGCAATTTCTATATTTTTTAATGATCCATCTAACAGTTCAGTTGTTGTAAATGCTTTTATTGTACTATCTCCATTAACTAAAGATGCATTTTCTTCTGTCAATTTACTTAAATCAAACCATTGACAATTACTTAAATCCTTTCCAAGTGCTAGAAAACATTTGCCACTTTCGACTGATACAGAATCCCATGCTGATATACTATCAATTTTACTCTCTAATGGTAATGTTGCACTATATTTAGAGCTTTGTATCTCTATTACTACTGCAAATGAATTTGCCTTTAATTCAATCGGATTTGCAAATTCCAAAGTATGATATCCAGCATTAACTGTTTCAGATTCTCCCGATTTTAATGTTACAAGTTGTAAATCATTTTTTGATTTGCTTGTTCCATTAGGATTTACATATACCTTACATTTATATGTTTCTGGAGCATATAAAGAAACTTGTGTCAAATATTCTGTTTTTGTAGTTTTTTTATCAAATATATTACATAACATCATATTTGAATTATTTATAGTTAATTGCATACCTGGAAAGAATTCATCATATTGATATATATAATCATAATTTACCGTATCTGTTGCTTTTACTATTCCAAACATTTGCTTCGAAACATTAACATCCTCATAAGATATATATATAATACCGTTATCTCCATATTTTATATAGGCCATATCATTTTCAATAGTGTAGCCTGCTTCTTTTAGAAATTCATTTGGTATTTCTTCTGCTGAATTCCATCCTTTTGCTATACATTGTTGTTTATATGTATTAAATATTTCTGTTTTTAAGTCAGAAAGTTTCCAATTTTCTGCTTTTTCTCCCCAAGAGTTTCTTACAATCCAAGCACCATTTGCTTTAGGTTTTGCATTTTCTGGGAAGTTATCTATACTATAGTTATCATCCCATCCGATAATAGAAACTGCATGGTCAATGCTATGCGTAATTGAACTATTGCAGAATTTTGCTCCTGTATCATTATTATAACAATTAAATGCTGATAAACTAGAAGAATTACCATGTATAGAAGCTTGAACTGAACCATAATTTTGAATATGTTGTTTAATTTGATTCATTATTTCAGTTTTGTTTTCTTCAGTTGCAATTCTATAATCTGGGAAAACTACAGTATCATAAACTTGGCTAGAAACTGTTTTGTTTTGAATTTGACTAATATCTATTGTATTTTCATTGTTTTCAAAAGGCATTTCTGATTCTGGTATTGCTCCACTTCCATTAGTTAAATATGAAGTTGAAAATTGGTAAGAACCACCACTTCCAACTTTTCTGTTATATCCACTTTTATTTTCTACACCATTTGAAAATGTTTTACTTGTTGCATATTCCATGTGCCTTTCAGAAAAATCATATACTTTTGATAAATTAGTACCTTTTTTATAATTAGCTAATGCCAAATTTGTTTCTAACGATGATAATGTGGCAAAAGCCCAACAAGAGTTTGTTTGTTGTTGGTTTTTTATAATTACATTTGCTGGAATTATATCTTTTAAACTATATCTTGAATTTGCACTTGCTTTCAGCATTCTAGCTAGATATAATGGATTTTTTGAGATGATATTTGTATTTTTTACTTCATACATTCTAGGCATTATTGTTTTTTGCTTTTCTTCGTCGGATAACTCTAACCATTTCTTAAAGTCTTCGGTATATTCTTCTTTTTGAATTTCATTTGCAATATTAGCTGCAAATACTTTGTGATTTGCCAATAAATTTAGCATAAGAATTAATAAAAATACAATTTTAACCGTATTCTTTAGTTTTTTCATTGTTTTCTCCTTTTTTATACATTTTAGTCTTACGTATAATAATTTTATCTTTTTCACATTAAAAATGTTTTTTCAACATTATTATATTTGTTTTTCTATTTTTTGTAAATATTTTCTCAAATTATTTTGAATTATTTTGTAACCTAAAGATTGATAAATTAAAATTTCATCTTTTACTGCTTTAGTCAATTTTTTATTAACAGAATACACTACTTCCTTTTTTAATAATTTTTATATGACATTAGATTATGATATGCAACTGTCATATCTGTATTTTCTTTAATTTCTGAATCTGTTAAGACTTTATTATATAATCTACAAGCATATATTGATAATGGTGCATAACTTTCTGTGTATTCTGTGCCTCCAACTGACATGCCTATAATAAATGGTATACTAATATTATCTAGCCCACCACTTGTTAGCCACTCATGGCTACATGTTGTTTCTCCAAATTTACTTCCATTAATATATACAGCAATTGTATTTGTGTTTAAATTTACCGATATTGTTATATAAAATCCGTCTTCGTTTTCTAATTCTTTTATCTCTTCTGTCTCAATCCAATGGTCTGCCCATAAATTTGCTGGTAGGGCCCAATTTGATTCTGACTTTTTGTCTGATATACACATTCTCAAATATCTTTTACTGTTTATAAATATTCTTGGTTTGTTTGACCACTCTGTTGTTCCTTTAAAAGTTTTTGAAATTAACGGAGCTGCTTCTACGCTTTTGTCTATCTTTCCATAAAATTCAAATGTTATTCCGTCTTCCACTTCTACTTTATTATAGCTTTCTATATAATCATCTACACCATCTAATTTTATTTCTGTCCCATTATATCCATATCCATCTCCGTCAGTAACACCATATAAGGTAACTCCATCTCCCCAACTATTTTTATCACTCATGTTTGCTGGGTCGACATTTAAAACTAGTTTATCTTTTACCGCTAAGTTTGCTCCATATGATAGTTCTTTGTATTTGCCTTCTTCTAACTTAATCATTTCTTCTGTTTTGTTATTTACTAACCAACTTTCATTTACCTTTCCGTATTTTAGTATTTCACTTCCTTTTGCTATGTATGACCAATCTGTACCATATATTTTATTGTCTTCTAGTGTTGATATTACTTTCCATTTTTCGCCATTTGCTATTGTTTTGTCATACAGAGTTTCTCCTATTGTGATTTCTTCGTTTTTTGATAGTTCTTTTTCTTGCAATGCTAGTATTATTTTTTCTTTGTCTCCACTTGTGTTTGTTGAATCTTTTGCATTTTTAGCTTGTTTTAGTATTCCGTTATTTCCTGTTAGCATTGCTACTGATATTCCAGCTAAGATTAATAGAATTATTATTGTTATTATTGATGCTATTAGTGTAATTCCTTTGTTTTCATTTGTTTTTCTCATATTTTTCTCCTTTTTCGTCCTAAAGTATGGAACTTTAGGA
>USHX01000025.1 GCA_900554565.1 uncultured Clostridium sp.
CAAATAAGTGGAGATGAATACAATTCGATAGAGAAACTTGTTAGATAAATTACAATTTTGTATTTAGGTTATAAAAATAATTTCGAGAAAAATAAAAGAAAAGTAATAGAATTAAATTTTTATTACTTTTCTTTAGTTGTGAAAACTGAACATTTAAGAACTTTCTTTAATTATTTATTTACCATAAAACATACTTTATTTACCTAACCATTAAAAAAAATAAATTCTGATAGAAAGATTATGAAAAAACTACCTAATTATTTATCATTAGATGAGGCAAAAAAATGATAAATATATATGCTAATAGCATTCATTCTGTAGAATTAAATTTATTAGATGGCCAAAAATATGGGATTCCAATTATGAATTTTTTTCATCCTGATGGTTATAAATATTCTAATAAAATGAATGGTTTTAGCAATATTTTTCTTGTAAATGAATCAGCTGAAAATCTTTTAAGTAGAAAAAGAACTATTGACAATTCTTGTGAAGCATGTTGTAATTTCCAATGTAATTTTCTCGAAAGTCAGCTTATGACAAGATTTATGTATCCAAATCCAAAGTTAATTTTTTAATTGCTACCTTTAAATACCCAATAATAGAATTATTATTGGGTATTTTTCTTGATTAACTTATAAATATAATGATAAAATTAGAAAAGAAGGTGGTGAATCTAAAAATATATTTTTAGATTTTAAAGATGAAAACGAATCAGATAGTGTTCTTAAAATTTCCAGGGAATCAGGAAAAATAAATGTAACTGATAATATGGATTTTGTAAATGCTGTTTTTTCAATGTTAAAATTTGATTTTTATAAAGAATTAGATAGAGTAAGATATGAATATGTAAAAAATAAAGTTACTTTTGAAATAGACGAATATACAAAGCCAGAAATGAAAGTAGTAGGAATTGAAGGAGCTAAAGAAGAAGTTGACAAAGTATATAAAGTATTAAAAGATAATTTTAATATTGAATAAAATTGAAAATTTAAACACATTAATGTATGTTAATTTCATCAATTCAAATAAAAATGAGTAGAGTAGGGGGAAAACCATATTTTTAATGTTGTAGATGATTTTATAATATCTAATATTAATAAATTGGATTTATTTGTTGATTAAATGATTAAAGATATAAATCGTTATTTAAAAGAAAATCCATTGAACGGTACAATATTTAAAAAGGGAGAAGGAAATAATGTCGGATAGAAGAAAATTATTCTTTTATTATGTATATTTAATATAATTATTTTATATATAAAAAGAGCTTTAGAAAAATTTTGTGCAAAGTTTTTACAAAATAAAATTCACTTAAAATTTATAAAATTATAAATTAAATATTTTAAATTTATAAAATTTTTTAAACCAAACATTTGTTAATTGCAAATTTTAATGTTTGGTTTTTAATTTATATGTATTTTAATTATTATAATTTAAACTTGTGAAAATCAATTTTAAGCCATTTACAATATTGCAATATTAAATTATTCATCTAAACATTAAATTTAGATTTATTTGAGTTGTTTATGAAAATTTTAGTTATATATATGCAATTTTTATAATTATCTGCAGATGCTAAAGTAATCTCTAAAAGATCTAAAATAACAGCTTATGAGAATCGATTTTAAGCCATTTTTATACTTAAGCTATATAACTTGTTGTTTAGTATTTTAGCAAAATATTGATAATTCTGGGTTTGAGAGATTTTAGATAAAAAATAACCAAATTTTTTATACTTATATAAATATATAAGAAACTGAAAAAATACCTAAAAAAAGCGACGCACGAGAATCGATTTTAAGCCGTTTTTATTTTTAAGGCTTATAGTTTGTTGTTGGTAAAATACGGCAAATATAGAGAAATAGGCATTTTGAAGATTTTTGGAAAATTTATATAAAATATAATATGAAATAGAAATTATTAAGTAATAAAATTAAATTTTAAATAGAAAAATTATTTAGATGTAAATTATAAGGATAAATTATAAAACTGATTTAAAATTGATTTTAGAAACAAATATCTGGGACTAGACTAACATTATTACAAGTAATAAATTATAAAGTAATAATGTTAGTCAAACGATAGCTAATAAATAGCTAGTAAAGCCTTTAAGGCTAGTAGTTACAAGAACTTGTAGGTAGGACTCTAAAAGGGGTTCTATTATTTTGCTCCTATCTCATATTGCACAAAACTTTGATAATATAAACCAAATGTAACCTCTTTTTATGTCTAATAGGATACATATATTATTCAGCATAAAAAATGTAGTTATTGAAATAATATCTAACAAAAAGTTAATTAAAAAAATTAGCTTTATTTTTTTGCCTTCAAAATAAAAATTTAGGAGGTAATTTTAAATGAAAAAATCAATATATGATTTTAAAAGAAAGTATGCAGTACAAGATGAATTATTAAACGAAGGAACTTTAGAAGGATTAGATGAAAGAACACTACACGAAACTATAAAAGCAATGTTAGTGAATACAACTAAAGACTGTATTAAATATGAAAACTGGATGGATCCTGATATGGCAGAAATAAGTAAGTTACTTGTTAAAGAAAATAAAACAGAAGATGATATGCAAAAAATAAAAAATGCCCAAGACAGGTTAAGAAATTCATTACATTTTGCTCAAATATCAGAAAATAGTTTATATACTTTAATCTATCAAATGTTATTATCTGAAGATATAAAGCGAGTTTTTAAACAAGAAATACCATTGATGTATAATGACCTATATTATCTAATAGATATGGAAGATGAAATCGCAGAGAGTATTGAATTTTCACTTTCAGAGCTTTATGAATCTCCAAGCTTTAAAGAAATATGTTCACTTATAAATGAAACTATTGATGACTTTATTGAAAATGCAGAAGAATATATAGAGAATGTAAAAGAACGAGATTTATATGAGCAATTTGTAAGTTATAGAGAACAATACAGAAAAAGTAAGGAAGAAAAGGAGAATGCCAATGAGTAAAGTTATAGCAATAGCAAATCAAAAGGGTGGAGTTGGAAAAACAACTACCACTTTTTCTTTAGGTGTAGCTCTTGCTAAACAAGGAAAAAAAGTATTACTTATTGACGCAGATCCACAAGGCGATTTGACTACTTGTATGGGATATTATAATCAAGATGAATTGCAGAATACCATTGGAACTTTAATGTCTGATACAATATGTGATAATGAGATAAATGCGGAGAATAGCATACTTCATCACAAAGAAGGTATAGATTTAATTCCATCTAATTTAGATTTATCTGCAATAGAGTTTTCTTTGGTAAATGCAATGAGTAGAGAGTTTACACTTAAAAATTCTATAAGAGAAATAAAAGATAATTACGATTATGTTTTAATTGATTGTATGCCCAGCTTAGGAATGATAACCATAAATGCACTGGCTTGTAGTGACAAAATAATAATTCCAGTACAGGGAGAGTATCTTGCTGCAAAAGGTATGGGACATTTATTAAAGACAGTAAATAGAGTTCATAAACAAATAAATCCCAATTTAAAAATTGGAGGTGTCTTGCTCACTCTTGTTGATAAAAGAACTAATTTGTCGAAAGATGTAAGAGATACGATAAATGAAAATTATGGACACTATGTAAACATATATAATACTGAAATTCCTAAAGCTATAAATACAGCAAAATCTACATCAACAGGGAAAAGCATTTTTGAGTTTGATAAAAATAGTCCTGTCGCAGAGGCATATAAAAATTTAGCAAAGGAGGTATTAGACAATGAAAGAACAAGAACAAAAAATGAAACTTCCAAAGCTAGATGATTTGTTTACAATTCAAGAACAGAGAGATTATGAAAAAGCCGAAAAAGTTGAAGAAATTAATATAAGTAGTATCAAAGATTTTCCTAATCATCCTTTTAAAGTAATTAATGATGAAAAAATGCAAGAAATGGTTAAGAGTGTAAAGGAATATGGAGTAATATTACCTGTTATAGTTAGACCAAAAGAAGATGGAACTTATGAAATGATTTCTGGACATAGAAGAAAAAGAGCTTGTGAACTTGCAGGAATAAAACAAATAAGATGTATAGTGAAAGATTTAACAGATGATGAGGCAACAATTCTTATGGTTGATAGTAATATTCAAAGAGAAGAAATATTGCCTAGCGAAAAAGCATTTGCATATAAACTTAAATTAGAAGCAATGAAACATCAAGGAAAAAGAATTGATTTAGAAGAAAATGAAACTTCGACACCAGTGGTGTCAAAGTTGAGAACTGATGAAATACTAGGAGAAGAAGTTGGAGAAAGTAGAGAAAATATAAGAAGATATATTCGTCTTACATATTTAATACCAGAGTTATTAGAAGAAGTTGATAATAAAAGAATAGCTTTTAGACCAGCCGTAGAATTATCTTATTTAGAAGAAGATTATCAATATGTAGTTTTAAATAAATTACAATATGACGAGGTTTCTCCTAGTTTAAGTCAAGCTATAACATTAAAGAAAATGCAACAAGAAGGAACTATATCTGAAGAAAAAATAGAGAATTTGTTAGATAAAGAAAAACCAAATCAAAAAGAGTTCATAAAGATACACAATGATAGAATAGAAAAATATATACCAACTAAAGTCAAAGACTCTGGTAAGATAGAAGATTTTATTATCCAATGTGTGGAAGAACACAACAAAAGGGAAAGATTAAAACAAGAACGAAATGCTCGATAATGTGTGTGAACAATAGATTTACAAGTAGTTTTATTTTTTGTGTGAACACATTACAAAGTTTTCCCTTACAATCCCTTTTAAATACATACTATATTACAAACTAAAAAAGAATTATTATATTAAATATATATAATGCTTTATACATTTGTTTTTATATCTAGAAAGCATATAATTAAGCTATAAGGAGATGGTAGTAGTGAAAAGTAAAAAGATATTAGTTTCAATAATTATAGCCTTAATAGTGATATTATTTGCAAATATCATGATTATAAAATCAAAGAAATTTAGTAAGATAAAAAAAGAGAAAGAGATTGTAACTGAAATAAATAATACTGATGATGAAGAAATAGAAAATACTGAAGTGATGGTTTTTAAAGATGATATAGAAAAACAAGAGAAAGTAGAAGAAATACCACAAGAAATTGATACCGTAAAAGATAATATTCAAGAAGAAACAAAGGAAAATTCAATAGCAACACAAGATAAAAAAGTAGAAAGTTCAAAACCAGTAGAACAAGCCAAAACAATACCTGTTACTACAAGTAAAAAGACCGTAGAAAAAGAAACAACGACAGTACCAGAACAGCCAAAGGAAGAAAAACAAAGAGATATAAAACAATCTGAAAAAGCGAAGTGTTCTGATACCAAACATGGTGTAGGAGTTGGAAACTCAAATAAATGGTTTAGCTCAAAACAAGATGCAATTAATTACTATCAAGGAATAATTAAAACTTGGGGAGATAAATGGGAAAAATTTGAGATCAATGATGAAACATATCAAAAAAATTGTCCGTATGGGTATGAAACTTGGTCATGTCCGTTTTGTGGAAAATGGACAATAAACTTTTATTATAATTAAATAAATTATTAAAAATATAGAGCAGGTAGAGTATTACTTGTTCTTTTTTTATGAAAAATAGGAGGTAAAATTTTATGAAAATAAAAAAAGTTAATAAAATATTAGCTAGTATAATGTTATTTTTAATATTATTTAGTATAATACAACCTGTTTTTGCAGCATCGGGAAGTGGAAAATGGTCTGGAGGTCAATATGCATCTGGAATGAAAACCACCGATAATGCAAATGGAACAACAGGTGTGTTAATAAGAAGATTAAATAATTTAAATACAGGAGAAAGGAGAACCGTATTCTGTGCAGAACATGGAATAGATTTTAAAACAGGAGCTTCATATAATGGAGTTTATTATACGCCAACTAATTCAAACATTAGAAAGGCATGTAAAGTTGCTTATTTAGGATGGTATAAAAATAATGGTGGATATACAGTAGATGGAGGAATTTTAGCTAATGATATGAAATGGGTAAAATGGGATTATGTGTTTACTCAACAATATATTTGGGAAATTCTTGGACAAAGCAATGCAACATTTATTAAGTCAGATGAGCAACAAGGATATATAGACTTTAAAAATAGAATAAATAATGAAATAGCAGATATCGAAAAAAGACCTAGTTTCAATGGGTCTACAATTACAATTCAAGCAGGAGAAACAAAAACAATAACTGATTCTAATGGAGTTCTTGCAGAATATGGAACAATTGATAATACAAAAGATGGAATAAGATTCGTTCACCAAAATGGTAGTAATTCAATGACTATTTTTGTAGATGAAAATACAAATTTAGAAAATTATAGAATTTCAGATAATACTTTTAAAGAGTGGGGAATGATAAAAAACGGAACAGAAGATAATGATACAATGGTTTATTTTGAATTCGCAAGTGGTGTTCAAAACCAATTATATTGTATGAGTTATAATGATCCAGTAACATTAAATTTTTCACTAGAAATTGAAACATTTGGAAGATTGGAGTTACAAAAATTAAATACAAATGGAGATTTAGTAAATGGTGCAGTTTTCAAAGTAAGAGGAGCAAATGACTATAATAAAGACGTTACTGTTACTAATGGAAAGATTACTATTGATAAATTAAAAAAAGGAACTTATACAATAAATGAAATATCAGTGCCTTTTGGGTATTTAATAGACACAAAATCTTATGATGTAGAAGTTAAAGTAAATCAAACAGCAACAAAAGCAATAGTAAACGAAGAACCAACAGGAGAAATCAAAGCATATAAAACAGATAATTATAATAACAAACTAAAAGGAGCAGAAATATCATTATATGCAAGAGAAGATATTAAAAATGTTGCAGGAACAATTACATGGTATAAAAAAGGAGAATTGATAACAAAAGCTATAACTAATGATGATGGAATGGCTCAATTTTCTAATTTACACTTAGGAAAATACTATGTAAAAGAAACAAATGCACCAAATGGATATTTAGTAAATTCAAAAGAATTTGATACAGAATTAAAATATAAAGATGCTAACACAAAAGTTATATATATTGATGTTACAGGAATAAAAGATGAAGAACCAACAGGAAAAATTACAATAATAAAGAAAGATGCGGAAACTGGATCAGTACCACAAGGAGATGCAACATTTAATGGTGCAGTCTATAAAGTTTATGCAAATGAGGATATATATAATAAAGCAAAAACTAAAAAATTCTATTCTAATGGAGATTTAGTTGCAACAAGAACTATAAATGAAAAGGGAGAAACAGAAGATATAAAAAATCTTCCTTTAGGAAAATATATTGTAAAAGAAGAAACTAATCCAACTGGATATATGTTAGATAAAAATACCTACAGTGTAGAATTAAAATACAAAGACCAATACACAAAAGTAATAGCAGATACTAAAACAAGTTTAGAAAATGTTAAGAAAATGGGAGTACATATTTTCAAATCAGGAATAAAAGAAAACTCAGGAGAAACACCTGGATTAGAAGGTGCAGAATTTACAATTAAATTAAATTCAGCAGTAGAAAGAGCTTATGCACAAGGATATTCTTATGAAGAAGTTTGGAATGGATTTGATGAAAATGGAAACAAAGTTAAGGTTGATAGCAAAAGAGTAAAATCAGCTCAAGCTATTGCACCATCTTATGCAGTAATAGTAACAGATAAAGATGGAAATGCTTATACAAAAAATAACTTACCTTATGGAAAATACATTGTTAAAGAAACAAAAACTCCAACAGATTATGAAACAGCAGTTGATTTTACATTTTCTATTACAGATGATGAATCAGAAATTAAGGAAATAGCAAAGAAAACAAAGCATATCGTTGTTAATAATGAACAATTAGAAACATATATTAAATTGATCAAAAAAGATTTAAAAACAGATAAACTTGTTACATTAAATTCTACAACATTTGAGATAAAAGCTACAAAAGACATATATGATAGAGCTACTAAAAAAATATTGTTCAAAAAAGGAGAAACTATCTCTCAAAAAATAGGAAATACAACATATACATCATTTACAACTAATGCAGATAATATAGTTGTTCCAGATAATTCATTTAATAGTAAAAATGATGATAAAGCAACAATTACTACACCATTAAAATTACCAGTAGGTAGTTATGAAATAACTGAAATAAAAGTTCCAACAGGATTTTTACAATTAGAGGAAGCAGTTAAATTTGAAATAAAAAATGTAAAAGATTATGACAAAGATAAAGATGGAGATTTTATAAAAGAAGTTATTATTAAAAATGAGCAACCAACAGGAACAATTAAATTAGATAAAACAATTAGCGTAAGAGAAGATGCAGATATATCTTTAATTGATACATCAGATTTATCAGGTATAGAATTTAAGCTTTCAGCAAAAGAAAATATTATTGACATGTCAGATGGTAGTGTTATTTATGAAAAAGGACAAGAGATTAAAAAATATAATCTTACTAAAGATGGAAAACTAGAAATAACAAATTTACCAATTGGAACTTATGAAATTGAAGAAACAAAAACTTTAAATGGACTTGTATTAAATACAACAAAATATGAAGTTAAGTTTGAACAAAAAGACTTAACAACAAAAGTTTATACTGAAAAATTAGATATATCAAATGATACAACTCTAGTAGAGTTTTCTAAAACTGATATTACAGGAGATAAAGAACTTAAAGGGGCTAAACTATCTGTGTTAGATAGTGATAATAAAGTTATAGATGAATGGATATCTACTGATAAAACTCACAAAATTGAGGGACTTGTAGTAGGTAAAGAATATATACTAAAAGAAGAGATAGCTCCAGAGGGCTATGTAATAGCTACAAGTGTTAAATTTACAATAGACGATACAAATAAAATTCAAAAAATAAATATGAAAGATAAAGTTGTTTCAATGTCTAAAACTGATATTGGAGGTAATGAAGTAGAAGGTGCTAAAATTCAAATCATAGATAAAGATGGAAATATTGTTGATGAGTGGATTTCTACTAAAGAAGAACATAAGATTAAAAATCTAATCGAAAATGAAACTTATACTTTACATGAAGAAACAGCTCCTAATGGATTTGTAAAAGCTACAGATGTTACCTTTAAAGTAACTGATGAAAAGAAAGATCAACGCATAGAGCTAATAAATAAAGTAGTTGAAGTTACAAAAACAGACTTAACTAATGGAAATGAATTAGAAGGAGCAGAATTAGAAGTAATTGATGAAAATGGAGATACAATAGATAAATGGACATCTGCAAAAGAACCACATCAAGTAAAAGGTCTTGAAGAAGGTAAAACATATGTATTAAAAGAAACAACAGCACCTTATGGCTACGAAATTACAGAAGAAATAAAATTTGTTGTAACATCAGAAAAAAATACACAAAAAATTGAAATGAAAGATATGCCAATATTAAAGAATGTAAAAGTAGTTAAAGTAGATTCTGAAACTAAAGAAACTATAAAAGATAAATTTATTTTTGGTATTTATGAAGATTCAGAATGTACAAAGCTAATTAAAGAAGTAAAATCTGACAAAGAAAATGGAACAGCCTTATTTGAAGAATTAAGATATGGCACATATTACATCAAAGAAATAAAAGCACCAAAAGATTATGAATTATCTAGCAGAGTAGCAAAAGTTGAAATCAATGATAAAGGAATATTCGTAGATAATGAACAAGTAGAAGAAAAAGATAGCACAATAGAATTTACTTTTGAAAATAAAAAAATAGAAGTTCCTAAAACAGGAGATGAAAGCAAAATTAAATTATTTGCTGGAGCAATTATATTATCTTTATTAGGAATTACTTATATAGTTATTCGTAATCATAATAAGAATAAACAAGAATAGTTTAATTTAAGAGAGGTTAATATAAAAATACAAAATTAATCTCTCTTTTTCTGTTTATACATAAGACAATAATTAAATGATATGATATAATCTTCTCAAATAGTAATTTTTGAGGGGAGATTATAATGTTTGAAAAAAAGAAAAAGCTAGAATTAAATAATGAAGAATTGAGAATATTGCGTTATTCTTTAATAGATTTTAGAAATAATTTATTAAAACAAAATAAATATGTTGATGTGGTTGATGAGGTACTGGTAAAATTAAAAAATAAGATGAAGGTAAATAAACACGATTTAGGACTTATAATTAATAGTTTATATGAAAGTAGAACAGCAATGGTTAATGAGAATAAAGACACAGAAGCAATGGATTATTTTCTTTTAAAGCTAATTAGAATTCATGATACTCTATAATAATTAAGAATTGTAATAAGTAAGGCCTAGTTCTTTTTGACAATATTAAAACATTTATTTGAAAATGTGTTATAATATTGATAAATTTATCAAGTTAACATAGAAAAGAGGAAAAATATTGAATGATAAAAAATATATAATAGATATTCCTGAATTGATGAAAGAATGGGATTATGAAAAAAACAAAGAGTTAGGTTATTATCCTGAAAAGATATCTTATGGATGCCATACAAAAGTATATTGGCACTGTAATAAATGTAATAACATATGGCAAGCTGCTCCACATGATAGATATAGAAAAGACGGGAGAGGAAATGGATGCCCTGAATGCAAAAGAAACAAATTATCATTAAAACATTCAACACCCATTCTTGGAGTAAATGATTTAGAATCTCAATTTCCAGAAGTTCTATGTGAATGGAATTATGAAAAGAATGGCGATTTAAAACCAAATCAGTTTTTAAAAAAATCTGGATATAAAGTTTGGTGGAAATGTATATTTTGTGGTAATGACTATTTGGCTGAAATAAGAAGTAAAGTTAGTAGAGGATTAGGTTGCCCTGAATGTGCAAGTAAAAGAACTGGAGATATAAATGCAACACCAGTTATTGGTGTTAATGATTTAAAAAGCTTGTATCCTAAATTATTAGATGAATGGGATTATGATAAAAATCCTAATTTGCCAGAAAATTATATGGCTAAATCAAATAAAAAAGTATATTGGAAATGTAAGTATGGACATAGTTGGGAAGCAAGTATTGTAAATCGAGTCAAAGGCAGAAATTGCCCAATATGTAAGAAAGAATATAAAGTATCATATCCTGAAAAAGCTATTTTTTATTATATTAGTCAAAATTTTAAAGATGCTATTGAAAATTTTAAATTAAATAATCAAGCTGGAAAAGAATTAGATATTTATATTCCATCTATTAAAACAGCAATTGAATATGATGGAGCTCTTTGGCATAAAAATATAAAGAAGGATTTAGAAAAAGATAAAATTTGTAATGAGCTAAATATAAAGTTGATTCGTGTGAGAGAAAAAGGATTACCATTATTAGATTCAACATCAATTATTTTTGAGACTTTCCAAATAAAAGACGGAAAAGAAAATTTAGAGAAATGTATCTTAGATATACTTAATTATCTAAAGTGCAAAAATATGAATATTGATTTGGAAAATGATAATGATAAAATTTTGGAGTTAATGTATTTATCAAGAAAGAAAAATTCGTTATTAGAATTAAAACCAGAAATTATCTATATGTGGGATAATGAAAAAAATGGAAATTTAACTCCTGACATGTTTACTAAAGGAAGTGAAAAAGTTATATGGCTAAAATGTACAGAGTGTGGTAAATCATATAGTGCTAAAGTAAAAGATATATTTAGAAAAAATACTACAAAATGTATTGAATGTTCTTATTATAGATTAAAAAAAGGAACTAATGATTTTAAAACAATATATCCTAGATTAGCAAATGAATATGACTATGAAAAAAATAAAATCAGATTTGAAGATTTAAATCTTGGAGAAAGAAAAAATAAATTTTTTTGGAAATGCTCGAAATGTGGGTATGAGTGGAAGGCATCTATAGATAGTAGAATCAATTCAAAAGATTGTCCAAAATGTGCATCGATTATTGGAGCAAATACTAGAAAGAAGAATTTAATAAAAAAAGAAGGTTCTTTGGCAACGAATTATCCAGAGTTAGCGAAAGAATGGCATCCTATAAAAAATGGAGATTTAAAACCAGAGAAAATGACTTGTAAAAACAAAACAATAGTATGGTGGAAATGTAGCATATGTGGAAATGAATGGCAAAGCTCAATAGCTTTGCGTACGCAAGGATTCGGCAGATGTAAAAAATGTGATTATCATGTAATAAAAAAATAAATATAATATAAAAAGAAGTAAGTTAGATTAATATCTAGCTTATTTTTTATGTTTAAAATAGGAGGTGGGAAATGCCTAGAAAAAGAAATTTAAGAATGGAAACATATAATAAGTTGATAAATATTGGAAAATCAACAGAAAAAGATATTTCAAACTTAAAAATAGAAGATTTAAAAGAAATAACAAAAGATCCTGATGTTTTGAATATTATTGCTTTACGAGAATTTATTAAAGAACACAATACAATAGGGTATTTTAATTATCAACAAACAAGAAAGGAGGAATCCAATGGCGAATAAATATCAATTAGTTAATGAAATGGCAAATGAAACCATAAAATACATTTCTCAAAGTAGTGAAAACTGGATAGAATTTTTAAATACTGCTAGTAATAATTATAAATATTCTTTTAGTGAACAAGTATTGATATATGCCCAAAAAGTAAATGCAACAGCTTGTGCTGATATAGAAACTTGGAATAAAAGGCTAAAAAGATGGGTAAATAAAGGTGCAAAAGGTATTGCATTATTATCCATTGAAAATGGTAGAAGTGTACTAAGACATGTATTTGATATTTCAGATACTCATAGTGGTATAGGTCAAGATTTAAAATTATGGGAAGTAAAGCCTTCTTATACAAATGGAATTATTGAAACATTAGAAAATAGCTTTGGTAATTTAGAAATAAAAGATACTTTAGCTGAAGCAATTTATTCTAGTTCAATAAATTTAGTAGAAGATAACTTTCAAGATTATTTAGTTGATTTAAAAGAAGTTACAGAAGGAAGTTTTCTACAAGAATTAAATGACATTGAATTGGAATCTTATTTCAGAGGAATATTAGCAAATTCAATTGCATATATGACAATGAAAAGATGTGGAATTGATCCAATGGAACATTTTAGCCTAGCTGATTTTGAAATAATAAAACAATTTAATAACAAAAGAGTTATTTCAAGATTAGGTGCTGCAACGAGTGATATTGCAGAACGAGAAATAAGAGAAATATATTCAAGTGTCATTAATTTTGAAAAAAATAATAAATTAACAAATCGTACATTTGTTAATAACGAAAAAATGAATTATCATAATAATGAAGAAAAAAATAGTGAAGGGAGAAACGATTATGATAGAATTAACATACAAACAAATGGGAGATTATCAGATACCACAAGTAGCATTACCAAAAACAAAGAAAATAACACAGGGGAGATTTTCAAGAATGAGGGAGAACTTCCTAAAAGAATACAAAAGAGGGTTATACGAGGAATTGATGATAGATGGCAAAATGGAAGAACATTTAGGAGAAATAGAACAGACAGCTCAAAAGAGAATGAAACAAATAATAACAAGTTTAGCAGAAAAGAACCAAATAACAGAGAAAATGAAAAGAGAGAATCAAATGGAGTGGGTACAAGCAATGAACTCAATAAGAAACCAAGCAGAGGAAATGATAATAGCAGAGTTAATTTACAATTAAATCTTTTTGAAGACACTTATGTACCACCAATAAAAGAATTACCAAGTGTAGAAAAACAAATAGATAATATCAAAACACAAGCAGAAGTAGAAAATGCTCCTGCTTTTTCTTTTACACAAGAAATGATAGATAAAACATTACAAGATGGAACAGGACATCAAAATGGAAAATTTAGAGTATATAGATTATACCAAGAAACATTATCATCAAAAGAAAGACAAGATTTTTTAAAAAAGGAATTTAACTATTATGGAACTAATGGTGTAGCTGGACTTGATGGTATATGGGTTGAATATACTCCAAGCAAAGGTCTAAAACTTTCTAAAAGAGAAGTTGAAGATACAATGCAAGTTAATTGGAATACAATAGAAAAGCGAATTGGAGAACTTATTGCATTAGATAGATATTTTATCAATGATGAAAAAGAAAAATATCAAAATTGGTTAGAAAATGACTATGAAAATGAAAAATGGATGTTTAATCAAGTATTTAAAGATGAAAATGTTAACGAAAATGATAAAATAGAAATTCAAAATATAGATAAAAATTATAAATTAAAAAATGGAAATTACTTTCACTTTCATACAAATGAAGAAGGATATTATTATGCCATATATGATAATAGAGGGACTGAAATTGATGGTGGACTTTTAGAATATTCCCAAAATACAGATAATGAAAATTTAGATGATATAAGAAAAGATTTAGCAGAGTTTACTGGTATTACAGAACTAATAGATAAAAAATTAGAAGAAGTTAGTCAAGAATTCATTGATAATTTGGAATTTGATATTATTCCAAGAGAAATTGAACAAGCTCAAAATGTATTGAATTTATTTAAGAAAAGAGAAGAAAATGCAGAACCACTTAATAGAGATGAGTATTATAAAAATCAAGAAAAGCATAATTATCATATAAATGATAACTTACTAGGAGAAGGTACTCCAAAGGAAAAAGTAAAAAGAAATATTGAGGCAATAAAACTTTTACATAAGTTAGAAGATGAAAATAGATTAGCAAATTCCGAAGAACAAAACATTTTGTCGAAATATGTAGGTTGGGGTGGACTTCCAGATGTATTTGATGAAAATAAAACGAATTGGAATGAAGAATATTACGAATTAAAAGAACTATTAACAGATGAAGAATATAAATCAGCAAGAGCCTCTACTTTAACCGCTTTTTATACACCACCAGTAGTTATAAATGCAATATATAACATTCTAAAAAATATGGGAGTTGAACAAGCAAATATACTTGAACCAAGTTGTGGTATAGGAAATTTTTTAGGAATGTTACCACAAGAAATGCAAAGTTCAAAACTCTATGGTGTAGAACTTGATACTATAAGTGGCAAAATAGCAAAGCAATTATATCAAAAAGCAAACATTAAAATTCAAGGATATGAAAAGGCAGACTTTCCAGACTCATTTTTTGATATAGCAATAGGAAATGTACCATTTGGAGATTTTAAAGTAAATGATAAAAGATATGATAAGAATAATTTTTTAATTCATGATTATTTCTTTGCAAAAACTTTAGATAAAGTGAGACCAGGAGGAGTAATTGCATTTGTAACATCAAAAGGAACAATGGATAAAGCGAGTCCAGAGGTTAGAAGATATTTAGCACAACGAGCAGATCTTTTAGGTGCTATCAGATTACCAGATAATACATTTACAAAGAATGCAGGAACAAAAGTAACATCAGATATTATTTTCTTACAAAAAAGAGAAAATTTGACTGATATAATGCCAGATTGGGTATATCTAGACAGAGATGAAAACAATATTGCGATGAATAAATATTTTGTAGATAATCCCGAAATGATATTAGGAAAAATGGAAATAGTATCTACAGCTTATGGCTATGACTCAACTTGTAAAACTGAAGAAGATACAAATTTAGAAGAACAATTAAATTATGCAATAACTAATATACATGGAGAATTACAGAATAATAGTATTGAAAACGAAATTGAACAAGAAGATACATCAATACCTGCAATTCCTACTGTTAAGAACTATTCTTATGCAGTAATAGATGATAAATTGTATTTTAGAGAAAATTCAAAAATGATTTTACAAGATGAACTACCATTGACGGCACAAAACAGAATTAAAGGATTGATTTTATTAAGAGATCAAACAAGAGAACTGATAGATTTTCAAATGGAAGATTATTCTGATGAAGAAATTCATCTTGCACAAGTAAAATTAAATAATTTATATGATAGATTTACAAAAGAATATGGCTTAATTAATTCAAGAGCAAATGAAACAGCTTTTTCAAATGATAGTAGTTATTTTTTGTTATGCTCACTTGAAAAGATAGATGGAGAAGGTAAATTTGTTGGAAAAGCTGATATATTTAGTAAAAGAACTATAAAGGCTAAAAAGAAAATCTTACAGGTAGATACTCCAGATGAAGCATTAATTCTATCTATACAAGATAAGGCAAAAGTTGATTTGAATTATATGCAAAAATTATGTGGTATAGATACAGATAAAATGATAAAAAGTCTTGAGGGAGTAATTTTTAAAGTTCCAGAATATGGAGAGCCAAACAATTGGGTAACCGCTGATGAATATTTATCTGGAAATGTTAGAGAGAAACTTAAAATTGCAGAACAATTTGCAAAAGAAGATTCTAGTTTTAATATAAATGTTGAAAAACTAAAAGAGGTAATTCCAAAAGACCTTACTGCAAGTGAAATTGGAATTAAGTTGGGTTCAACATGGATACCACCAGAAATTATTAGAAAGTTTATTTTTGAATTATTAGATACACCAAGTTATAACAGATGGGATATTCATGTTAAATATTCAAACATAACTGCTGAATGGTATATTGATGGGAAAAGTAATGATAAAAATAATGTAAAAGCATACACAACTTATGGTACATCAAGAATAAATGCATACAAAATAATAGAACAAACACTTAATCTAAAAGATGTGAAAATATTTGATACATTTATAGATGATGAAGGAAGAAAACAAAGAGTATTAAACAGGAAAGAAACAGCAATAGCTTGTAGTAAACAAGATGCAATAAAAGAGGCATTCTTAAATTGGGTATGGGAAGATCCAGAAAGAAGAAATGATTTAGTAAGACTTTATAATGATAAATTTAATTGTATAAGACCACGAGAATACGATGGTTCTCATATAGATTTTGTAGGAATGAATCCTGAAATAAAATTGAGAAAACATCAATTAAATGCAGTAGCACATATCTTATATGGAAATAATACTTTGTTAGCACATGAAGTTGGTGCAGGAAAGACATTTGAAATGGTTGCAGCAGCAATGGAAAGTAAGCGTTTAAGCTTATGCAATAAGTCTTTATTTGTTGTGCCAAATCATATTATAGAGCAGTTTGCAAGTGAGTTTTTGCAACTTTATCCAAGTGCTAACATTTTAGTTGCCACGAAAAAAGATTTTGAAACAAAAAATAGAAAAAAATTTTGTAGCAGAATTGCCACAGGAGAATTTGATGCAGTAATCATTGGACATTCGCAATTTGAAAGAATACCAATGTCAATAGAAAGGCAAATTACATTATTAGAAGAACAAATAAATGATATTACGAAAGGAATTGCATCAGAAAAAGCAAATAAAGGAGAAAATTATACTATTAAACAAATGGAAAAGACCAGAAAATCATTAGAAAATAGATTAGAAAAATTACATAAGGAAGAAAGAAAAGATGATGTAGTTACATTTGAAGAACTAGGCGTAGATAAATTATTTGTTGATGAAGCTCACAACTATAAGAATTTATTTTTATATAGTAAAATGCGTAATGTAGGTGGAATAGCACAAACTGAAGCACAAAAATCTTCGGATCTTTTTATGAAGTGTAGATATTTGGATGAAATAACAGGTGGGAAAGGAACTGTATTTGCTACTGGAACACCAGTAAGTAATTCAATGGCAGAACTTTATACTATGCAAAGATATCTACAGTATGGAGAATTAAGAAGAAATGATTTAGAACATTTTGATAACTGGGCTAGTACATTTGGAGAAACAATAACGGCAATAGAGCTTGCACCAGAGGGAAGTGGATATAGGGCAAAAACTAGATTTGCCAAATTTCATAATTTGCCAGAGTTAATATCTTTGTTTAAAGAAGTAGCAGATATTCAAACTGCTGAAACATTAAATTTACCTACACCAGAATTTGAAAATATAAATGTCGTTGTAAAACCAAGTGAAATACAACAAGAAATGGTTAAGGCTTTGGGAGAAAGAGCAGAAAAAATAAGGTCAGGAGCAGTTGATGCAACAGAAGATAATATGCTTAAAATCACAAATGAGGGTAGAAAACTCGCACTAGATCAAAGACTTATAAACCCTTTATTGCCAGATTCCGAAAGTAGTAAAGTAAATTCATGTTGTGAAAATATTTATAGAATATGGGATGAAAATAGTGAGAAAAAATCAACACAACTTGTATTTTGTGATTTATCAACTCCAAAAGATTTAAAAGGATATGAAAAAGAAGAATTTACAGATATATATAATGAGTTAAAGAAAAAGCTAATTCAAAAAGGTATTCCACCTGATGAAATAGCTTTTATTCATGAGGCAGACAATGAAGTTAAAAAGAAAGAATTATTTAGCAAAGTGAGAAAAGGACAGGTTAGAGTGTTAATAGGTTCAACTCAAAAAATGGGAGCAGGTACTAATGTTCAAGATAAGTTAATTGCAACACACCATTTAGACTGTGCATGGAAACCATCAGACCTAACGCAACGCAATGGCAGAATGATTAGACAGGGAAATGAAAATAAAAAGGTATATGTATATTCTTATGTTACAGAAAAAACATTTGATAGCTATATGTATCAATTAGTAGAACAAAAACAGAAATTTATTTCTCAAATAATGACATCAAAAACTCCTGCAAGAACAATGGAAGATATTGATGATAAAGCACTAACCTACGGAGAAATAAAAGCTCTTGCAACAGGAAATCCTAAAATATTAGAAAAGACATCATTAGATACTGATGTAGCAAAATTAAGATTATTAAAACAAGAATTTATGAATCAAAAATATTCATTACAAGATAGAATTATAAAGTATTTTCCAGAAGAAATAGCAAGACTTAATAATAAAATTGGAGCAATGGAAGAAGATACTATTAAATTGCAAGAATATACTAAACCCAATGCAGATGGTTTTTCTCCTATGAAAATAAATGGAATAATACATACTGAAAAACAAGAGGCTGGAAAGAGTCTACTACAAAGTATAAACGATTTAAAAAGTATGGAAACGAGAGAAATAGGAGAGTATAGAGGATTTAAAATGGAGATTAGTTTTGATTCAATAACTAGAAACATTAAGTTAAAACTAAAAAATAAATTTAGTTATTCTATTGATTTAGGAACTGATATAAATGGAAATATAACAAGAATAAATAATTGTTTAGAGAATGTTGCAAAAGATATTCCACACGAAAGAGATTTGTTAGATAATACATATTTTCAACTAGAAAATGCAAAACAAGAGGTTCAAAAAGAATTTCCAAAAGAACAAGAGTTACAAGAAAAGTTGCGAAAATTAGAAGAAATAAATGCTGAACTAAAAATAAATGAAGATGACCACGAAATGTTAGGAGATGAAAAAGAAGTAAAACAAGATAAATCTCCTGATAAAAATTCTCCAGAAAGATGTTAAAATTATTTGATTTGTGCTATAATGATTTCAGCAAATAGTAATTTGTATAAGAAATTATATTAGTAAATGAAATAAATTTAATAAAAAAT
>USHX01000026.1 GCA_900554565.1 uncultured Clostridium sp.
TTGTTTTTTACTATTTTTTGCATAAAAAACTTCTCCCTTCTTTAGTTTATTTTTTGCTTTTGTTTTAATTATTCCCATTTTTGTATAAGAGTATCCCTTAAATTCTCAAACTATATACAGGTATTAAATTTTCAAAGTTCTGTTCCTACTTTTATAACAAAAATAGTTATAATTTAACTATATTATATAGATAAAAAATTTCATAGTCAACACATTTTTTCAAAATTTTGTTGTATTTTTTGTAAGTTGTGTTAAAATATTAGTATAAAAAAATGAAGGAGAGATAAACTTATGAAAAAGAAAATTTTTATTACAACATTGTTGTTGCTTATCTTGTTAGTAAATGTTTCTTTCGCATCATATAGCACAGTTACAATGACTGTTATTGAAGAACCTATTTGTACTATACAATTAAGTGATAACTCAAAATTCGAGAAAAAATTAATTTCTAAGAATTTACAAAACAAAGAAGTAACTTTACAATTACAAGTTACAAATGAAGAAAAATCTAACAAACCAACTGGTGAAATCATGTTAGTTTTAGATAATTCTGATAGTATGAAATTAGAAACTTCTACTGGAACTGTAAGAAAAGATTTAGTTTTTGAATCTGCCAAAACTTTAGTTTCTAATTTATTAAAAGATAATGAAAACTTAAAAATAGGTGTTGTTAGTTTCTCAACAAATACTGATGTTTCTAAAGAAGGAACAAATGAAGATGCAGAAGTTGTTAGCAAACTTTCTAATGACTCTAATGCTTTATTAAATAGTATTTCTAGTATAGAAGCAACTGGACCTAGAACAGACTTAGAAGCTGGATTAGAAATTGCTAGTGGAGAATTTACAAAAACTGCTAATAACAAATACATGATTGTTTTAACAGATGGTGTTCCAAACGTAGCACTAAATTATAACAAAGTATATTATTCAGATGATGTTATAACAAAAACTAAAACAAAACTAGAAGCTTTAAAAACAGCTAATGTTGATGTAATTACAATGTTAACAGGTATTGATAACCCTGAACAAGTTCCTGCTGGAGTAACAAAATCTTATAACCAAATTATTACAGAAATTTTTGGAACTCAAGAAAATCCAACAGTTGGAACATTCTATTATGTAACAGATGATAAAGTTGAATCAACAATAAAAAATGATATTTACAATTCTTTAGTACCTGAAGAAAAAACTTTAAAAGATATTAAAGTGGTTGATTACTTTCCTAAAGAAATAATTGATAATTTTGATTTTTCTTATGTAAGTAATGCAAATATTGGTGAAATATCTACTACAGTTGATAAAACAAATAATTCAATAACTTGGAATATACCAAGCTTAGCTAGTGGTCAAACAGCTACTGTTCAATACAAATTAAAATTGAAAGAAAATTTTGATAGTAATATTGTTAATAAAATATTAAATACAAATGAGAAAGTTGATGTTACTTATACTGATTTAGACAATAAATCTCAAGCTAAAACATCTGATGTTTCTCCTAAGTTAAAACTTACAGAACCACCAGCAACATTACCAAAAGCTGGAACAACAACTTTTGTTGCAATAGCAATTTTAGCAACTGGATTACTTGTATTTTCAATTACAAAATTAACAATTTTGAATAATAAAATGAAATAAAATATATATATATTGTTTAATGGAATCTTTAATACATAAAGATTCCATTTTCTATACATAATAGTCTATTATATTTTGCCACTCTGTCTGTTCTGCATGGTGCTCCCGTTTTTATTTGCCCTGCATTTACTCCTACTGCTATATCTGCAATTGTTGTATCTTCTGTTTCACCAGATCTATGTGAAATTATTGTATTATATCCATTTTCTTTTGCTAGTTCTATTGTGTCTAATGTTTCTGTTAGTGTTCCTATTTGATTTGGTTTTATTAATATACTATTTGCTACATTTTTTTCTATTCCCCTTCCGTAATCGTGATTTGTTTGTTACAAATAAATCATCTCCTACTAGTTGAATAGCATCTCCTAATTTTTCAGTTAAAATCTTCCAACTATCCCAATCTTCCTCAGCTAGTCCATCTTCTATTGAACAAATTGGATATTTTTCACATAGATTTACTAAATATTCAATCATTTCTTCTTTTGTTTTCATTTGTTTTGTTTTCCAAAAATAATAGCCATTCTTTCCTATTTTCTTTGCTTCTTCATACATTTCTGTACTTGCTATGTCTAGAGCTAATTTTATTTCCTTGCCTGGTTCATATCCTGCTTGTTTTATTGCCTCTACTATTACATCTAATGCTTGTTCTTCATTTTCTAGATTTGGTGCAAATCCACCTTCATCACCAACACCTACACTATATCCTTTTTGTTTTAGTACTTTTCTTAGCGTATGATATATTTCTGCACCTCTTTTTAGCCTTTCAGCAAAAGTAATTTCTCCAACTGGCATTATCATAAATTCTTGTATACTTATATTATTATCTGAATGTTTTCCACCATTTAAAATATTCATCATAGGTGTTGGTAATGTTTTTGCATTTATTCCACCTATATATTTATATAATTCTATTCCTAATAATTTTGCTGCTGCTTTAGCTACTGCAAGTGATACTCCTAATATTGCATTTGCTCCTAGATTTGACTTATTTGGAGTATCATCTAATTTTATCATTTCTTCATCTATTTGCCTTTGTGAATATACATCCATTCCAATTATTTTTTTAGCTATTTTTTTATTTACATTTTCTACAGCTTTTTGTACACCTTTTCCCATATATCTGGTTTTGTCACCATCTCGTAATTCTACTGCTTCAAAACTACCTGTTGATGCTCCAGATGGTACAGCTGCTTTTGCTTTTATTCCATTTTCTAATTCCACTTCTACTTGTACTGTTGGATTTCCTCTAGAATCCAATATTTCTATTGCTTTTACATTTGCTATTTTTCCGCACTTACTTTTCACTAAAATCACTTCTTTCTTTTATATTTAGACATTTCTTCCATAACATGTCTATAACTAATTTTAACTGATTTTAGTGTGTGCATTTTTTCCAATATTATACTTTTATTTATATCTATTTTTATGCTTGTATTTTAAGATACTTTTTTGTTTCTTAGTTCTGTTGCATATTTTAAGCTTATTTCGTTTATTTCTCCTGATGATATTCTAGCAATTTCTTTTATTACTTCATCTTCTTGTAATAGTTTTATTTTTGTTTTTGTTCTTTCATCATTTACATCTTTACTTATGAAATAATTATAGTCTGCTTTTGCTGCTATATTAGGTAAATGAGATATACACATTACTTGATGTTTTTCTGATATTGCTTTTAATTTGTTTGCTACTGCATTTGCAGCTTTTCCACTAATTCCTGTATCTATTTCATCAAATACTAATACTTCTGTTTTATCTGAGTCTGCCAATACTTTTTTTATTGCAAGCATTGTTCTTGACATTTCTCCTCCTGATGCTATTTTAGATAGTTCTTTTTCATTTTCTCCTATATTTGTTGATATATAAAATACTACATTGTCTTTTCCTGTTTTTAAGTATTCTTCACAACTTTCTACATGTATATTTATTTTCGCATTTTTCATTTCTAAATCTTCTAATTCTTTGTTTATTTCGTTACTTAGTTTTTCTGCTTTTTCTTTTCTTAGTAAATGTATTGTTTTTGCAATTAAATCCATTTTGTTTTCTGTTTCTTTTTGTTCTTGTTTTAATTTATTGTTGTATTCTTCTAGATTCTCTATATGTTCTATTTCTTGAGCAATTTCTTCTTTATAATTTAAGATTTCTTGTATAGTATTTCCATATTTTCTTTTTAGTGAATGTATTAAATCTAATCTTTCTTCTATGTAGTTGCTTTCTTCTTCATCAAAATATATATCTTGGCTATATCCACTTATATCTCTTGATAGTTCTTGTAATTCATAATATATGTTTTTCAAGTTTGATGATACTTTTTCATATTTTTCATCTATTGTTTCTATTTTCTCTAATGCTCTTATTGCCATGCTTATGCTGTCTATTCCATTTTCTGAAATTAGACCATCTGCTTCTTTTAAATTTTCTGAGATTTTTTCACTATTTACTACTATTTTTCTTTTTTCTTCTAATTCTTCATCTTCATTAGGTTTTAGATTAGCTTCTTCTATTTCTTTTAGTTGATATTTTAATAAGTCTAATTTTCTTTGCTTTTCTTTTTCATCACCATAGTTTTCTTTTAGCTCTTTTTTTATTTGATTATATTTATCATAATGTTTTTCATATATCTCTTTTTCTTTTCTTATTTTTTCACCTATATACCCATCTAAATATTCTAAGTGTAGTTTTTCATCTAATAAGTTTTGATTATCATTTTGGCCATGTATTTCTATAAATTTTGACATAAATTCTTTTAGCTCTGCCACAGTTACCATTCTGCCATTTATTTTACACATATTTTTTCCTTTTAAACTTATTTCTCTTGAAATTATAATGTTTCCATCTATTGCGTTTTCATTATCTGGTTCATACATGCATAACTCTACAAAGGAGTTTGTTTCTCCTTTTCTTATCATTTCTTTTGAAAATCTTCCTCCTGAAATTATTTGAAGTGAATCTATTATTAATGTTTTTCCAGCTCCTGTTTCACCTGTTAATACATTTAATCCATTGTTTAAATCTATACTTAAATCTTCGATTATTCCTATATTTTTTATATGTAGAGTTCCTATCATTTTTATTCCTCCGTTCAAATTTATACTAAAAAAATGTTCGCCTTTATTGTATCTTCATTTTTTAAAAATGTCAATACTTTTTACGAACATTTTTTCTTTTTATTTTTTGACTTGTTTTATATCTATAAAGAAATTTTTACATATAATCTTTTCATTTCATTACTCGGTTTATTACAAAAATTAAGAAATTCTAATTTGATTTTATGGCGCCCTTCCACTAAAGTGAACTCTTTCCATAAAATTTCATAAGAATTTCTAAATTTTTTTCATGCACATTCGTAATTTCATTCAAAGATTATATGTAAAAATTTCAAATTAACTAAAGTTTAAATAAATTCCTCCCAAACTATATTAGCCAAATCTAATCCTCTGTTAGTCAACCTAATCACATCACCATCAATCTGAACCAGACCATCATTAACCAATTTTTCCAATGAATCTCTATACTTAAAAATAGGGTTTTCCACATATTTTTCCTTAAACTTTGATATACTCACACCATCAATTTTTCTTAAACCAAGAAGCATAAACTCATTTTTTCTATCTTCCAAATTCTGTCTTTCATTAACAATATATTTGTATTCAAAATCCGCTTCTAACTCTGCCATATTACTTATATATTCTTCTAAATTTGACACATTACAATAGCGAACATTATTTAAATATGAATGTGCTGCAGCTCCAATGCCAATATACTGTTTCTGTTCCCAACAATTTGAATTATGTTTTGATTCTCTTTTGGGTTTAGCATAATTTGAAATCTCATAATGCTTATATCCCGCCAATTCTAGCTTAGATTTAGTATACCAGTACATCTCTCTTTCAAGCTCTTCTTCTGGAAGTTGCAATTCTCCTGTTTCTATTTGTTTATAAAGTTTTGTTCCTTCTTCCACTATTAAAGAATATATGCTTATGTGCTCTGGTTGTAGTTCTATCACATTTTCTATGCTTTCTTTTAAATCTTCTATTGATTGATTAGGAAGTCCTAACATCAAGTCTACATTTATGTTTTCAAATCCAACATTTCTTGCTAAGTTATATGTTTGTAGAAAATCTTGATATTTGTGGATTCTTCCTATTTGTTCTAATAATCTATCATTAGCTGATTGTAAACCTATGCTTAAACGATTTATCCCAGCTTTTTTATAATCTAACAATTTTTCTTTTGTTACAGTCCCTGGATTTACTTCTATAGTTATTTCCATATTTTCAAATTTTGTTGCCTTTAACTTACTCTTTAGATTTTCTAAAATCTCTACAATGTATTTGCTTTCTATATATGAAGGAGTTCCTCCACCTATGTATATTGTTGTTACATTATAATTTTGTAAGTCGTATGATTTTATTTCATTTTTTAATGCTTCTACATATTCTTTTTGCTTTTCTTTCATGTTTGGATATGATACAAAATCACAATAGTAACATTTTTTAGCACAAAATGGTATGTGTATATAAATTCCTAATTCTTGTTTCTTATTCATTTGCTATCTCCATTATTTTTTTTAGTCTATAATTTACTCCTGATTTTCCTACTGGCTTTTTTAGTAACTTTCCTAGTTCTCCTAATGCCATATTTGGATTTTCAATTCTTAATTTTGCTATTTCTTTTAGGTTATCATCTAGTTTGTTAAATTTACCATTTTGTTTAAGTTTTTCAATTGCAGCAATTTGTTCTATTGAAGCATTTATGGTCTTGTTTAAATTTGCTGTTTCACAATTTACAAGTCTGTTTACCTTGCTTCTCATTTCTTTTTGAATTCGTATATCTTCAAATTTCATAACTGCCTTATTGGCTCCTAGTAATGCTAAAAATCTTGATATTTCTTCTCCTTCTTTTATATATAAAGAGTATTTGTTTTCTGTTATCATTTTTTTGGCGTTAATTCCTAGTCTTGCAAGCAAATTACAAATTTCTTCTAAAGTTTCTTTATTTGTAAATACTATTTCCAAATGATATTTATTTTCTGGATTATTTACTGACCCAGAGCCCATAAAAGTTCCTTTTATAATAGCTTTTAAATATTCTTCATTTTTAATCACCGGTAAAATTTCTTTTAAGTCGACTTGCTTTTCTTTATAGTTAATTACTTTTTCTAGATTTTTCATGTTTGTTGTTATTGTAAATATTTTACCTGTTACATCTATTTTATGGTCAATTTGTAAATTAGATAATAACTTTGAAAATCTATTTATATTATAATCGCTTTCTGTTGAAAATTTTAATTTGTTTTTTTCTATGTCTATATTTCCTGAAACTAAATATCCAATTAGTTCATATTTAACATATTCCTTGTTTGATAAATTACTATTTTTATTTAGTTCTTGCTTTATTTCTGATGAAAAAGACATTTTTTGCTCCTTTCAATAAGTTTTAGTTTAGTCGTGCAATAATAACTCTATCATTATCAAATAGATCTTTTTTGCAGCTTGTATCAACATATTTTCCTTCGTTTTTTAATAATTCTAATACATCATCTTTTTGGTCATATCCTATTTCAAAACATATATAACCATTAAATTTTAAGTATTCATCTGCTTTGCTAATTATTTTTCTGTAAAAATCTAGTCCATCATATCCGCCATCTAAAGCTATTTGTGGCTCTTTTTGCACTTCTTTTTCTAATGATTTTATTATTTCTTTTTTTATGTATGGTGGATTTGATACTATTATGTCATATTTTTCTTTTGGTAATTGTTTAAATAAGTCTGATTCTACAAATGTTATTTGGTTTTCTACATTATTGTTTTTTGCATTTAGTTTTGCAACGTTAATTGCTTTGTTGCTTATATCTACCGCAGTTATTTGGCTATCTTCTATGTATTTCGCAAGTGCTACTGCTATTGCTCCGCTTCCTGTGCATAAGTCTAATATTTTTTTGGCATTTATTTTTTTGGCTATTTTTATTACTTCTTCTACTAGTACTTCTGTGTCTGGTCTTGGTATTAATACATCTTCATTTACATAGAATGTCATTTTCATAAATTCTTGAGAGTGTGTAATATGTTGAAGTGGTATTCCTTTTGATAGTTTTTTTATGCCTTTAAAAAAGTTTACTTCTTGTCTTAATGTTAATTGTTCATTATCATATACAATTAAGTATTGTCTTGGTTTATTTAATATGTATTGTAATAATAATCTTGCTTTTAAACTTGGTTCTTGTATATTGTTAACTTTTAGTTCTATAATACCTTTTCTTAATGTTTCTTTTATTGTCATATTTCCACCTTCTTTTTTATAAAAAAATGTGCCATACAGGTCATTACCTTAGGTGGCACATTTTTATTACATGATATTTTCTATTCTTTTTAATATATCCTTTGTCAATTCTATTGGCTTTTCCGTACTATTTCCTTTAATACTAAGAATTCTTAGTTTTTCATTGTGGTCATTATGTATTTCAGTTTTTACATCTTTAATCTGAACTACTTCTAATTGACCATTTTCTCCAATTTTTCTTATTTGTATTTCCCAATAATCTTGAGGTTTTACGTTTTTATAAATTGCAAATGGATCTATTTCTAGGATCTTTAACATGTAATTTTCTAGTTCTGGTAAACTTTTTTTGACTGAATCTGATACATCAGCTTCAGTTGTTAACCCACGTACAAGCAAATCTGTTCGTACTCTTTTAAATACTTCCTTAGACATTTTTGTCTTCCTCCTTTGTGTAGTATGCGGAGATTATATCACTTTATGTTACTTCTGTCAATTTTCAAAGAATTTTCCAAAATCTGCTTCATTTATTTTTTCTTTTTCCAATAGTGCTGTCGCAATTAGGTCTAATTTATCTCTATGCTCTTGTAATAGGCTTATTGCCCTGTTGTAAGCAGTATCTATTAAAGTTTTTACTTCTTCACCTATTCTGTCACCAATATTTTCTCCAAACATTTGAATTTCATATGGTTCTTTTCCTTGGAAGTCTATTGGGCCTAATTTATCACTCATTCCGTATTTTGTTACCATATCTCTTGCAATTTTTGTTGCAACTTCTATATCGTTACTTGCCCCTGTTGATATATCATTTAGAACTAATTTTTCTGCTGCTCTACCACCTAATAATGCAATTAGTTTTTCTTCCATTTCTGTTTTTGAAATATAGTATTTATCTTCATCTGATTTATACATTGTATATCCGCCAGCAACGCCTCTTGGAACTATTGATATTTCTTTTACATTTGATTGTGTTGGTAAGTATCTGCTAACTACTGCATGTCCAGCTTCATGGTAAGCTGTTAATTTCTTGTCTTTAGCTGAATATACTCTTTCTCTTTTTTCTAATCCTACTGTTACTTTTTTTACAGCTTCTTCTACATCACTATTTTCAATATCTTCATGTTTATTTTTAGTTGCTACTATAGCTGCTTCATTTAATATATTTTCTAGTTCTGCTCCTGTAAATCCAGCTGTATCTTCTGCTATACTTGCTAAGTTTACACTATCTGCTAGTTTTTTGTCTTTTGCATGTATTCTTAATATTTCTAGTCTTCCTTTTAAATCTGGAGCTGGTATTGTTATTTGTCTATCAAATCTTCCTGGTCTTAATAATGCTTTATCTAACATTTCTGGTCTGTTTGTTGCAGCTAGTACAATTATTGTTTCTTCTGAACTAAATCCATCCATTTCTACTAATAATTGGTTTAGTGTTTGGTTATTTTCAGATTCTGCACCACTGTTTGATGTTCTTCTTGAACCTATTGCATCTATTTCATCTATAAACACTATACATGGAGCCAATTTTCTTGCTTTTTCAAATAGCTTTCTTACTCTTGATGCTCCAAGTCCTGCAAACATTTCAATAAATTCTGACCCACTCATTGATATAAATGGTACATCTGCTTCACCAGCTATTGCTTTTGCTATAAGAGTTTTTCCTGTTCCTGGTTTTCCATATAGTAAAACTCCTTTTGGTATTCTTGCTCCCATTCTTGTGAATTTTTCAGGTTTTTTTAGAAATTCTACTATTTCTTTCATTTCTGCTTTTTCTTCATCTAAACCTGCTACATCATCAAATTTTATTTTTGTTTTTCTTTCAGTATCATCATATACTTTTCCTTTTTCACCTAAACCTTGCATTTTAAATATCATAATAAATAGTGCAAGCATTATTGCTGTAGGTAAAAAGCTTATTATTATACTTGGTATTTGTGCCATTATGCTTCTTGGTTTTTGTATTAATTCTATTTCATTTCCTTCTGCTACTTTAGTTTGCACTAATCCAATAAAATTTTCTACATTTGGAACTATTGCTGTTTTTTCTTCTTCAACATTTTTTTGTTTTACTTTTATTGTTGTACTTCCTGTTCTCATTTCTACTTTTTCAATGTTACCATATGCTAATTCTTTTATTAGGTCTGTATATGCTAATGTTTTTTCATCTTTTTCTTGTTTATTGCTATTTAAATAAAATGCTGCTCCTATAAGTCCAATAAGTACCACAATTAATATGGCTATTACTATTAAAAGTTTTTTATCTTTTTTTTCGTTGTTTTTATTGTTATCTTTCTTACTCATTGCTCCTCCTCTATTTTAAGCACATCCTTCTCCTTCAGGTTCGTTATTTCCCTTTTCTTCCTTTTTATTTTCTTTTTTCTTTTTTTCTTCTTCTTTATCTTTTTTCTTTCGGTCTTCTTTTTCTTGTTGTTCTTGTTCTTCTCTTTCTTTCTCTTGTAATTCTTTTTTTATAATTTTTTCCGCTTCTGCAATTTTCATTAATTCAAATTGTTTTTTTATAAATTCTGTTTTTAATATCAATATTGCTGCTACTAAGTATATTGCTGCTACTGCAACATACATTACTTGAAAGTATTCCATTGTAAATGGCATAAAGATATTTACAGCTATATATAGCATATTTAATATTGTTGATAAAGTTAATGCATATACTGACATATTAAATATTGCAACATATCTCATTTTTATTCTTGCCAACCATGTTGTTATATATCCAAAAATACTTAAAAGTACTGTATTTGATATTGTTGTTAATAAGTACATTATAAATGCATATATAAATATTGTTATTCCTAAACTTACATATAATGAAATTATTTGGCTACTATTTGCATAATTTATTACATCTTGTTTTGTAAAATTTGTTATTCCCATATTCTCTAAACTATCTTTATAGTTGTATGATATTGTTCCTGATACATTTGGTGTTTTTATCATTACTTTATCTTTTAAAATTATAATTCCTTCGCCCTGTTTTGTAATTTCATTTAAATAGGTGTTTATTTCTTGTTCATTTTCTGTTTTAGTGTCTATTATTACTTTTCCTGCTATAGAATCTTCTTCTGAAATTTCTATTTTTTCTGTAGTTTCTACATCTAATTTTCCATCTTGATAAGTAAATTCAGGAAATTCATTTTGTAAATAGTTAACACCATTTTTTACTACTGTTGTTGTTTTATATATCATTCCTAATGAAAGTACAATTGCAAGTATTGCTACAATTTTAGACATGTAACTCATTGCTCTTCCTAAGCCTGTTGCTGCCATTTCTGGATAGTTTTCTATTTTTGTAATTGAATACCAAAGGCTTTTCCAAAAGCTTATTTTCTTTGTTTCTTCTTTTTTATTTTCGATATCTATTTTTGTATTTTCACTATTGTTTTCTTCTTTCATTATCTGTACTCCCTTCTTACACTAGAGTCTACAAATTTTGGATTTATATTAAATATTACTTTATCTCCTATTTTTATGTCTTTGTTTGTAATATCACATGTTACATGATATGTTCCAACTCTTCCTAGGATTTGGCAATTTTGTTCATTTATTTTGGCATATAATGCTTGTTCTTTGAAAAAGTCTTTTACATCTCTTACTATATATCTTAGCTTGTCCACTTCTCTAAACATGTCTCTGCCATTTACAATGTTTACACCTTCCATATATCCACATGGGACTATTGCAACTTTTGTGTTTCCTTTTGTTTCATATGTATTTGAATATCCAATATTAAACTTTTCTGGAAGTTCTTTTATTTCTGTAACTTTTGATTCCAAATACGCTATTTTCTTTAATCCCATATTGTTTGCAAATGATAGTCTTCCTAAAAATGCTGAACCAACTCTTACCGCATTTAAGTGCATGTTAGGATATTTTACAAATGCTGATGAATTGCATACATGTAACATTCCTGTTTCTATTTGATTCATTTTTAGTACTTCTATTACATTTATAAATCTTTCAAATTGTAATTTTGTATATTTTTCATCATAAAAGCTAAGTGAAAAATGTGTAAATGTTCCTTCTATTTTTATGTTTTTTATTTGTTTTAGTGTTTCTACCATTTCATCTCTATTGCTGTACACAAAACCATATCTTCCAAATCCTGTATCTATTTTTAAATGTACTCTTACTTGCTTATTTTCTTCTTTAGCTATTTTTTCTGCCACTTCTATATCTTCTTTTGACCCTATTGTTATTATTATATTGTTTTTTACTAATGTTCTTAGGTCTTCCTCAATAGCTGTTGAAGATAACATAAGTATTTCTTCCTTAATTCCTGCTTTTCTTAGTTTTATTGCTTCTTCTAAAGTTGATACAGCAAAAAAATCTATTCCATTATCTATTAAAAATTTTGTGTATTCTATAATTCCTAATCCATAGGCATTACCTTTTACTACTGCAATTATTTTTACATTGTTACCTTTATCATCTTTTCCACTTTTTTTAGTGTACTCTTTTATTTTATCTATATTGTGTCTTAAGTCTTCTTTTTTTATTACTAATGTACTCATTTTAGGTTCTCCCTTATTTTGCTAGTTTTCTTTTTATTTGTCTTAATGTTCTAAATGCTTTTTCTGAAAAACGATACATTTTGTATGTTAATGGTTTATATGGTATATATATTTCCCCTATAAATTCTGTAAATGTTGCTCCAAATCCTTGTTTAAATCTGTATAATCCGTATTGTGGATGTGTTTCATCAACTACTCCTGATACTCCTCTAAAGTCATATACATCATCATGTCTTGCTATTGCCATTTTTATCATTTCCCATTGTAATAGATAGTTTGGCATTAAGTTTCTATGTTTGTTGCTACTTGCTCCATATAAATACCATGTTTTGTTCCCATAAAATATTGGTATTACTCCTGAGATTGGTTCTCCTTCGTAATATGCCATAAGTAGTTTCATATGGTTTGGTGCCATTTCATCATACATTTTTTCAAAGTATTCCAATGGTCTTGTTATAAATCCATCTCTTTTTCCTGTTTCTATCATTATTTTGTGGAAGTCTTTTAAGTCTTCTCTTGTTCCTTCTCTTACTTCAACACCTTTTCTTCCAGCTAAACGTATATTATATCTCCATTTTTGCTTAAATCCTGCCATTATTTCTTCTTCTGTTTTGTCTTTTATGTCTAGTCTAAATACATATCTTGGTTGTATTTCATCCTTAAAATCTTTTGCATCATCTTTTATTTTGTATCCTAGGTTTGTTACAACATCTCTAAATGTTTGATCTGAGCTTAGTATGTCTGGTTCTATTCTTAATACTATTGCTTTGTATTTTCTTGCTAGTTCTTTTGCTCCATCTGTTAGTTGTTTCATTACAGATATGTCATGTATGTCACATACTGGTCCTCTTGATGAGTACATAATGTTTCCGAATATTGGCATTTTTCTAATCCATACACATAGTGAGCCTGTTATGTTTCCTTCTTCATCTTCTGCTAGTATTACTTCTGGTTTCCAGTTTGGCTTTTTTATTTCTGCCCATTCTAGTGATTGTTGGAAATTACATCTCTCGTGGTTTTCTAAAAATTCTTTATATTTTATTTTTGATTCTTCATCTGTTACAAATCTCATGTTTTTTTGTCCTCCTAATATTATTTACAATCTAAACGTATTTTACACTAATTTGTGAAATTTTACAAGTAAAATATTTATTTAGCCTTAGCCAATTTTTAAAAATTTGTTTTATACTAAAAATAAGCCAGCTTTACTGACTTATTAAATTAACTAGTTTTATTTAAGCATATAGATTATATCAAAAATCAAAATCTAAATATGCATATTTTTTAGTTTTAAAATTCAAATAATCATTTATTTTTTCTTTGGACAAACCTGAAATTTCATTTATTCTTTTATAAGAATTATCATATTTTACTAATGGAACTATATATCTTCTTTTAGTAGTTATACTAACGCAATATTTATCCAAAACAGGAGAATCACTTTCTGATATTTTAGTTTAAAAAGTAGTCTCAAAAATTTCAGCTGGTTTCATATCTCCACAATCGCAAATAGATTGAAACACCATTTTATGAGCAACTACAATTATTGTATCATATTTTTCTTTATATTTATCAATAACAGACATACCTCTGTTTCTCAAGTGTTCTTTTGTCTCCCATTTTCTTTTTTCATTAGTTGGATAAATCCCATTATTTTTTATATAATCATTATAATATTCTTTCATTTCTTCACTGTTTTTGTACTGGTATGTAAGGTCTGGTTGCCATTCTCTAATATCTGGTTCAACTACAATGTCAATTCCTGTTTCTTTTGATATTATACTAGCTGTTTGCAATGCTCTTGTATATGGTGATGTTACAATAATTTGTGCATTTTTTAGTCTAGCATCTTTTGATGTCTTTATAACATCTTTTATATTTTCTTCTTTTAATGGTGCAAAATCATGACCTTGTCCTATAAATCCATGTGTATCTCCATATGTATAATCTGGTTTACCATGTCTAATTAAATAAAATGTTGACATATTCATTCCTCCAATTTATATATAATCATTTATGTTTTTCAATATTTTATTATATTTAATCTTTTTTATCAACATTATATAAAAATGAAGATATAACTTTAAGTTAAATCTTCATCATTAGTTATTGTCATATTTTTAAATATTTTTTAGATACATTTTTTATTTTCTCAACATATTTATGTGGCATCCCTCTTTGTAAAAAAAATGCTTCATCATATTTTCCATCTAATAAATCAAAAACACAGTACTGTATTTTTAAGTCAAAATACAAGGATATCGCAATTCTATGAGCTCCATCAATAGGTATTCCCGTTATGCTAATCGGAATTATAGTTTTATCTAACTTTCTACAGAATTTGACGTTTTCTATAAGAGAATTAAACTTTATTGTAAAATCATTTGCATTGTTTTTTCTTCCATCAGGCTCATGAAAATTATTAAATGCCTTTATATGTGATAAATATATTTCTGTAGCTTCTTTTAAATTGAAATTTTCAATATATGATTTAACATAGTAGTATTTTACAAATATATCAAATCTATAATTAGATAATAAATTAATAGGGCTAGTTCTATAAATATTAATCTTATCTCTATGTGGTATAAGATTAAAAATATATTCATTATCAAGTAATTTTTCAACTTGATTTAACGAAACTGTTTGTATTTTTTTACTATCAATAATTGGAGATTCATTTAAAGAAGAAATAATTTTATTTTTCTTATTATAAAATCTTCCAAATTCTATTTCTCCCATTCCATCGACTATTTTTTTCATACTTCATTACCTTTACGCATAATTTTATCATATAAAAATTAAATTTTCAACATTTTTGTAATTTTTTTACAATTTAGCTTGTGTCAATTTTAGAAAAATAATTTACGAATATTTTTTATTATGATAAAATATGTTTGGTGATATTATGGAATTAAAAATTTTAGGAACTGGTTCAATATATTCAAAAAGAAATTGTTCAAGTGCAATTGTTGATAAAACTATTTTAATAGATATTCGGTCCTGGAACTGTCAAACAATTATTAAAAGAAAATTATGCTTTAAATAACATTAATACAATTTTAATAACACATCTTCACTCAGACCATATATTAGACTTCCCCATTTTAATGGTTAACTTAGAAATTTTAAAAATTAATCATAAAATTAAAGTTATAGGTCCCATACATTTAAAACAAAAGTTAACTAATCTATTAAAAATATTATATGGTAATTACTTTGATAGTTTTATTGAACGAAATATAGAATTTATAGAAATATCAGATGAATCATATAGCCTCATGGAAAACAATTACAAAATTGATATGATAAAAGTTGAACATTCTGGAATAGAAGCATATGGCTATTTAATAAACAATTTGTTAGGTTTTACTGGTGACAGTTCTTTCTGTAATAACATTATTAAACTATTTAATAATTGTCAGACACTTATTGCTGATTGTTCAATATTAGTTGGAGATTCCAATCATATGGGGTTTGATAATATAAGTTTTCTTTTAAAATCTAACGAAAACAAAAACATTATAGCTACACATTTAAGAGATGACACAAGGGATAGTTTGCTTTTTTACACTAATGATAAATTTAAAATTGTAGAAGATGGATATTGTATAAAAATTTAGGAGGTTTTTATTATGTTAGAAAAATTAAAAAACAAATATGTATTTTTTGATGTAGATGGTACTTTATCTGAATATCGATATGATGATGTATTATATGGTGGTAAATGCCACGAATTTGGTTGTCAATCCTTAGAAAATTTGCTATTTGGCAATTTGTTTTATAAAGCTAGACCTTTAAAAACAATGCAAAATATTATAAAAAATTTGGACAGTAATAAAGTTTTTATATTAGGCGCTTGTGCTACTAATAACGAAATAGAACAAAAATATAAATGGTTAAATGAAAATTATCCAAGTATTAAAAGAGAAAATATATTTTTTATATCTTCAACAATGTTAAAACCTGAGGTAATTTTAACTTTTGGTGAACATTTTAAAGTTGATAAAAGCAATGTTGCATTTGTTGATGATAGAATAGATGTTTTAAGAAAAGCTGAAGAACTAGGAATTGTTTCATATCATCCTAGCTCTTTTACAGAATAAAACTTTATTAGTAATATCAATTGGTGACAAAATAATTAATTTAATTAAATTTAATAAAGAATGGGAGAATATTGTGTTATGAATATTGGAATAGATATAGATGGTGTTTTAACAAATGATGATGATTATATTTTAGATTTTACTAGTAAATATTGCTATGAACACAGTTTAAAAGGATTTGATAACGCTAATTTATATGAAAATAATTGCAATAGAATAATTTTAAAAGTAATAAATAAAAGATTATTTTTTCCATTGTACTTATATATAGTATTACAAGATTTATATCGTCAATAATTTCTACTATAGCAATAAATTTTGAAATAAAAAAAGAGATTTAAATTATTTTGATAATTTTTTTCTCTTTTTTGATATTATTTACTATACAAAAAACTTATGAACTTTTCAGTCCATAAGTTGATTTCAAATGGAGCAGGTAGTGGGAATCGAACCCACGTCATCAGCTTGGAAGGCTGAGGTTCTACCATTGAACTACACCTGCATATTTAGTTAATTGTCAGAAGTTTTGGAGCAGGTAGTGGGAATCGAACCCACGTCATCAGCTTGGAAGGCTGAGGTTCTACCATTGAACTACACCTGCGTTTTGCTCCTGACAATTATAGATTATAAAGGTTTTTTATTTTTTTGTCAATACTTATTTCAAAATTTTTTTATTTTTTTCTTAGAAATTTTTAAGTCCATTCTTAAACCTGTTTTAGTTCTTTCATATAATTAGCTCCTACTTAATATAAAGTGTAAAGCGACCACCAGTTACATCGTTAGTATTGAACTGAAGTCCCTCGTTGCGACAACTAGGAGAACAGCTATTACTATAAACTCCTCCACGAAGGACTCGACAATTGGTAGCGTTTGCTTCTAATGTCCATTCATATAAATTCCCACCTAAATCTCTAATATTATTTATGCTATCTTTTGCATAAGTACTATTTCCTGTTGTTGTAACACTTCCACTTGAATTATTTCCAAGGGATGTATTTGTAATTTTATTTTTATCATTCCCAGTTTTTGCCCAATTTAGCATTGCATCATATTGGCTTCCCCATATCATACTACTTTCTACTGAATCATTTTTCCCTGTATATGTTTTATTGCATTTGTAATATAATTCATACCAACTTAATGTTACTGGATTTAATCCTGATTTTGATTGCAAACTTCTCTTATTAGTTTCACTAGCTTCATATCGTCCTACATAAAATCCACCATATTTTGCGACCTTTGCTGACATATTTTTATAGTCTGTTTGCATATCAGAAAGAATTAATCCTATTGTATTAAAGTTAGATACATCTCCAGTAATTGTATTAGTTAAATATGCTGGTTCTCTTAGTCCACTATCAGCATTATATGTTGTATTTTTTGTTCCAAAGTTTTCTCCTGTACTTGTTGCATATAATTTTCCAACTATATCTGTACTATTATGTGTTGTACATTTTAA
>USHX01000027.1 GCA_900554565.1 uncultured Clostridium sp.
TCCAATGTTCCTTATTCATGTGATAAGCAGGTATTATATAATCATAAGTATTTCTTAATATGTCTGAATAGTTTGGATCTGTTTTTACATTAAGATATAACTTATTATTAACATTCATAATTAGTGCAAACCACTTTTTATTTTTACAATGTTTCATTGTTACTGATTCAAAGTCATCTGGAAATGGACAATCTTTATATGTATTTTCTAATGTTAAACAATATTTTATTATTTCTTCTTTGCTTGAAAATTGCACTATTTGTTCCTTCTTTCATTTATTGTTTCATTAAAATTATACCTTTTATACTTGGATGTAATAATTTTATAAAGTCTGTGGCATCTTGTTTTGTTCCAACTACACTACCATAATGAATTGGAACTGCTATTTTAGGTTGTATTTCATTTATTAATTGTGCTGCCTCTTTGAAATCCATTGTATATGTTCCTCCAACTGGAACAAAAGCAACATCACATTTTACTTTTCTATTTTCTTCTGTAATGTCCGTATCTCCTGCAATATAGTATCTAATATCATCTAGTGTGATGATATAACCAACCCAACCATTTTCTTTTGGATGAAATGTCTTATTTGTATTATATGCTGGTATTGTTTCAAATTTAATTCCTTGTACCATATACTTTTCATTTGGTTCTACAGTAATAATTGCATTTTTATTTATGCCTTTTCTTAATAGTTTTGTTAATAATTCTTCTGGTATTATAATAGTTGTATTTTCATTTATAACCTTATCTATATCTTCCTCAGAATAGTGATCAAAATGGTCGTGTGTTATAAAAATAATATCTGCATCATTATAATCTTTATCTATTTTAAATGGATCTATATAAATTACTTTATTTTTACTTATTCTTATACTACTATGGTATAAAACTTCTATATTTTCTAACATTTATATCCTCCTTGATTTTTTTGCATTGTATCATAAAAAAGCAAAAAAATAAATAGTACCAAGCAAAGTATTCTTACTTTACTTGATACCAATTTTATTCATATTTTGGACTACCATATCCCATAACTTGCACATCATCAAAAGAGTACATTCTTTCAGCACATTTATTGCTTGTATTTCCCTCTATTGTATAGATATTTCTATTAGTAATATCTGTTCTCGTTACAATTCCAACATGATCACTTGTCCCATCTTGATTACCGTTTTCATCTTTCCAGTCAAAGAAAATTATATCCCCTATAATAGGATAATAGTTTTCTCCTCTATCGTGCCATTCATTTTTTTCTTTAAACCAATTTATGCCATCTGTACAAACAGAAAATTTAGGTATTATTCCTTTTTCTATGTAATCACATTCATTAGCACACCAACTCACATAACAAGCACACCAATGTACATGTTCTTCAAAGCCATACCATTTCCAGAACTTATCTCCTCCCTCATTTCCTATTTGTGCTTTTGCAACTAATATTATTTCACTATTAGGAATTTGTGAAGTATCATAATCTGCATCTCCATTGCTGTTAAAAATTGCAGCTATAAATCCTCCAATTAAAGCTATAACAAGAATAATTACAACTGCTACCCAGCCTCCTGCAATAATTGCTGATATAATAGCTTTTGTAGTAGTAATTATTGCTTTTACTGTTTTTATAGTAGCTTGTACTGTAACTTTTGTAGCTTTTATTGTAGCTTGAATAGTTTTTTTTGATATTTGTACTGCTCTTTGTGTCATTTTAACACTTTCTTTTGCAACTATTTTAGTATTTTTTGCTACTTGCTCTGATGTCTTTATTCCTTTTTTAGCAAGTGTAGTAGTATTTTTAGCTGTTTTAATACTTTGCTTTGTTCCTTTTTTTATTGTTTTGCTTGAATTTTCAACTACATTTTTTAACTCTCTTGCCTTTTTTTCTTTAATTCTAGATTTTAATATTTCTACTTTTTGTTTTCCTTTTATAAAATTTTCTTGTGTTTCTTTTAATGATTTTTTTCCAATTTCATTTACTTCAACAGCTCCTTTTCTTGAAATATAGCTTATATCATTTTGGATTTTTTGACTTGCATAATTTTCAGCAGTATTATTATCATTTGTAGAAATTTCATTTACTTTTTCCTTTACAGTTATTAAATTATTTTTGAACTTTTGTACTTGTACTATTTCTTTTTCTAGTTTCTTTATTGTGCCTTTTGGCTTTACTTTGATTTCTGCCATTTGCTCCACCTCCAGACTTTTATATTTTCTTCGCAATGATTACCATTCTTCCATTTTTTTGTGAATATTCACAAGTAGATAATGTTATTAACTTATCTCCGTATTTTAAATTTACATCTGTATTGTAAAATTCTAAATTTCGACAATTTTCTATAAAAGAATTAAACTCTTGCTCATTATAAAAATTAGTATAATTATAATATTTGAAACCATTATCAGAATAGGCTATTGTTTTAAATGCAGTTACTATTTCATAGGTATTTTTAATTGTTTTTCCATCTCTCAAAGTATAAAAATAGATATACTTATGATTTTTATAATAGTTATAATTTTTATAATTTACTAATTCTGCAAACATTGAATTATCGTTCATGTGATGCCCGTAAATAATAAGATTATTACTTGTTCTCAAGTTGCAATATTCAGCTAAGTACGGAGTACCACGACTTGAATATTTCTTATAAATATTTCTATGAAGATAATAATTTTCATTTTGCATAATAGGATAATTTATATTAGTTCCATTTATTTTAATCCAACCTATTACATCTGTATTTATTTTTGATATGTTTTCTAAATTATAGAAATCATCTGGATTTGTATTATTTTCAGTAGATATATTATCTGATTTATCTTCTGAAGCATTTGTATAGTCATTCTCTTGTATCGAATTTTCTTCATTTTTTACTATTTCTTGTAGATCCTCATATATATTGTTTTCTTTTTTATTTTCTGCAATTTCTTTTATAAAAAAGTAGCTACTAATAGCAAATAAAACTATTAGTAGCATTAAGATAAACTTATACTTTTTATTCATTAAATCCTTCTCCTGGCTTCGTTGTCATCAATGTATAAAGTCTTGTATTCTTTGGAAACTTATTAACAAAAGGAACTAAAGATGAACCCACTTTTATAAGTCCTTCTCCAGCTCCTACATTGGTTATATAACTCATCTGCAAATCAGAAATATTAAGTAATTTTGCAAGTTCTATTCTATCTGTACTTGCTTGATTAAGCATTATAATAAACTCTGAATTAGCAAGCATAGTTCTTGCTGTATGACTTTGTAATAAGTCTTCTACATTTTGAGTTATCCCTGTACAAAAAGCTCCATATTTTCTAACTCTTTTCCAAAGTGTAAATAAGAAATTTGCAGAATATTCATATTGGAATAATAAGTATATTTCATCAATGAAAATATAAGTATTTTTTCCTTTTGTTCTATTGGCTGTTATTCTATTTAATATAGAATCTAGAATAACCAACATTCCTATTGGTTGCAATTGTTTTCCTAACTCTAAAATATCATAGCATATTAAACTATTAGATGTATTAACATTAGTATTCATAGCAAATGTATTTAAAGAGCCATTTGTAAATAATTCTATTGCAAGTGCTATTTCTTTTGCCTCATCTTCTGGTTGTTTTAAAAGTTCTTCTCTAAAGTCTTGTAAAGTTGGAGGTACTCCTTGATAGTTACCTTGTTGAAATACTCTGTAAACATTCGCAGTACATCTATCTATTATTGATTTTTGTTTCGGTCCGAGATTGCCACTACCAATTAGTTGTTCACACAAAGATAGTATAAATTCAGATTTTAATATTATTGGATTTGCTCCATCTCCATATTCTGAATTCATATCCATTGCATTTATGTGATTATTACTTACTGCTGATATTTTAATAACCTCTCCACCCAAAGCTTTAACAAGTGGTGCATATTCAGATTCAGGATCTATTAAAATAATATCAGCATTTGGATCTCGTAATCGTATTGAAGTTATTTCTTGTTTACCTGTAAATGACTTTCCACTGCCAGACACTCCCAGAATGAATGAGTTCCCATTTAAAAGCTGTCTTCTATCTGCAATAATCATGTTCTTACTAATAGCATTTTGACCATAAAAAATACCATTCTCGTGCCTTATTTCTTGCACTTTGAATGGCATAAATACTGCTAAACTTTCAGTAGTCAAAGTTCTTACTGCATCTATTTTTCTTACCCCAAAAGGTAATACTGTGTTAAGTCCATCTAATTGTTGAAACCTTAATATTCCTAACTGACATAGATTTTTACTAGCTATTTTTAAAATTGCATCTGTAACACTTTCTAATTTTTCTTTTGACTCTTCTGTTATTACCATTGTAATAACTCCTAAAAACATTCTTTGATCACGAATAGTTAAGTCATCTAGCATTTCCTTCGAGTCATTTCTTTGTTGCTCCATATCATAAGGTATTATTGCAGAAAAATTGTTTTGAGCATTCTGTTTTCTTTGCCAATTTGTAATATTAGTTTCTACACCTAATCTACGATTTTCAGCTTCCTTTACTGCTTCGTCCATAGGGATTGGAATAACATCTATTGATAACATCATATTTTTATTTAAATCTGTAAGTTCTGTTACCATATCATCATTGATATAACTTGAATATTCCTTTAAGAATAATACCCTTCCGTATCTATCTCCCATTTTAAAATGATCTCTTTCAAGTTCAATTGTATCAGGACAAATAAAATCTTTAAAATTATGACCTTTTTTCATTGTTTCGTGTATATCAAATCTAAAAGAAGTTTCTTCTCCAGTTCTATAAAAATCATGTGCTATTCTTAATCTTTCTTTTGCATCTAATTCAATACATTTTGAACCTAATGTATTAAATCTGCTTATCAATTCACTCCCCGCTCTATTAAAATAGTTTCGAGCTTCTTCGACATTTTTCTTATAAACAGATAGTGTTATTATTTTTTCTTGCACAATTTCATTTGCATTTTTTGCTTGAGATATAAGCATTTTATTATATTCTTTTCTATAATCATTAAGTTCATCATTACTTTCATCAAGTAATATTGTTTTTTCAAAATCCAACTTATTTATTCTTCTATTATTTATTGTTATTTTTGTAATTGCTCCAACATCTAGAGAATTTAATAAATCAGAATACTCTAAAAACATTGCCTCTTTATCTTCTTTACTAGCTACTGCATAGTTAATATCCATAAACTTATATGATTTTGAGAATTTATTTTTACTTACTTGAAAAATCCCATCTTCCCATATTGCTTTTATTGGAATAATATCTTGAACACATTTAGGTATTTTGAATTTTTCTTTATCTAATTTTAAAATTTTATTAAGAGTTCTCATTATTTTTTACCTCCTTTTTCTTCTTTTTATTTTTCTTTTCTTTCATCTTTTTCTGTGGCTTTAGCAAACTTTGTTTTAACTTTCTATCAATAGTTGGTTTAAATATTTCAGCATATATATTTGTTGTTTTAAAAGTTAGTTTTCTAGGAGTTAAAAACTCTGACTTTATAACTGCAACAATAAATTTTTCTGCTGTCATTCCGTTATATTTTACAAAACCTAATACAGCAAATGGTACAGCTCCTAAAATGCACACCCAACTTAATGTTTCAATTCCACAGCATGGTTTTAAAATAAAGTATAAAATTACTGCTATAATACAAGCCAAGACAGAAAAAATGAACTGCCTTAAAGACAGTCCAAAAAATATACTCTCACTAAATTCTCTAATATCTTTATTTATTTTTACTTCCATCTACCTTGCCTCCTTGTTTTTCTTTTTTTCTTTTTGTTTTTCTTCTTTAATCATTTGTTCAACTAACATAAGTTTTTTATTTTCTACTATAAACTCTTTTTCATATCCTTGTTTTGGTTGTTCCAGAGAATAATTACTTGAATAGCACATTATATTATGGCTAATCATGTCCTTTATTTCATTAAGAAACTCTAATTTCGTAATTTCAGTTTCATCTTTATTTAAAATTAAATTAATAACTTTTTCTGTATATTCTTCATATCCAAAAAAAGGCACATAATATTCTTTTGTTTCTCTAATATACATTGCCATAGCTTTTAATTGTTTAATGCTTGGATTTATTCTTTCTTCACTATCTTCTTCTGTAAATAATCTTTCTATTGATTCAAGATTTGTAAGAACAACTCCCTCATTCATTTCATAATCATAATTATATGATGCTATTAAAAGTTCTTCAGCCTCCTTATCACTCAATTCATATAATTTCATTATTTGACTTAATTTTTTTCTTGTTTCTATACTAGCTTTATCTCTATGATAATCAAATGTTAATTCACAATTCATAACATTTTTTTCTATAGTTCCATCATTAAAACGAACTATATATGAATCATGTTCTGGATCTCTGCCTTTTATTACCCCTAAAACTTCTATTATTTCTCCGTTATGTCTCATATCATTTGCAATTTTTGTTTCAAACAATGCTGTTTTGTCTTTAAATTTTGTATAATCATAACTATCTTCAATGATTTTTAATTCATCTTCATTTATTAAATTCATAATATTTTCCTACCTTTCCAGTAATTTATTTTTTATTTTTTCTTTTAAGCCAAATTGAGGAAATGATTTATATGTTCTTGAATAATAGTTCTTGAAAAAGTCTTTATTGTTCTCCGAATACATATACATCCAATCATCAGGATTTTTCATTCCTCTTTTTATTGCATTCTCAAATGCATCATTTGGATTTTCTCTTATTTTCATACCTTCAAATATACTCCCAGTTGGGTGTACTAAATATTTAATTCCATTTTCTTCTATATGTATAAAATCCGAACTCATATTATCTTGCACCTCTTTCTTTATGTTTTTTCTTCATTTCTTCTTGCTCTATTTTTTCATTTGCCACATCTAGAGTATCTTCATCAATTATCTTATAATCTTTTACGTTTATTTCTCCCCTTTGTAGCATAACTAATCTATCGATTATATCTTCTCTTACTTTTGGCTCACATTTATTCAAAAAAACGCCAAATGTATCTAATAAAGGCTTATCCATGTTTGGATTTTCGTAATCATATACTTTAATATCTTTCAAACCACATTTTTCATTATAATCTACAATAAAATCTGGTAAATCTTTATATTTGATAACTGCCTCCTCGATACCATCATCAACATATACTAATCTTTCTTTACTTTGTAAAAGTTTTATTATTTCGTCTATTTCATAAAATTTTAAATTTGGTTCCAAATAAAACACTCCTTTCCATCTATAACCCCATCATTTCTCTAACAATTCTGTCCGACATTCTAATAGTTCCAACTAGAACTAACATATTAAATATCAGTTCTCCAACATACTTCCATACCATTGTAACTGTCGCAGCACCAGTATCTACATTTGGTGCAGTTGTTACAAATGCTGAAAAAATCACACAAGCTAATACAATAATTGCACCTTCTAAACAAACTGCTATATAACTTTTTAGAAAGCTTTTTCCTATATTTTGTGTACTTTCTCCTGCAAAAGATGATAGTGGTATTGGAGCTATTGCTGTATACATATATAGTTTAAAAAATCTTCCGTATACTGTTAAAATTAAAATAAATGATAATACAGTTACAAAAAGTCCTCCTAACAAAGTAACTGCCCATAAAGGTATACTTTCAAAAAATCCACAATTATTAACTGCATCTACAATTGATTGAGGTAAAGTCATAGAACTTGCTTGAAATGAACTTTTCGCCATAATTGTTGTCGCTATTCCTTGTATTATTCTAAAAACTGCTAACATTAATTCTAATCCATAAGTAACAATTCCTTTTGCTATTGCAAATCTTAAAAATAGTTTTACTGCTTGTTCTGGTCTTTTTAATTCTGAAAAATTAGTACAAGTTCTTGCTACTCCAACAACAAAAAACAAAACAAGTAATGCTAAACCTATTGCTTGTAATGCACCATTAATATTTAAAATAATATTCCATATTGTTCCACCTTTAAAATCTGCTGGACTTTGTGTAACTAACATATAAATCTCTGATAATTTACCATTCCATGTATCTAATGCATTTTGTAAATTTCCAACTATCCAGTTCAATTTAATCGCCTCCCTTTTTATAATTTTCTATTTGATATTTCTTCACTTATCTTCCAATCCTGTTAGTAGCAATATCATAGTACTCTTTATCTATTTCAAACCCTATATAATTTCTATAAGTATTTTTACAAGCAATAATTGTATTTCCACTTCCAATACAACTATCTAAAACCAAATCTCCTATGTTAGTATAAGTTTTAATAAGATATTCTAACAATGATATTGGCTTTTCAGTCGGATGTGTAGCAATAGACGGATGACTTTTTTTAAATTCCAATATACTTGTAGGATATTTTTGTCTACATCCTTTCCTTTTATCATCCATCTGTCTAAAACTTCCGTAATTGTTGTTTACAATTTGCTTGTTCTTATACATTACCCCTTTTCCATGTAAAGGTTCGCCAATGCTAAATTGTGGATTATATGTAGGACTTTTTTTGTAAAATACGGCTATTTGTTCATGCTTACGAAGAGGCTGTCTATTTGCGTTTAAGAATCCACTTGTTAATCCTTTATTCCACACTAAATCATATCTAAACATTTCTAAATTTTTTGCTACTAATTCAATATAAAATTTTCCTTGTGCAAATAGACATATTGCTCCATTATCTTTAATTATTCTTTTATACTCTTTCCACAAAAATTCTGTTGGTATTTTTGTGTCCTTTGAATTTTTCGTAATTCCATATGGTAAATCTGTTAAAATTAAATCAATAGTTTTATCTTCAATTTTTTTCATACCAATTAAACAATCTTCATTATATATTTTATTTTTTTCTATCATATCAATTAAAGGGACTTTTCTCGTTCCTTTATCTACCCTCCTGTAATAATATTTAATATTTCTTTTGCAAATGTAATTACTACTCCACCTGCTAAAGTCATTATTCCATTAGCTCTTTGTGTTGGATCATGTGATTTTAAACTCATTCCTACCTGTACTATTCCAAAACCTAATATAATCATTCCAACTGCTCTTATTAATCCGAATATAAAATTAGATAAATTATTAACAATAGATATTGGATCATCTGCTGCAAATACTTGAATTTGTTGTGCTACATTTAGTGCTATAACATAACCTATAATTATTGCTCCTCTTTTTAATGTTTTCTTTAAAAATACCTTTAAAGTTCTTTTTCTTTTATTTTCCATATCAAAATTCCTCCTTAAATTTTTATTTTAGGGTACAAAAAAAGACCAAAGTATATTGTTTTAAAAATAACTTTGGTCTTTTAGATAGTATTAGCAATTTTACTATCTTCTTTGTACATATTTTCTATTTCTTCACTTGACAATAGTTCAATGTCAAAATCTTTTGTTTCTAAATCTATAATTTCATTTGTATCAATTTTTACATTGTCTAAATTAAATGATATTGTTCCTACTGAATTTTCTGTTCCTCCATGTATATACGGTTTTATTTCACTATTTCCAATAGGTGTATTCATACTATTAAAATGTTCTTTTAAATTAAACTTTAAGTCTTTTACAGGTCTTTCGCCTCTAATAAATAGCAAAGCATAATTATTATCTAGCATTCTTACCTCATCTGGTGTTAATAATTCTCTACCTGCAATTTGGTCATTTGTGGAGTAACTTCCATGAGAGCCATAACTCCTACCATAAGTATTTGTATCTATTGTTTCTTTTCCCAATAATTCACTAACATACTTATGAGTGCTTTGCTCATTTCCACCTAAATATAAAAACTCATCACAATTTCCAACTATACTTTCCCATTGTTTTTCAAACAAGGCTTTTAACTGTGCTAAATTTTGCAATATTATAGAAACAGATACCTCTCGTGACCTCATTACTGATAATATTTTATCAAAGTCATCTGGTAGACTAACATTTGCAAATTCGTCCATTACAAAGTGAACATGGACTGGTAAACTACCACCATATTTATAATCTGCTAAATAAAATAATTGTTGAAATAATTGTGTATATAGTACACTAACTAGAAAATTAAATGATGTATCATTGTCTGGAATAATTGCAAATAGTGCAACTTTCTTTTCTCCTAAACTTGGCAAATCTAGTTCATCTGTTTGAGTTAATTGTGCCATACTCTCCAAATTAAACTTTTCTAATCTTGCAGCAAGGGTTACTTGTATAGATTTTAATGTTTTAGCAGAACCAGAATGATATGCTCTATAATATTTTAGTGCTATATGTTCTTGATTTCTCGTTTCTAATCTATTAAATAGCATATCAAGTGGACTGACATAATCGTCATCATCTTCTTTTACATCTCCAGCTCTTAATAATTCCATTACCATTACAAAATTTTGTTCTTCTTCAGGTGCTTCATATTTCAAATAAAATATCAAAGCTAAAAGCAACATACTTGCAGCAGTATCCCAAAATGGATCATTTGTACTACTTCCCTTTGGTGTTGTTGATTTAAAAAGATTTGTTACTAATTTCTGAACATCATTATCAGTTTTTATATAAACAAACGGATTGTAACAATGTGATTTTTCCATATTTATTAAGTCCAATACTCTAACTTCATAACCGTTCTTTTCTAGCAAATAGCCTGTATCTCTAACAATTTCGCCCTTTGGGTCTAGTATTACGTAAGAACTAGTACATTGCATCACGTTAGGTTTGCAATAGCTAAAAGTTTTTCCTGCCCCGCTGCCACCTATGACTAATACATTAACATTTCTTCTGTGTTTTTTTCCATTTAATCCTACAGAAACATTTTTAGTTAGTATCTTATTATAATTGTTAGGTTGCTTATATTTTTTATTTAATTCTTTTGCATTGCCCCATTTTGCAGAACCATTTTCTTCTCTTCTCCTATAATTTTTTCTAGTTGATTCGTATAACAAAATTGAAAATATATAAATAATCAAAATAATAAATATAGTTCTAATGCTATTTTCCACAATGACTATTTTAAACGGATCGTTTAATGCAATACTACCATTTTTTATTATTTCTATAAGTCCACCTTTAGTATACGGAGCTAATAGGAGAGCAATCCAAACAATCGGAAATATTCCTAATATATAGAATATTTTTCTAATTCTTTTTTCATCTTGTTTCATTGCTTATATATTTTCCTTTTGTATGTCTATTTAAAGATAACATCTTCTTGTTTATAGGGGCTTTTAATAATTTTGACATTAACCTATCTATAATTTCTATATCCACATTTTCCTGTATTTTTATATTTCTAAATTCGTTCAATGCATTTAATATTAGTCGATAATCATATTTATCTAAATTAATTGTTCTCATTTCTTCCATAGAACTTTCCTCCTTATCTACTAGATTTTACTTTTTGATTTTTATTGTTTTGAACAGGTGGTATATTTGCTATAACTTTTTCTTTTGATTTTTGTTCGTCTAATTTTTTTGCTTCAACTTTAAGTTCTGCAAGTTCTTTCTTTACAGATGGTTTCTTTTTTCCATTAGATACCCCTTCTTGCATTTTGAAAGTCGTTGAGGAAGGCTCTGACAGAGGGTTTTTTTCTGTCTTTGCCATATTGAAATTTACTTTTGAAGTTTCCTCTGTCTGTATAGGTTTTTTTGCTAATAAATCTTCTAATTGTTGTTCTTTTGACTTTTCTGGAATCCCTTTTTCTCTTTTTTCTGCATTTCTATCCTCAATAGCTTTTGTAATAACCGTATCCAATTTTGCAGTATCTGTCGTTGTTAGTTTAAATCTTTCAACAATTCTATTTATTCTTGAAGCATCTTCATCTTTTACCATAACATCTACCATACCATCAATATCTTTGTTTTTTCCATGTATTAAAGCACAATATGAAATGCCATAATTCTTTGCCTCTCTTGCAAATGTTTTTAAATCATCTTTGCTAACTGTAAATATTTTTAAAGGCTTTCCTGTTCTTATCATATTATTAAGGTTAATTTTTCCTTTTGTTTGTTTTTTATCTTTCATTATAGTATAAATCATTGCAGCAACATTTTTTGCTCCACTACCAGTTAGTCTTGCTAAAACCTCAAATCCTTCTAAACTTAATCTTACAACTTGTTCTGATACATCTCCATTAACGCTCATATATCATTTACTCCTTTCCTTTATTACTTTTATCTTTTTTTCTGTCTTTTGTTTCTTTTTCTATTTCTTCTTGTGTATCTAATTCAGATAAATTATTATCTATCTTTGGTACTCTTGTTTTTATATCTTCACATAGCTCCACCCTCTTTCTTAATTTAATTAATTTATCATTTAAAGATGAAATCTGCTCTGCATATTTGTGCATTTCATTTTCATCTTTTGATAGCTTTCTTCTAGACCAAAGTTTTTCTCTTTGGTCTAGTATTTCTTTTATCTTAAAACTCACATCATCTTGATAATTACTTAATTCTTCAAATGTTTTTATTTTATGTGTTGCTAAAAACCTTGCTTCTTCTGATAATTGCTCCATTCTTGAGACATCTGCTCTAATACTCGGTGGCAATTTTTGTTGTGGTACATTGTCTGGAAAAACTTTCAACAAATAGCAATAATGATAATATAAAGCAATAAATCCTTTTGCTTTGGCTCTTTTGTGCCTTTTTGCAAAAGGATAATTAACTTTTCTATAATTATAGACATTCTCTATAAATGGAACTCTAACTGATTGTTCTTCCAATATTCTTCTTTTTATATTTTCTATTGAATAATTTTCTCCAAATCTTCTTTCTATTCTAATATTTCTTTTATATGGTTCTTTTCTTATACTAATTTTATTAGCTCTAAAAATAATTTCATAATCTAATTTTTTCATTAAGTATAAAAAGTCATCATAAGAATATGCTTGTCTAATTGCTAAATCTAAATCTCTTTTTGCATTATTAGAATAATTGTCTGTATATAAAGACTTCTTATAATAATTGTCGAAATTTATTTTACTTTTTTTACATATCTTTTCTTCTAATACACTTAATCCATATTCTCTACATATTTCATCTGATATATGTCGTAATCTCGCAGTATTAGTTCTATTGCTATAATATTTATTACCATCTACATATGAAACAGAGTTCAGTACAAAATGGTTATGTATATGATTAGTATTAAGATGTGTTGTAACTATTACTTGAAATCTATCTCCCCACATTTCACTTGCAAGTTGCACACCAATTTCATGTGCCAATTCTGGGGTAACTTCTCCTTCGACAAAGGATTGATATGCATGAAAAGCTAAAATTTTATCTTGCTTATTATAATATCTTTTTGTATCTTTCATTTCTTCATAAGCTGAATTTGAATCACAATTTATACCTGTAACAAAATATTCTTTTTCTGTTTTATCAGAATTTTTTGCATAATCAATTACATCTTTTAAATCATTAACCCAAATTTCATAATTGTTTTTAAATTCAAGATTTTTAGTTTTGCTTTTATCTTCAGCATAATCTATAACATGATCCATTCTTTTTACAACTTTCCATAGTTTTGTTGTTGCCAATATTACCACCTCCTACAAAAATTTATTTTTTATATCTTCTGAAAACTTATGCCAAATTTCTGCCTCATTCTTATAATAATCTTTATCTATTTTATTAGTCTGATTTGCTTTTTTGGCTATTTGATTAAGATTAACTCCTATTTTAGAAAGTTGTTTCATTACTTCATAAAACTCTCTACCTGGCTTTTCTTTAATTTGTTCATTCATTAACATCCTTCTAAAATATTCTCCATAAGAAAGATTACATCTTTGACAGTCTGTAATTAGTTTTTCATTCTCAATTTCATTAAGCATTATATCTTTTCTTATATATCTTTTTCTCAAATTTCTCCCTCCTGTTTTGCTCATTTAAAAATGGGGATTGGGGTAACCCCATAGAATAGAATTTTGAAACACGATATTTTCGTGTGAACAAATTCATTGCTTGCTCGGACAAGAAATCCAATTTTTGCATTTAAAAAGTACCTATATTGGTACTCTATTTTGTTCCTTTTTCTTTTTATATTTATCAATTTCTTGTCTATTTTTTAAACCTATGCTGTAACATAAGTAGTCATTTATATCTTTTCCATAAGGAGCAGGAATATCATAAACATTGTAACTATCAAGTGCAAATATCATTGCTTTTGTTGCATTTCTTCCTGCTAGATCATTATCAAAATGTAATACAATATCTCTTATATTTGTGTTTTTATTCAAAAAGTTTTGTACTGCTATTGGTACTTTGCTTTGTTCTATATTAGAACTCGGTTGGTACACTCCTGCAAGTGATAAAAGATTTTGATTTTTATAATCATAGCCCTTATTTTTTAACAATGTTGCATATGATAATAAATCTATACTGCTTTCAAATATATGCAATGAATTACATTCATTTGCTCCCAACATTCTAAAAGAATATTCTTTTGAGCTCCCCTTTGCATCTCTCATTATTCTTTTTTCATTTGTACTTCTGCACCCTGCATATTTTATGTTGTTATCATTATCGTACCCCAAAAATACTACATTGTTTGTTTTATTTTCTTGATAAATAATCTTTTTATTTATGCAATCTTTTATAATTTCTTCATCAATTCCTCTGTTTTTTAGATACTCTATAACTTGTTTATTGCTACTTGCTCTTTCTGGAATTACAATTGTTTTTGATGTACTTTCATTACTATATTGAGGTCTAATATATGTATCTATATTTCTATTTAATACACTTGAAACTGCATCTTGTAATGTCATTTTTTCTACTTTAATAAGATAATCAACTGCTGATTTACCTGCTTCATTTGTTGAAAATCTATGCCATAATCCATTACTTATAATTACACTATCATGACTTTTTAATGAATATGTATTAGCCCCTTTTTTTACAAGTTCTGATGGATTATTATTTATAAAATAAGTTAATAAATCAATTTCTTTTGCTTGTTTTACAACTTCTTTTGGTACAAATTTAGGCATATTTTTGCACCTCCTTTTTTCTATCTTGCATCTTTATTTCGCTCTTTTTTTACCTCATTATCTCTAATAAGGTCTATCGTGTCATCTACTGAAAATTCAATAACCTCTCTAAAACTACCATCACTATCTAACCAGTCATCATAACATTCTTCTAAAATATGTTCTCTTTTTAGTAATGTTTTCAATTCAAACTTTGAATAATCTTTATCGTATGCCAAATAATCTTGTATTGTTTCCATACATGTTATTTTGTAACTACTGTCTATTATTTCTTTTGAAGATAGTTCCATCAAACTATCTTTAAATTCTGCTAATTCCTTTTCTAATTTTCCAATTAACTTATTTTTTAATTCTTCATTTTCCATAAAATATCTCACCCTCTTTCTTTTTTTGCATAATAAAAGGGATAGATTTTTATAAAAATCCGTCCCTTTAAACTAATTTAATTTTAACATTCCCATATTATTTAAGTAGATTATTGCTTCTTTAAAACCTAATTTAAAACATTCTTTTAATTCAATAATATCAAGTTCAATTTCATAATTTAGAACATTAAGCATTGCATATTGTTCGTCCTCTCTTAAATCTATGGGTTCTTTTTCTTCTAAAAATGTTCTTACATTTGGGTATTTATATTTTAATTCTGATATATTTTTATTTAATTCTTGATAGTCTTTTCTATCTTTTAATGCTTGAGTCTTATGAGCCTCTAAGTACTCTAAAAATCCATCTTCATAATTGTCAAAAAAATTACCTACAATTTCTTCCATATTTTATTCTCCTATTTCTATCAATATCTTTTTACTATCAACTATTCCTAATTTATAGTATTGCCTACATAATAAATCAATTTCCGTTCCAATAGCTAGTTCAAATTCATTCATTTTTTTAAGTATTTTATCTTGATTTTCTTTTTGGCTTACTATTTTCTTTATACAATTAGTAAGCTCTTCTTCAATTTTTATTGATTTTGAAAATTGACCATTTGTATCACATTGTTTAACTAACATTGCTTCAAAATCTTCACTTATTGAATCATATAGTTGATCTAAAATAGACCTATTAAATAATTCTTCCATGTCTTCTACCTCCTTAAAGTTATTCTAATATAATCTTTTAAAATCTAGAAATGTACAAAATTATTTAATTGTAAACTTGACAGAAAAAAGAGCAATATAATAATACTGCTCTATAACTTGTAATTTGTGTAACTATCTATTTTTCTTTCTATTGTTTATTAAATGAAAATCA
>USHX01000028.1 GCA_900554565.1 uncultured Clostridium sp.
TGGAAATTTTGGCTGAATTGCCTTTCGAAAAAATAAAGTGTTTAAATAACACTTGCTAAATCTTAACATAATTCCAGATCGATTTCAACTGTTTTCGCAGAATTCTTACAAAAGGATTAATAACTATGTATTTTTAATAGTTTCTTATATATAGTCAAAACAACCAAATTGGTTAAACGGCTTGCTTATACCAATTTAGTTGTTTTATCTCTATACTATATTTTTCAAATTTTATTCCACTTTTAGTTTTCATAGAGTTCAGTTCTATTTAATATAAAGTACTGAGCGGAAAGTACCGATGTTGTCGGCATATCCATTGTAACTATCACGTACGCTAACTCTATCACGACTGTCGCTGTAACAACGGCCACCGCGATAGACAAACGGCTTGCTAGTATTATTTTTTTCTGCTACATATTCAGTGCAGTTTCCTTCTAAATCATATATATTTTGTACTTTATCTGCTAAGTTTTTACCTGTTTCTGCCTTATTTCCAGTATGTCTATCTAAATTTATTATTCTTACATCATAAGTATTTCCATTACCATCTGCTTTCCCATCTACAAATTTCATTACCATATCCCATTGTATTCCTGAGCATATTGCACTTTTCACATAAGTACTACTATCACCATACATTGTTTTTCCTATAGTTTTAAAGCTTTCTTGAGTTTCACTTACATATACTGTGGAGTTTTGTTTAATAATTACATTTGTATTATCTTTTCCAGCTTCATATCTTGCTATATAAAATCCATTATATTTTAATACCGCTGCTCTTTCTGCTATTTCATTATTTGTTGCACTATCTGTTGTTGGTTGTATATCTGTTGGCAAATACCCTGTATCTGTAAATGTTGAATTTATTGGTGTAGTATCTATGTTACTATCATAACAACTAGGATAACTAAAATCTCTTTGATATTTTTCTGCACTTGCTACTGGTATCCATACAAATTGATTATACAATGTTTGAACATTATATGCTCCATCTGAATTTTTAGTTGTCCAGTCCACATTTGCTAATTCTTCATCTGGTATATCATAAATTACTAATCCCTCTGAAATTTTTTGCTCCTCTGCTATTTTTGATACTGTAAATCCTGCTGGCACGGTTGCTTTATCTCCATTACTATCAACATAGTTATCTTTTTTTGTTTCTGATACAATTTCACCTGGTACTGCATTTCCTAATTGTTCATTTATATATTCATTAGTGTCTGCTAATTTATTTTCTTCATCTTCTTTTGCTAGTTCTGTGTTTTCTTTTGCTAATTTTGCTTGAGTTAATATTCCATTATTTCCTGTTAGCATTGCTATTGATACCCCAGCTAAAATTAATAATATAATTATTGTTATTACTAATGCAATCAATGTAATACCTGTTTGATTTTTTACTATGTCTTTTTCTTCGTTTACCTTATTGTTTTCTATTATTTCTTGCATAAAAACTTCTCCCTTCTTTAGTTGGTTTTACTTTTGTTTTAATTATTCCCATTTTGTATAAAAGTATCCCTTAAGTCTCACTCTGTAATACAGGTATTAACTTTTCAAAGTTCAGTTCTCACTTTTATAATAATACAGTCATAATTTAACTGCATTATATAGATAAAAAAATTCATAATCAACGCTTTCATTTACACAATTAAGTGGAATATAACCGCGATTTTACATATGAAATTTTCTTATTATAACCTCTTTTAAATCTTTTGCACATAGTAATAAACTAATAATCAGATTTATTATTGAAATCCCTGTTGCAACAATGCATAAAACTTTGTTATTTGCAATATGTTCTGTTACCAAAATTGCTGGCAACATACTAAATAAAACAATCACTAACTGGTATATAGCATATTGTACATATTTTTTATGGCTTGCAACAGTAAGTATTAACATAGTTATATTTGCAATAATAATAACAATTGGAATAGCTATATTTATAGCCCAGCCTTTCATGCCCAGCTCATAATCTATTGCAAATGTTAGTAATGAAATTGCTATTGTTTGTAAAAATACATGGCCTGCAATATTTACTCTTTTCTTAATTGAATAAAATACTGTAACCCAAATATAAATAATTCCTACATTAACCAAAGCTGCCCATGGAATTTTAGGAGTTGTAATCCTATTTATAACTACTAATGTGCATGCCACAAATACAGATATTATTATTGACATTTTCCATATAAAGTCACTTTTTTTACTATTCATTTTTTGTGGATATATCATTTAAAACACCATTACTTTCTATTTCTACTTTTATTTTATTGTCTCTCAAAAATTCAAAAAATCTTTTTTCTATTTGATTATTGTCTAAGATTGATGTAAATGTAAAAACCATTTTATTTTCAAAAGAACAACTTGAACATTTTATCTTTTCAACTGGTTCTGGAGCTATTAACATTAAGAAATAATCTATATAATCCTGATATTTTCCTATAATTCCGATTCTTCCTATATTAGAATATGTTATGGTTGTATATTTTCTAATTTCTATATAACTAAGTCTTACTAATAGTTTTTTCAATTCTAATGGAACTATTTTTATAAACGGATGATTTCCTAATTTCACATTTCCTGACATTGTTTTTATTATCTCTTCTTCTGTTAATCTCTTTTTAAAGTCTTTTTTTACAAATTCTATTATTGTTTCAAATGTATCTAATTCTCCATTTTGTATGTCTGCTTCTAATGTTATATATGAGAAAAAATTTGATATTGTCTTTGATGGGAAATATTTTTTTAAGTTTACTGGTATGCAGACTTTTATTGGCTTTTTTCCATTCCCCTTTTTGTAATTTTCTTCATATATAGAATATATTAAAACAGCTGTTAAGTATTGAGTTATTGTTGCATCATATTTTTTTGTTTCTCTTTTTAAGTCTTCCAAGTCAATTATTTCGTGTATTGCAGAAACTGCTCCCAATTTTATTCTATTTCCTTTTAGTGCATAGGCTTTTCTAGATGATGCATTAGATTTTGCTTTTTTGTCATAATTTTTTACATAGCTATCTTCTGTTGTATATTCAAAATTTTGACTTATTTTTCTTGTTCTTCTTTCTTTTACAAATACTTCTGGATACATTAGTTCTAAGTAATTGTATATTATTTCTTTGAAAAATATTGTTCCACTATTCCCATCTGTTAAAGAGTGAAATATGTCTATATTTATTTTGTTTTCAAAATATGTGACTTTAAACAAGTAATTGTTATTTGTTTTTGGATTAATATATTTGCATGGATAATCGCTTTCTTCTTCTATTATCGGATTTTTAGGATTATATTCAAAATAGTACCAGAAAAATCCTGTTTTCATTCTTACTCTAAAAGATTTGTATTCATCTAAAGCTGCATTTACCGCTTCTTCCAATACATTTGGATTCACTTTTTCTTTTAACACAACTGATAATCTAAATACAGTACTATATTTTTTACCTGCAGATATAGGAAATATTTTTGCTGAATTATCTAACCTTCTCCAAGACAATTCTTTTTCTATTTTTTCTTTCATTTTATGTTCATCCCTTTCTAAGGTATTTTGTTACTATTCTTGTATTAGATTTATTAAATCTTCATATCCTTTTTTAGTTACTTCTTCATCACTATTTTTTTCTATTATCCATATATGTTTTGCATTTTGATATTCTTTTATTGTAATTTGTTTTCCAATTTTCGTAGCCTTTTCTTGTAATAAGTATGAGTCTGGAGTTAATATATCATCTGTTCCAACAAATATTGTTATATTTTCTAGTTTTGATATATCTCCATCTATTGGATTTACCAAATAGCTATTTTGACCATCTTTCCCACTATATGCTACACCTGCTATTTTTAAGGTTTCTTTATTTAAAACTGTATCTCTTTTTTGAAATTCATCAATTTTAGGATTTGTTAATCTTGTGTCCAACCATGGTGATAATAAAACTATTTTTGATGGTATATAGTTTTCATTTTGAACTGACATTTTTCCCATTAGTCCTAGAGCCATTCCTCCACCTGCTGAATCTCCCATTACTATTAAATTTTTTGCTTCTATCTTTTCTAAAATTTCTTTATATAATGGTTCTATCATGTTAAATACATCTATATATGTATATTTAGGTGCTAATGGATAATCTGGCATTATTACTGTACAACCTGTGTCTATTACCATTTGCTTTAAGAATTCCCAATGATTTTTGCTTGCTTCTGCAACATATGAACCACCATGGAAATATAATATTTGTTTTTCTGATTTTTTTCCTTCTTTTGGTGTTATTACAAAAACTTTTCTTCCTAAATAGTCTTCTTCTTGAATTTGACATTGTTCTTTTATTTCTTCCGTTGGAGTAGATTTTATATCTTTTATATAAAAATATGATATTATTATTGCTAAAATTGTTAATATTATTAATAATATCATCAATATTGTTGTAACCACTTTTTTCATTTTATTTATTCCTTTCTTATGTGCTTTATTTTATCATACATTATATAAACTTGCCACAAAAAATAAGCCTAAAATTATTAAACTTTTATTAATAACTTTAGGCTCGTTTATTTGTTTTTTTAGCCGAATAATCCACGTTTTTTTATTGGTGGTTGTTCATTCATTGTTTTAGCTAATTGTACTAACAATTCTCTTTGTTCTTTTGTTAGTCTTTTTGGTGTTTTTACTGTTACTGTAAATACAAAATCTCCCACACTGCTAGAATTTATTGATTTAAATCCTTTGTTTCTTATTGTGAATTTTGTACCAGTTTGTGTTCCATCTGGGATTTTATATTTTTCTTTTGTCCCATCAACCATAGGTATTTCAAGTTCTGCACCTAGTGTTGCTTGTGTTATAGTTATTGGAACTTCACATAGTACATTGTTTCCTTTTCTTTCATATATACTATGTCTTTTTATTTTTACTGTTATATATAAGTCTCCTTTTGGCCCACCTTTTTCTCCTGGTTCACCTTCTCCACGTAATACTACTGTTTGGTTGTTGTCTATTCCTGCTGGAATTTTTACTTTTATTTTTGGTTGTTTTCTTACTTTTCCTTTTCCATGGCAGTTTTCACATGGTTCACTTATTATTTCACCTGTTCCATGACATGCTGTACATGTTCTTGTTGTTTGCATTTGTCCAAGTATTGTATTTTGAACAGCTGTTACTTGACCTGTTCCATGACATGTTTGACATTTTACTTTTGATGTTCCTAGTTTTGCACCATTTCCATGGCATACATTACATTCTTCATCTCTAGTTATTGCTATTTCTTTTTCAACTCCTGAAAATGCTTGTTCAAATGTTATTTCCATTCTTACATTTAAGTCAGCACCTTTTCGTGGTCCATTTCTTTTAGCTGATGAATTTCTTCCATTAAATCCTCCACCAAATATAGATGAAAATATGTCTCCTAAATCTCCAAAGTCACCAAAACCATCAAATCCAGATGAACTATATGAATAATAGCCACCTTGACCACCAAATGGTCCACCAGCACCGCCAAATCCGCCTTGTGGTCCATTAAATCCAAATTGGTCATACATTTTTCTTTTTTGTGGGTCTGATAAATTTTCATATGCCTCATTTACTTCTTTGAATTTAGCTTCCGCTTCTTCTTTATTGTTAGGATTTGCATCTGGGTGATATTTTTTAGCAAGTTTTCTGTATGCTTTTTTTAGTTCATCATCTGTTGCATTTTTGTTTACACCTAATACTTCATAATAGTCTCTTTTTTGTGCCATTATTGATTTTCCTCCTTAGGAATATTAAGGGGGTCTACTTTTTAAAATAATTCCCCCTTAATTCTATTTATATCTTATTTATTGTCTCCATCATCTTCAACTTTGTAGTCTGCATCATATACATTTCCATTTTCATCTGTTTTTGGTCCTTCTGCATTTGCTGCATTTGGATCTACACCAGCATTTGGATTTGCATTTTTGTATAATTGTTCTGACATATCATAAAATACTTTTGTTAGTTTTTCAGTTGCTTCTTTTATTTTAGCTGTATCGTTTGTTTCAAGAGCTTTTTTAGTGTTATCAATTTCAGCTTCTACTTTTGCTTTTTCTTCTCCACTAATTTTGTCTCCTAAATCTGTTAATGTTTTTTCACTATTATATACTAAACTTTCAGCATTGTTTCTAACTTCAATTTCTTCTTTTTTCTTTTTATCTTCTTCAGCATGTGCTTCAGCATCTTTTACTGCTCTATCAATATCATCATCTGTTAAGTTTGTTGATGCAGTAATTGATACATTTTGGCTGTTTCCTGTTGCCATATCTTTTGCAGATACGTGCACAATTCCGTTAGCATCTATATCAAATGTTACTTCGATTTGTGGAACTCCTCTTGGTGCTGCTGGAATTCCTGTTAATTGGAATCTTCCTAATGTTTTATTATATGCAGCCATTTCTCTTTCACCTTGTAATACGTGAACTTCTACTGATGTTTGACCATCTGCTGCTGTTGAGAATATTTGTGATTTTTTAGTTGGTATTGTTGTGTTTCTTTCAATTAATTTTGTAAATACTCCACCATATGTTTCAATACCTAATGATAATGGTGTTACATCTAGTAATACTAAGTCTTTTACATCTCCAGATAATACACCACCTTGAATAGCTGCACCAATTGCAACACATTCATCTGGGTTTATACCTTTGTCAGCATCTCTTCCTGTTATTCTTTTTACTGCTTCTTGTACAGCTGGAACTCTTGTAGAACCACCAACTAATAATACTTTATGAATGTCATTTGCTGATAATCCAGCATCTTTTAATGCTTGATTTACTGGTCCTGCTGTTGCTTCTACTAAATCATGAATTAATTCTTCAAATTTAGCTCTTGTTAATGTTATATCTAAGTGTTTTGGTCCTGTTGAATCAGCTGTAATGAATGGTAAGTTGATTTGTGTTTGTTGTACACCTGATAATTCTATTTTAGCTTTTTCTGCTGCTTCTTTTAATCTTTGCATTGCCATTTTATCTGTTTTTAAGTCAATTCCATTTGATTTTTTGAATTCATCAACTAAGTAATTGATAATTGCTTCATCAAAGTCATCTCCACCTAAGTGTGTGTTACCATTTGTAGCTAAAACTTCGAATACTCCATCACCAATATCTAATATAGAAACATCGAATGTTCCTCCACCTAAGTCATAAATTAATATTTTTTGATCTTGTTCTTTGTCCATTCCATAAGCTAAAGCTGCTGCTGTTGGTTCATTTATAATTCTTAATACTTCTAGTCCAGCAATTTTACCAGCATCTTTTGTTGCTTGTCTTTGACTATCGCTAAAGTATGCAGGTACTGTAATAACAGCTTGTGTTACTTTTTGTCCCAAATAATTTTCTGCATCTGATTTTAATTTTTGTAAAATCATTGCTGATATTTCTTGTGGAGAGAATTTGTCTCCTTCAATATCTACTTTTTCATTTGTTCCCATTTTTCTTTTTATTGAAATAACTGTGTTATCTGGGTTTGTAACAGCTTGACGTTTTGCTATTTGCCCTACTAGTCTTTCTCCGTTTTTTGAGAATGCAACTACAGATGGAGTTGTTCTATTTCCTTCTGCATTTGGTATTACTACTGCTTCTCCTCCTTCCATAACTGCTACACATGAGTTTGTTGTTCCTAAGTCAATTCCTATAATTTTTCCCATTTTTATTCTTCCTTTCTTTTATAGATTTAGCCAGAGAATCTAAAATCTATTCTTTTTTATATCTTTATATATGTGGTTTAATGGCTTTTTCTCTGATTTGCCATTATTAAAATTAATAACTTGTTTTAGTTTGCTACGACAACCATTGAATGTCTAACAACTCTATTTCCTATTTTATATCCTTTTCTGTATTCTTGAGCGATTTCTTTTTCTCCTAAGTTGTCATCTTGTATACTTCCTACAGCTTCGTGTAATTCTGGGTCAAAAGTTTCTCCTAATGCTTTTATTTCTTCTACACCTTTTGATGATAAAACATCTTTAAATTGTTTTAATACTAATTCTATTCCTTGTTTGTAATTTTCATCTGCTGTTTCTACTTTTGCAGCATTTTCTAGATTGTCAACTATTGGAAGCATTACTTCTACTACATCTGATAATATAGAATTATATAATCCTTCTCTTTCTTTTCCACTTCTCTTTTTGAAGTTTTCAAATTCAGCAAGTATTCTTTTATATCTGTCATCTAATTCTTCATAATCTTTTTTTGGAACCATATCTTCAATTTTTGTTTCTTGCTTTTTTTCATTTTTTTTGATTTCTTTTTCTTGTTCTGACATCTTTTCCCTTCTTCCCTTCTTATTCTTGATTTTCATTTAATTTATGATTTATATATTTCATTACTGAAATTACTTTTGAGTAGTCCATTCTCTTTGGTCCTATTATTCCTATTGTTCCTAAGTCTTTTCCATTTACTTTGTGTTTGAATGTTACTACGCTGAAGTCTTTTAGTTCATCTTTTTCGTTTTCTTCACCAATATAAACCTTTATATCTTCTGCAAATCCTGAATTTAACATGTCTGCTACAACTTCTTTTGTGTCTAATATGTTTATGAAGTTTTTGGCTACTTCTAAACTATTGAATTCTGGTAAGTCAAAGGCTTTATTTGCACCTTCTAGATATATTTTTTCATCTTCTTCTAGTACCTTTTTTATTTGCTCTATTACTGGTTTTATTACATTTATACTATATGTCATTTCATCATATAAGTATTCTTCTAATGGTCTATCTATTGTTTCTATAGGTTGCCCTTTTAGTTTGTTATTAAACATGTAGTTCATCGTTTCTACTTGTTTTTGGTTTACATCTTCATCAAATTTTATTATTGTTTCTTTTACAAGTCCTGTGTCTGTTAGTATTACTGCCATCATCATTCTTGTGCCTAATAGTACGAATTTTATTTCTTCTATTATTTGACTTGTTGTTTTTGGTCCAATTGATACTGTTGTGTAATGTGTTACTTCTGATATTGTGTTTGCTGCGATTTTTGTTAGGTCTTCTATTTCATTTACTTTTGTTTCTAATTTTGAACTAATGTATTTTATTTCTTCTACACTTATATCTTTGTCATTTATTAATTCATCTACATAGTATCTGTATCCTTTAGCTGACGGTATTCTTCCACTTGATGTATGTGTTTTGTCTAAATAACCACTTTTTTCTAGATCTGCCATTTCGTTTCTTATTGTTGCACTACTACAGTCTAGTCCATGATTTTTGGTTAGTGCATTTGAACTTACTGGCTCTGCTGTGTTTATATATTCTTCTACAATTGCTTGTAATACTTGTTTTTTCCTTTTGTCTAACAATTTTTTTCACCTCATTAATAGTTTTAATTGCTAGTCTTTTAGCACTCTTTTATATTGTTTGCTAACTTTCTATATATTATACCCTTTTTTAGCACTTGTCAATACGTTCTGCTAATTTTATTTGTGAATTTTTTGTGAATTAATTTAAGTAAAAAATGTATTTTTTATTTTTTTAAAAATTTTTCATTAATGAATTTATTTCTATTTTTTTGACAATACTAAATATAAATAAATTTTTGGAGGTCTTTATGGAAGATAACACACAATATATTTTAAATGAAGTCAATAAAGGTATTAAAATGGGTATGGATTCAATATCAACTATTTCTGAGAAAGTTCAAAGTCAAGATTTAAAAAATGATTTAAAATTTCAATATGATAAATATAATGAGATTTTGAATCAAGTTAATAACGAACTTAGTAAGTTTGGAGAATTTCCAAAGGAATTAAATCCTACGCAAAAGGCAATGGGTTGGATGGCTATTGAGTGGAATACTATGAATGATAAAAGTGATTCAAAGATTTCTGAGATGATGTTACAAGGCACTAATATGGGAATTATTGAAGGTGTAAAATTATTAAATAATAATCCTGATGCGCCTAAGCAAACTAAAAATATTTTGAATGAATTCATTAAGTTTCAAGAGAATACTGTTGAACAATTGAAAAAATATTTATAATTATTTATTTGGTATAATGAAAATACTTATTATATAAACTTTAAACTAAATTACGAATGAAAAGTTTATATAATAAGTATTTTATATTACTCTTTAATTATTTATTTTTTACATAATAAAAAAATCTTTCTTCTTTTTGTTTAGAATTACTTGAATCAAAAAATTCGATATTTCCTTCATTTTCTCCAAGCAATTTTTTATCTTCTAATATTTCTTTTAAATGTCTTGCCAAGTTAGGTGCTCCATTGAAAAATGTAACATTCTCCCCCATTACACTTTTTATTTCATTTTGTACTAATGGATAATGTGTACAACCAAGAACTATATTTTTAATTTTTCCTTTGTATTCACTTAAATTTTCATTCAAATATTGTTCAATTTTTTTCTGATTACCTTCTTCAATAATATCTGCTAATCCTACACATGATAGCAATTCAGTTTTATGGTTATCATATTTATGATAAAGAAGATTAAATTTTTCGCTTTCTATGGTTCCCTTTGTTGCCATTACTAGAGTTGGTTTATCATATGCATAATCATAAACCATTTTGTATGCTGGCTCTATTGCCACAAAAGGTATATTGAGATATTTTTTTCTTAGTGTTTCTACTGCTTTAGCACTAGCAGTATTACATGCAATTACTATAGCTTTACAATTTTTCTTTATAAACATTTTTACTATATTGTCACATATTTCTATTATTTCTTCTTTACTTCTATCTCCATATGGATTATTTTTCGAATCGCTGTAGTATATGTAATTTTCGTGTGGCATAATTTTTATTATTTCTTTTAATACTGTTACACCACCAATTCCTGAGTCAAAAACTCCTATTGGTAAATTATTTTTTTCTTGCATTTTCTCACTTCTATTCTTGTTTTTTATTTTTAACTTTTTCTTTTACTTTTTTTATTTTTACTCTTATATCTTTTAAATTTGGATATGCATTTATAAGTCTTCTATGTAGCCATGATTTTTCTCTTAAAATTTGTTTTACTTTTTCTGTTATTTCTTCTGTATTATCTTTTACTAATTTTGAACCTTCTACATTTACACTTGAAATAATATTTGAAGAAATAATATTATCAACTATAAATATTATAAATAGTGTTATTGAAGTCACATGTAATGCTATTTCTGACATTGATTGGTACATATTAAATAACATTGGGTTTGTAACATACATTATAAATAAACCTAAAATTCCAAATGGTATTAACGTTTCTAAACATATACGACCATTTATATTGAATTTTTTGTTGCTATAGTCCCACCATCTAGCATGGTATTTTTTCTCCATAAAGTAACTTGTAAAATATTCTATTATTGAGCATACTAATGTTGACATTATAAATAGTACTAATGGGTCATATGTGTATCTTTTTAAGAGAATTGTTATTGCTATTGCTCCCCAACCATATATTGGACAATATGGTCCAATTAGAAATCCTCTGTTTATAAATTTTCCAAATTGGACATATTTGCAACCAATTTCCATACACCATCCTAAAAAAGCATATGATATAAAAAGTAAAAAATATGTTTCAATTGTTTGTATCATCTTTTATTCTCCTTTGTAAAATATTTATCTTTTTATGATATTTGTATTATACTACTTTTTATTAAAATAGACTATATTTTATAAATATTTTTTAGTTGTTCTAATATAAGGTCTAAGATATTTTACATTCCTCACTTATAATTTTCCCATTACTTATAGATACTATCTTATCACAGTTTTTTATAGTTGATAGCCTATGAGCAATTACAAAACATATTCTTCCTTTCATAATTTGATTTATTGCATTCTTTATCAGTTCTTCATTTTCATAACTTAATGAAGATGTTACCTCATCTAAAATTATCATACTTGGGTTTTCTAATAATATCCTTGCAAAATTTATCATTTGTTTTTCTCCTTGTGATAATAAATCTTTATTATCATTTAAATTAGTCTCATATCCCTTTTCCCAACTTACTATTTTTCTATGTAAATTTAATTTTTTACAAATCTCTTCTATTTCTTCTTTTTTTACTTTCTTATTTGCATAATTTATATTTTCATAAACATTTCCATCAAATATTACAACTTCCTGTAAAACATATCCTATTTGTTCTCTGAGACTCTTTATATCATATTTTTCATAATTTTCTCTATTTATCAAAATTTCTCCATCTTTTAAGTCATAAAATCTACATAGTAAATTCACTAAAGTTGTTTTTCCTGCCCCTGTTCTTCCTATAATTGCAACTTTTTCATTCTCATTTACCTTTAAGTTTATATCTTCTAAGATTTTCTTTTCTCCATCATATGAAAAATTAATATTTTTTAATTCTACTTGTTTTATTTTTGTTAATTTAGCTTGTCCATTGTTCTTCTCTGGTTGATGTTTTTCATTAAATTCAAGTATCTTAAGAGCTGAAATATATGATTGATTTAACCTTCTAAAATGTTCTATTAACATATTACAGCTTTCATTTATACTTTTAGTACTATTTATAAATATTACCAAACTACCATAAGATAATATTCCTTCTACTACATTTAATCCACCCAAATATGTAACAATTACTATTGTAAGCAGTGAAAAAATATCATAAATTATATTATAATTTCTTATTTTTCTATCTACATCAGAAGATTCTAGTGTATACTGATTTAGCAAATTTTTCATATTTATCAAACGTTGTTTTTCAACACCTAATGATTTTATTACTTCTATTCCATCAATTTGTTCATTTGCCCATTTTGTTATATCTATATTCAATTCTCTGATTTTATGCATCAATATAAAAGTCTTTTTATTTGATATAATTACAGAAATATATGCTATTAAATAAAATAAGCCAATTATCAATGTTAACTTAATATCTATAAAAGAAACAATTATTAAATAAGCCATTACGCTTGAAAAACTTTCAATTGACACTGAACCATTTTGAGTAAAAAATGTTGCAAAACTATCTGAGTCATTCATTACCAATTCAAACAATTCTCCTGTATTGCTTTTATCAATATATTCTATCTTAGAAGTAATAATTTTTTTAAAAATGTCTTTTCTCACATAATCCGAAAAATCCCTTTGTAAATGATGTCGAATTAAACATTCTACTATTCCACATATTCTCTGAATTATTATATATGACAACATTAATAAAGAAATATTTATAACTAATTTGATATTTTGGTCTTTTATTGCATCATCAATTAAAGAATATGTTAAATATTGTTCAATGCATATCCATATAATTGGGAAAATTATATGCATTAAAGTTACTATTATTATTCTTTTTTCAAATTTTCCATAATGAAACATATTTTTTAGTTTAGTCATAGTTTTCTCCTATCATATTATTGCAAATGCTAATTAATTTGTTATAATTTTCATTTCTATTTATAAGATTTATTTGTTTTCCCATTACAATTTTTCCCTTATCTAGAAAGAACACCATTGAATCATTGGGAATTTTATCTAATTCTTGTGTAATATATATAGTTATTTTTTGTTTATTGAATTGCTTTAAATTATTAACAATTTTTTCTTTTGTTATATTATCAATTTTGCTTAAAACATCATCAAAAATAATTATTGGATTATTTTGAATCAATGTTCTTGCTATAGAAATTCTTTGTTTCTGACCACCACTTAATTTGGTTCCTCTATCTCCAAGTAGTTCGTTATATTTATCAGGAAATTTTTCTATTTCTTCGTGTATTTGACAAAGTTTAGCAATCTCTTCTACATCATTTAAATCAAATTCATCAAACATATCTATATTATTTTTTACAGTATCTGATATAATATATGGTTCTTGAAATACTACTCCAATGCATTTTCTGAGTGTCTTTTTATTAAGAGTTTGTATATCTATTCCTCCTAGTAAAATAGTACCTTCGTAGGGAATAAAACCAAGCAATACCTTTATTATCATAGATTTCCCTGCACCATTATTTCCAACTAAAAAAATGGTTTGTCCCTTGGAAATTTTAAATGATATATTAGATACAATTTCGGTTTTATTTATTTTTATTGTAACATTTATAAATTCTAAGCTTATTTCATTAAGAGTTATTTTCTTTTGCTCCTTTGATTCTTCATATAGTTTCAAAAAATTATTAATTCTATTAGTTGGTACTAAAAATTCATTTATTCCTTCTATTGCATACATAATTTGTACAATATAATTTAATAAATTAGTTGAATATGACATTAATACAACTAAAGCACCAATATTCATCTTTCCATTTACTATTAATAAACCGCATATTAGAAATATTATAGGATTTTTCAATTTTCTAATTCCGGATGCTATTAATTCATAATAAATCAAATAATCTATAAGCTTTTTATCATTCTTTCTATATTTTTCACTAATTTTATTAAAATTCTCTATTTCTTTCTCTTCTCTATTAAATATTTTTATCATTTTCGGATTATAAATTGCATTCATTGTTGTTGAAATTAATTTCTCATGAAATTCTATATTTTTATTCACAATTGGTTTTGTAAGTTTAAAATAGATTATTGACATTATGGCTATTATAAAAACTATGCACATTATGCTTATACTTATTATAATATTTAAATTAGTTATTTCATAAATAGAAAAAATCAATGTAAATATTGAATCTAATATCAAATTATATTTACTGCTTACAAATTCTATAAAACTATTTGAATCACTACCAATTCTTTGCAGAATTTGGGATTTTCCATATTTAATATATTCTTTATATTCTAAATACGTAGCATGATTTAACAATTCACTTTTTAAATTTTTATTCATTGTTAATCTAAATTTTGTATTAAAAATGTTTTTGATATAGTTTGCAATACTTATTATTAATACTAATAATATCATGTATATTACTAATACAAATAATTTTCCTTCAGTACTATCAATAAAAAAACTTCTTTTTATATACGGTGGTAAATCCATTGTTTGCTTTATTACACCATCTATAATATATGAAATATATTTTGTTAAATGTATTGCAAAAAATGATGTTACAAGACTACAAATTAATATCCCAAACATGTATCTTTTAGCTCCATTTATTGCTGTATTTATTACTTTTTTCATTACTTCTCTCCTATCAATATTTATAGCCTAACTCGGAATGAATTTCTTTATGACAATTTGAACATAGTAGAATACATTTCATTGCTTCTTTTTTGTATTCTTTCCACTAAATCTAGCGAACAAAAAAAGATAATAAATAATTTTTTATTTACTATCTTTTATCTGGCTCCTCATGTTGGACTCGAACCAACGACCTATCGGTTAACAGCCGAGCGCTCTACCAACTGAGCTAATGAGGAATATATAAAATCTGGCAATAACCTATCTTTCCAGCAGGGTAACCCGCAAGTATTTTCGGCACATTTAGGCTTGACTTCTGTGTTCGGAATGGGAACAGGTATTACCCTAAGTGTCATCATCACCAGAAAATTAATTACTTATTCTTGGTACTTTTGTATTATATCCTAATTAATATAATTTTACAAGTACTTTTTAAAATTTTGTGTAACTTTTTTAAAAGCACACTCAAAAATACATAGATGAATTTAGGTTAGTTTTACGATTTCTTTCGATTATTTTAATTGTGGTTAAGCCCTCGATTTATTAGTATTGGTCAGCTTAATGTATCACTACACTTACACCTCCAACCTATCAACCATGTAGTCTACATGGAATCTTACTACCTTATGGTATGGGATATCTTATCTTGGGGTGGGCTTCACACTTAGATGCTTTCAGCGTTTATCCCTTCCCTACTTAGCTACTCAGCCGTGCCATTGGTATGACAACTGATACACCATTGGTAAGTTCAACCTGGTCCTCTCGTACTAAGGTCAACTCCCCTCAAATATCCTGCGCCTGCGACAGATAAGGACCGAACTGTCTCACGACGTTCTGAACCCAGCTCG
>USHX01000029.1 GCA_900554565.1 uncultured Clostridium sp.
CTGCTTTTGTTGCAGATAAAGCATCTTCAATTCTTAGTTTTTTATCTTTCATTTCTACTTCTGTAGCTGCACCTACTCCAATTACAGCAACTCCACCAGCTATCTTTGCTAGTCTTTCTTGTAATTGTTCTTTGTCATAATCACTTTGTGTTTCTTCAATTTGAGCTTTTACTTGCGCAACTCTTTGTGCTATTTTTTCTTTGTCTCCTGCACCATCTACTATTATTGTGTTTTCTTTTTGAACTTTTACTTGTTTTGCTCTACCAAGTTGAGCTACAGTTGTGTCTTTTAATTCTAGTCCTAAATCTGATGTTATAACTTCACCACCTGTTAGTATTGCAATATCTTCTAGCATTGATTTTCTCTTATCTCCAAATCCAGGTGCTTTAACTACTACTACATTTAATACTCCTCTTAGTTTATTTAAAATTAATGTTGATAAAGCTTCACCTTCCATATCATCACATATTATTAATAGTTTTCCTGATTCTTGCATTAAAGATTCTAGTAGTGGTAATATTTCTTGAATGTTACTTATTTTTTTGTCTGTTATTAATATGTATGGGTTATCTAAAACTGCTTCCATTTTTTCTGTATCTGTTGCCATATATGGTGATAAGTATCCTTTGTCAAATTGCATTCCTTCCACAACATTTAATTCTGTTTGTGATGTTTTTGATTCTTCTATTGTTATTACTCCATCTTTTGATACTTTTTCCATTGCATCTGCAATTAAGTTTCCTATTTCTTTATTATTTGCAGATATGCTTGCAACTCTTGCTATATCTTCTTTTCCATTTACTTCTGAGCTTATTTCTTTTAATCCATCTACTGCTGTGTTTACAGCTTTATCTATTCCTCTTTTTATTGCCATTGGATCTGCACCTGCAGCAACATTTTTTACTCCTTCTTTTATCATACTTTGTGCTAATACTGTAGCAGTTGTTGTTCCATCACCTGCTACATCGTTTGTTTTTGTTGATACTTCTTTTACAAGTCTTGCTCCCATGTTTTCAAATTTATCTTCAAGCTCAATTTCTTTTGCAATTGTTACACCATCATTTGTAATTAATGGTGCACCAAAACTTTTATCTAATACTACATTTCTACCTTTTGGTCCTAATGTTACTTTTACTGTATCTGCTAATTTATTTACGCCTTCTAATAAAGATTTTCTTGCATCTTCTCCAAATTTTATGACTTTTGCCATTTTTATCCTTCCTTTCTTTTGCAGCTATTCTGCTTATTTTCTATTTATTCTACTATAGCTAATATGTCACTTTGTTTTACTATTATGTACTCTGTTCCTTCATATTTTACTTTCGTTCCAGCATAATCATTTATTATTATGTTGTCACCTTTTTTTACTTCCATTACTTCTGGTTTTCCATCTATTTTTTCTCCAGGTCCAACTTCTATTACTTCAGCTATTTGTGGTTTTTCTGCTGCTCCACTTGCTAAAATTATTCCACTTTTGGTCGTTTCTTCGCCTTCTTTCATTTTTATTAATACTCTACTTCCTAATGGTTTTATCATTTTTAATTACCTCCTTTTTCTTTTAGCACTCTCTTCGTGTGTCTGCTAATAATTTATACCCTTTTTTATTAAAAGTCAATACTATTTTTGCATTTTTCACACAATGTTCACATATCTATTTTCTACCAATAGCCTTATTGACCATATTTATTTTATGCATTAAGTTTTGAAATATTACTCTTTTCAATAAAATAGCAAAAACTATGGACTATTCCATAGTTTTTTGATTTATATATTTTTCTGATATTTTTAATATATCATTTACTTGTTCTTCTATTTTTGGAGCTTTAAAATTTTGCATAACAACTTTTGTGAATTCCTGTAAATATTTTTTTCTTTTCAAATATTCTAATGAAAATTTGAAGTTGAAGTCATAAATATATGCATAAAATACCACTATTTGATCTGCATTGTTTTTTATATCTCCATAATTAATATGTTTGTCTTCTGTAAATTCTTTTATCATTAGCTTGCTTATTTCTTCTTGGTCAAAATTTTTATACCAAAATATACTTTCAAAGTCATAGTTACAAATTGTATAATATATATCTAATTTATCTGCATCTCTAATAATTTTTGCAAATAGATTTTCTTCTTCAGTTAGTCCTTCTTGTATTTTATCTTTGTTATGATTTAATACTGCTAATTTTATTGTTTTATAATATTTTTCTTCGATTTCAAATTTATGTATTAATCCTTCTTCAAATAGAACTTTACAACTAAGTACTGCATGGTTTTCTGAATCTTTGTCACTAAATGTGTCATATTTTCTTATTTGCTCAAATCTTCCTATATCGTGGAAATATCCTATTATTTCTGCTAATGCAATTTGCTCTTCTGTTAAATTTAGTTTAGTTGCTATTTTTTTGCTTAGTTTTGCTACTCTTTCTATATGTTCTTTTTTTAGTCTTACTCTTCCTTGATTTATATCATATTTTTCTACATATTTTTCAAATTCGCTTTTTACTTTTTTTATATCTATCATTTTCTTCCCTTCTTCATTTTTCATAAAAAAACAAGTTAATAATTTTAATTACTAACCTGCTTTTTTTATTATATATCCATTTGACTTCCTAAGAAACTAGCTGCTGATTGTGCTACTTTTTTCTCTACTTCATTCATTTTTTTATCTGCTTCTTTAGACATTAATATTACTGTTCCTATTGTATCACCATTTGATATTATTGGGTATACTACTTGTGCATTATTTTTTCTATCATTGTTGCCATTTTTTGTTATTGGCATTGCTATGTCACTGTTTTCTTTACTTGTATATACTTCTTTATCTTCCATCAATTGCTCTAATTCAGGACTTATATCTTGCTCCAAAAATTCCTTTTTTGAACCACCAGATACTGCAATTACCATATCCTTGTCTGTAATACATGCAATATGACCTGTTGTTTTAGATAGTGTTTCTGCATAGCCTGATGCAAATTCTGAAAGTTCTCCTATTGGTGAATATTTTTTTAATATTACTTGCCCTTCTCTATCTGTGAATATTTCTAGCGGGTCTCCTTCTTTTATTCTCAATGTTTTTCTTATTTCTTTTGGAATTACAACTCTTCCTAAGTCATCTATTCTTCTTACAACACCTGTTGCTTTCATAATTTTCCTCCTTTTGTTTTCTTTAACTTAAATATAACTTTTTCCTTATATTCTTATTATTACAAAAGCGGAAAATTTTATACATTTTTTTAGATTTTAAATCAAAATCTAATTATATTTTTATAATTTAATTAATTTGTTTTAATTCTCCTGATTCATAGAACAACAATAATTGCTCTAAGTCTGAAATTTCTTGTTTTAATTTTTTTCCAATATCTGTGTCTCCAACAGATTTTCGTTGAATTCCAGTTTTCTTTACTATTAGTTCAGAAATTATATCTTTTTCTTCTGATATTGCTTTTTCAACTGATTCAAATGGTTTGTTTTGACTAAGTAGCAATCCATTTGAATTGTATGTTAAAATATATCCTGCATTTCCAGTTTTACTTTGGTAGCTTTTTGCAAATCCTCCGTCTATTACTAGTAATTTTCCATTTCCACGTATTGGACTTTCACCATCTTTTGCTTTTACTGGCATATGTCCATTTACTATATGTGAATCTTTTTTAGATAATCCAAATTCTTTTAAAATTTTATCACATATTTTTTCATCATATGTTAATGAATAATATGGATTTTTCTTTTCTTTTGACATTTCTTTGTCTTTTACAAAATAGCTTTCAAATGTTGCCATTTTATCTTTTCCAAAAAATGGTGAATCTGGTGATATCCATAGATACCACATTATATCTAATATTTCTTTATCTATTGTTCCTTTTGTTATCCATATTTTGTTTATTGTTTCATTTATTAGGTCAAAATATTCTTTTCCTTTAGTTTTTCTTCCTAAAAATTCAACTTCTTTAAATTCTCCATTTTCATCCATAGGAACACATGCATGGAATAATAAGTTTGAATTAAATATTGTGTATAATTCTCCTTTTTTATATAGAAAATCTATATGTTCATTTAGTCTTGGGCTTTTTCTAAATGATTCACACAATCTTTCCATTACTTCTTTTTCTTCTGGTGATAATTCATATATGTTGTCTTTATCTATTGTTGGGAAATTTGTATCATTTATTTCATATTTTTCGCCATTTATTTTTACGTATCCTTTTTTCAAATTCATTTTGTCTAACAACAGTCTATTTTCTAAATGATATTCTGGATGTCTTTTTATCATTTGCCCTTCTAATTTAAATTGAATTATTGTTATTGCTTTATGAATTTTTGATATATTTGTTTTATCACTATCATCATATTTACTTTCATCAAATACTTTTGGTGCAAAGTTTTTGCAATCATCATCTTTATATGTTTCCATCGCAAATGTTGATAATGGTCTTGTATTTATTCCATATCCATCCTCTAATATTCCTATATTATTATATCTTGCACATATTCTTATTACTGTTGCTATACTTGCTTCATTTCCACATGTTGCTCCCATCCATAATACATCATGATTTCCCCATTGAATATCAATACTATGAAATCTTTTTAGTTTTTCTATTACATAGTCTGGATGCATTCCTCTGTCAAATATATCTCCAATTATGTGTAAGTGATCTATTGCCATTCTTTTTATTAAGTTAGATATTGCTATTATAAAGCTTTCTGCTTGATTTAATCTTATTATAGTATTTATTATTGCTTTATAATATCTTTCTTTGTCTTTTTCATTTCCTGCTTGTGAATTTAAAAGTTCATCTATTACATATTCAAAACCACTTGTTATTGCTTTTCTAACTTTCGATCTTGTGTATTTTGAGCTTACTTTTTTTGCAACTTCTACTAGTCTATATAGTGTTATATTATACCATTCATCTAAATCTTTTTCTTCTTTTTTTATAAGTTTTAATTTTTCTTCTGGATAATATATTAAAGTTGCAAGTGTTGCTCTTTCTTTTTTACTTATAGTGTTTCCAAATATATCATCAATTTTACTTTTTATTATTCCTCCACCATTATTTAAAATATGTTCAAATGGCTCATATTCTCCATGTATATCACTTAAAAACATCTCTGTTCCCTTTGGTAGATTTATAATTGCTTGCAAATTTATAATTTCCTCTGACACTTCATTTATATTTTTATAATCTTTACTTAATAGTGTTAAATATTTTTTCTTATCATAATTTTTATTCATAATTTTTACGTCCTTTATTCACTTTCTGTGCTTTCTACTTTTTCTTCTCTTCTTGGTAAAAAGCTTATTTTATATTTATCTAATATATATCCCAAACTATTTGAAAATTCTTTTAGCATTACAACTTTTATTGATGGTTCTTTTCCTTTTAAGTAATCATCTATTATTTGTTTTAATTGTTTTATATTTTTCATTTCCGGTTCTATTTTTTTAGGATTTTTCTTAACTCTATCAACTAGTTTTTCTCTTATTAAAACTATGTCTTCATTGCTTGCACATGATATTCTTTGGAATAACTGGAACATATCGTAATATTTGAATATTGGTATTTCCATACATTCTTTATCAAATTTTTCATAAAATAGTTCCATTTTCATTGGAATACATTTCATTACACCTTCTGCCTTTTCTTTGTACATTTTGTCTAATAATTGATTATTTAGAGTATTAAAATGATTTAATATGTCTTCCATATCTTCTGCAACCTCTTCTATTGCTATTTTTCCAAGTTCTTCATTTACATTTTCACAATAAGCTGAAGTTAATGATGCTTTATTCATTCCATCAAAAAATATTGCTTTTAGTGTTTTTAAATCATATTCTATTAGTCCTTTTCTTGTAAAATAGCTGAAATATGCAAACACTTTAACCATGTCTATTAATGATAGTTTTCCTTCTTTGACATCTTCTATTATTTCTTCTATTACTTTTCCAAATTGGTCATCTGATATCTTCCAATATTCTTCTGTAAGTAATCTTTTATATGCTGGTAAGTTTTCCGTGTCTACTGTATTTCTTATTGTTTCCATATTTTCTTTAAATAGTTTCATATCAAATATACGAGTTCTTATATAGTATTCAATAAATTTGAAGAATCTATATTCCGCTTTAAAATTGTAATAATAGTTGTTATCAAATTCTTTTATATAGAATTGTCTATTATCCATTAATATTCTTGATGATACTAATATTGATTTGTATTCTTCATTGTCTTTAATGTTTATAAATTTGTCTTTTGTTATTTTTCCTGCTTTTATTTCAAATGATATTGCTATTGTAAATATAAGCATTGTTTGCATTACTCTATGACTTGTATTTGGATATGATTTATTTACCATTTCATATATTTTTTTGAAATCATTTAATGCATGTTTTAATATTCTTAGGTTTCTTGTTCCACTTTTATTAAATGTTGATATTATTAGCCCTGTATTTTCTCTTAAAAATCTTATTAAATCTGGATTTGTTTCATATCTCATTAATATTCCATTTATTATATAATCAAATTTTGGTGCATATTCAAATGTTTCACCAATTAGTTTTTCTTTAATTCTTTCATAATCATTTGCTTTGTCAAAAACATGCTCTATTTTATCTTGAATTTTCTCCACCATTGGTTTGTCTGTTTTGTTTAGTTCTTCTTGTTTATCTAATAAATATGTTGCTATAAAAGTTTTCATTTCTAGATTTGAACTTTTTAATTTTGTTGAAAGCTCTTTTTCATTACATATTATTATTGTTTTTATATGATCATGCTCTACAAAGTTGTTTATATACCCTAATATATCAATAACATCCACATTGGCTCTTTCAAGGTCATCAAAGCACAATACTTTGTCATCTGTTGAAAAGAATTCTTTATAGTCTATTTTGTCCCCATTTTGTGTTACTCCAAAAAAGTTTGCCATGTCTATTCCTGTTTTTGCATATTCTGGTATTGTTTGTTGACCACTTGCATTCATAAATCTTCTTAAGTTTTTGTCCATTAATTGTGTTGTTTCTATAAAGATTTTTTTGCTGATTTCTTCAAGATTTGATATTCCATATAATGACATATATATTGTTGTATATTTTTTTCCATTTAATTGCATTGATTCTATTTTTTTTCTTATTTTGTTATTCCAAAAATGAGTTTTTCCGTGAACCCCATTCACCATTTATCATTACTGCATAATCTGTGTAATCTGACCTAATATAGTCTAATATACTTTCTACTAAATCTTCCATATTATAATTCCTTTCTATTTTTCTTTAGTCTTTTGCTATTGTAAGTACTCCTATTTTTTTAGGTTTTGCTGTTAAAAGCATTTTTGCACATTCATTTGCTGTACTGCCTGTTGTTATTATATCATCTAATAATAACACCTTTTTATCTGATATTTTGTGTATATTTTCTATTTCATATACACCTATAATATTTTTTTCTCTGTCTTCTTTATTTAATTTGCTTTGCTCTATGATATTTTTCGTTTTTTTAAGAATTTTGTTTTCACACTTTATTCCTACTTTTTTAGCTATCTCTTTTGCTAGTAAATAACTTTGATTATAGCCTCTTTCCAAAAATCTTTTTTTACTTATTGGAACTGGCACAATTGTATCATATTTTTGTATATTTTCAAAGAATTTTTGATTTTTTAACATAAAATTCACAAACATTTTGTACAAATATGAGCTTTCTTTAAATTTATATTTTAATATATTTTGTCTAGCTGTGCCTTCATATTTAAAAACATATAAAAGTTCATCGAAGTTTTTTTCTTGATTTCTTGTATCTTCTATTTCAAAAATTGCCTGTTTTTCTAATAATATAACACATTTCGCGCAAAGAAAATCTTTGCTTATCTTTCCACAAATTCCACACTTTGGTGGATATATTAAGTCTAATATTTCTCCTTTAAACACCTTCTTTATTTCATTTTATATTTTAATCCTGTATTTCTTTTTCTGCTGTCGACATTTTTTATCATAAACTCTACAGTTCTTTCACTTCCAATTATTATTAATAATTTTTTAGCTCTAGTTATTCCTGTATATAGTAGGTTTCTAGTTAATAACATTGGAGATGATTGTGGTACTACCATTATTACTACATCAAATTCACTTCCGTTGTGCTTTGTGGATTGTTACTACATAACTATGTTCTATTTGATCTAAGTCTTGGAATTCATACCATGCTGTTTTATCATCATCAAATTTGATTTCTATTTGTTTTTCAACCTCAGAAATTCCTGTAATTGTTCCTATTTCTCCATTAAATATTCCGCTTCCCATTTGAGTTTTTCCATTTACTTCTCTTTCCCAATATAAGTCATAATTATTTTTTACCTGCATTACTCTATCACCTATTCTATAAATTGCTCCCATACTGCTTTTTTCTGGCAAATTATCTTTATTAGGATTTAACTGCTGTTGTAATATTCTGTTTAACTCTTTTGTTCCTAATATTCCTTTTTTAGTTGGCGATAAAACTTGAATATTTTGAAAGAAATCATAATTTCCAAACTTTTCTAATCTTCCTGTACACAACGAAACAACTTGTGCTAACATTCTTTCTTGTGAATTTTCTTTTATAAAGAAAAAGTCTTCATCTGTGTCTTCTTCTATTTCTTCTTTTCCTAAAAAATTTTTTCCCGAATTTACTCTATGTGCATTTAGGACTATTTTACTTTTGGCAGCTTGTCTAAAAATTTTATCTAAGTGTATTGTAGGAATTTGTTCTGAATCTATTAAGTCTTCTAATACACTTCCCGGACCTACTGATGCTAATTGGTCTACATCTCCTACTAATACTAATTTTGTTCCTTGATATACACATTTTAGTAAGTAACTCATTAAAAACATATCTACCATTGAAACTTCATCAACTATTATTATATCCCCATCTATTGGTGCTCCCTCATATTCTTTAGTGCTTTTATACAAACTGTCATCATCTATTTTTCCAATTTCTAATAATCTATGTAATGTTGATGATTCTTTTCCTGTTGTTTCTGTCATTCTTTTTGCAGCTCTACCAGTTGGGGCAGCCAGAACTACTTTTTTCCCTTTTCCTTCATATATGTCTATTATATTTTTTATAATTGTTGTTTTTCCTGTTCCTGGTCCACCTGTTATTATTGTTACATTGTTTTCATTTACTAATTTTATTGCTTCTTTTTGTTTTTCAGATAATTCTATTTTTGATGTATCTTCTATCTTTTTTAATTCTGATTTTAAATCTCCTATTTTTTTCAAATTTGGTGCTGCTTGTAGTTTTAATAATCTATATGATATTTCTTCTTCTGTGTTGTAAAATGCTGATAAATATATATATTCTTGGCTATCTTCTCTTTTTTCTATTACTATTTCTTCTTTAGCTTTTAAGTTTATTAAGTTGTCTTCTACATTTTCTGTTGTTACATCTAAAAGTTTTATAACAAATTCTATTAAATTCTCTTTTAATACACATGCATTTCCGTTATATGTGCTTCTTATTAGCCCATATTTTATTCCACTTTCTACTCTTTTATCATTGTCATAACTTATTCCTAAGTCTAGTGCCATTTTGTCTATTTGCTTAAAGTCTACACCTTTTGTTAAGTCTATTAATATATATGGATTTGATTCTATTTCTTCTATTGCTTTTGTTCCATATAAGTCAAATACTTTTTTGGCATATTCTGCACCTATCCCGAATTTTTCTAGAAATCCAACTATTTGCCATACTTCCCAATTTTCTATAAATTGGTTTGACATTTCTTTTGCACCTTCTTTAGATATTCCCCTTATTGTTGATAGCCTTTCTGGTTCATATTTAAATACATGTATTGTTTCTTCTCCAAATGTTCTTATTATTCTTTTTGCAATTGCTTCACCTATTCCTTTTATATTACCTTTTGCTAGATATCTTTCTAGGGCTCCTAGGGTTTGCGGCATTAGTTTTTCAAATGTGTCTATTTTAAATTGTCTTCCATAATCTTTATGTTCTACAAATTTTCCTATTAATTTTAATGTGTCTCCTGGATTAACAAATGGAAGATATCCAACTATTGTTGTTTCTTCTTCATCTGTTTCAAAGTCTGCTATTGTATAGCTATTTATTTCATTTTTATATATGATATCCTTTATTTCTCCTGTTATTTCCACTTAAATTCTCCTTTTTTACATGTTATTAGTCTATCATAATTTCCTCGTATTTTCAACCGAAAAAGAGGCTATTAATTAGCCCCTTTTGGTTTTAATAGAAATATCCACCTTCTTGTGAAAGAATTATTTAGTGACTCATTTTCACCAAATATCTCCTTTTCTGTTGCTATTTCTGGTTCAAATCCTAGTCTTTTATGTCTCCAGATACCATCGGATAACTGAACAAAAAAATGATAATCTCCCATATGTACACTACGCACTAGACAAATTTTTCTTTGTCCTATTGGAACTTTCTCTTGTCTAGTACTTTTAAATACTCTATAATTAAAGAATTCTTCCAATTCTTTAATTAATGTTAACGTTAGAACTATATCATCCGATTGCCGATTGCATCTTCGACCTATAGATTCTCCTATCAATAGAAATTTGTCAATATCAAATCTTCCTATTGCATATGGGTAACAACCAGATTTAATTGATATTTGTTCCCAAGTATTTTTTTCATTATCATTCATAGCTTTTTCCTCCTATTTCAAAATACCATCTTTTTCTAAATGGCTCTGCCTGAAGTAAATCACTATTATTGATTTTTTCCATTTGAAATACTTGTGGAATTTCTCCTGGTTGTTTATGTGTCCAATTCCCATCAGATTCTTTTCTTAAAAAATGATAAAATCCTGTTCTTGGATCTCTCATTAAGCAAATTTTATATTTGTTATTTGAGATTGCACATTCTTTATCAATTTCTTTCAATTCGTATCCTATATACTCTAATTCTTCTTTCAATACTTTTATTAGAGTTTCATCAGATACTTCATGGTCACACCTTTTTCCTATCATATCTCCTACTAGAATACATTCATCCTTGAAGATATTTAATGCATATAGGTAGCAACTAGCTTTTAGATATCTCTCCCATTCTTGTGGATTGAATGAAATCGGAAATTTCCGATTTTTTTTATTTTCTATCATATAACTGCCCTCCTGTTTAGTCATGTACTCCTATTATAACATAGTTTTACATAATTATCAATTACTATTTAGGTGTTATCTATATTATCAATAATTTCTTTACATTCTTTCCAATTTAAGACTTGAATTATTTCATTTTCTTCTGCCATTTTCTTTACTATTTCCTTTGTCCCATCTGTTGATTTTAAATCTGCTACTATAATGTTTTTTAATATCTCTTCTTTTCCATAAACAATTTTAAATATTAATGAACGTAAAAAGTATTCAATTTTTTCTTCTTGATTTTTTACAGCTATTATTAAGTAGATTCCATCTGATTTAAATTTAGTATATGTACATATGTATATTACATTTTTTATAATTTCTAATAAACCATATAAAGCTAATATCCAAAAAATAGTATTCAATATAAATTCTACCATTTTCTAGCCTCCTCATATGTTATTATATTCAATTTTTAGTTTGTTGTGTTAATACAGCAATTTAATCTCAAATAAATATAAAAAAACGCATGAAATATTGATAAATAATTATCAACACCCCAAGCGTTAAATATTTATTTTTATTTACTAGATAAGTTGTAATATTGCAACTTCTGCTCCGTCTCCTCTTCTAGGTCCTGCTTTAACTATACGTGTATATCCACCTACGTTTTTACCAGCATATTTTGGAGCTATTTCGTTAAATAATTTTGAAGTTAAATCTATGTTATTTCCTTCGCTATCTTTAACTTTGTTTATTGTTTTCATCATTTTTCTTCTAGCATTTAATCTAGATGGCATATCTTTTTGTCTTTTTTCTGTAGTTTCTTCTTTAACTACTTTTAGATATTCTTTTCCATTTTTGCTTTTTACTAATTCTGTTTCTTTGTTACCTTTTGCATCTAGTTTTGCTTTTACTACTTTAACATCTACCATTTCGAAGTTATCTTTTTCTTTTATTGCTAAAGAAATTAAGCTATCAGCCATTTTCTTTACTTCTTTTGCTCTTGGTAAAGTTGTTTCAATTTTACCATGCATAATTAGGTCTGTTGTTAAAGTTCTTAGCATTGCCATTCTTATATCTGTTGGTTTTCCTAATTTTCTATTAGTAGCCACTTATTTCACCTTCCTTTATTTTTCTTTATTCATCTTCTTTAGCAAAATCTAGTCCTAATGAGTGTAATTTTGCTGTTACTTCATCAAATGATTTTTTACCTAAATTTCTAACTTTCATCATATCTGTTTCAGATTTGTTTGTTAAGTCTTCAACTGTAGCTATACCAGCTCTTTTTAAGCAGTTGAATGATCTTACAGATAATTCAAGTTCTTCAATTGACATTTCTAATACTTTTTCTTTCTTAGATTCTTCTTTTTCTATCATAACTTGTGTGTTTTTTGTAGCTTCTGATAGGTCTATGAATAATTCTAAGTGTCCTGTCATTACTTTAGCAGCTAAACTTAAAGCTTCATGTGCTTTTAAACTTCCGTCTGTCCAAACTTCAATTACTAATTTATCATAATCTACCATTTGTCCAACTCTAGTATTCTCTACTTGATAGTTTACTTTTTTTACAGGTGTATAGATTGAATCGATTGGAAGTACTGATATATCTTGATTTGGTTTCTTATTTTTTTCAGATGAGTTATATCCTCTTCCTCTGTCAGCTGTCATTTCCATTTTTAGGTGTCCACCTTCAGAAACTGTAGCTATATGTAAGTCTGGGTTTAGTATTTCTACTGTTCCATCTGTTATTATGTCTCCAGCTTTAACTTCCCCTTCTCCTTTGAAGTCTATTTTTAAAACTTTTTCTTCATTTTCTTCAAATTTTAGTCTTACATTTTTTAAGTTTACTATTATTTCTGGTACATCTTCTACAACATTTGGTATACCTGAAAATTCATGTAATACTCCATCAATTTTTACACTTGTTATGCTACATCCTGGAAGTGATGAAAGTAAAATTCTTCTTAGAGAATTTCCTATTGTTACTCCATATCCTCTTTCTAATGGTTCACATACAAATTTTGCATAGTTATTTGCATCATCTACTTCTAGACATTCAATATTTGGCTTTTCAAATTCTATCATTTTTACCTCCTAATATTTGAGAATATATCTCAATCTTTATAATACTATTGTAGGTTTTCTTAAGTAAAATTTCTAAAGTTTTAAATAAACCTTTATTATATTTACTTTTTTCTATTATTTTGAGTAAAGCTCTACTATTAAATGTTCTTCGATTGGAATATCAACATCTTCTCTAGCCGCTAATCTAATTACTTTACCACTTAGTTTTTCGCTGTCTTTTTCTAACCATGCTGGAACTGGTCTTTTTGCAGATTCTTCTACATTTGTTTTTAATGCAGTATTATCTTTTTTGCTTTCTCTTACTGTTATTACATCACCTGGTTTAACTAGGTATGATGGAATATCAACTCTTTTACCATTTACTTCGAATTGTGCATGGTTTACAAATTGTCTTGCCTGAGCTCTAGATGCTCCAAATCCTAATCTATAAACAACATTGTCTAATCTGCTTTCTAATATTTGTAATAAGTTTTCACCTGTTACACCTTTTTTATTAGAAGCCATTTCAAAGTATTTTCTAAATTGTTTTTCTCCAACTCCATAATATGCTTTTGTTTTTTGTTTTTCTCTTAATTGAGTTCCGTATTCAGAAAGTTTTGCTCTTTTTTGTCCGTGTTGTCCTGGTGCGTAGTTTCTTCTTGAGATACTACATTTATCAGAATAACATCTTTCACCTTTTAAGAACAATTTTTGTCCTTCTCTACGGCATCTACGACATTGTTCATCTTTATATCTTGCCATTTTTTTCTCCTTTCTCATTCTAAATAGCTTTTGCATTTTCATGCTTCTATATCTCTATATTTTTATCTAAATTATACTCTTCTTCTTTTTGGTGGTCTACAACCATTGTGTGGTATTGGTGTTACATCTTTTATAGCACTTATTTCTAAACCAGCTGTTTGAAGTGATCTTATTGCAGCTTCTCTTCCTGAACCTGGTCCTTTAACAAATACTTCTACAGATTTTAATCCATGTTCCATTGCTGCTTTTGCTGCTTTTTCAGCAACTTGACCAGCTGCGAATGGTGTGCTTTTTCTTGAACCTTTGTAACCTAGTTCTCCAGCACTTGCCCAAGAAATACTATTTCCTTGTGTATCTGTGATTGTAACTATTGTGTTATTGAAACTAGAATGAATATGAGCTGCACCTTTTTCAATGTTTTTTCTATTTCTTCTAGCTACTTTTTTTGTTGTTACATTTTTAGCCATTTCGGTTTTTCCTCCTTTAAATATTCGAATTCTATTTCTTGTTAATAACTTTTTATTAACTCATTTTATTTTTTGCTTTTGCTAACTAATTTTCTAGGACCTTTTCTTGTTCTAGCATTAGTTTTTGTTCTTTGACCTCTTACTGGTAATCCTCTTCTATGTCTTAATCCTCTGTAGCATCCGATTTCTGTAAGTCTTTTTATGTTTAATGCTACTTCTCTTCTTAAATCACCTTCAACTGTATAAGATTCATCTATTGCTTTTCTTATATCGTTTACTTGTTCATCTGTTAAGTCTTTTACTCTTATGTCTGGATTAACTCCTGCTTTTTCAAGAATTTTTCTAGAACTTGATACTCCTATTCCATAAATGTATGTTAGTCCTATTTCTACTCTTTTTTCTTTAGGTAAATCTACTCCTGCTATACGAGCCA
>USHX01000030.1 GCA_900554565.1 uncultured Clostridium sp.
GAAATATATCAAGAAATTGCATTATGTAAAAATGAAGAAGATATACAAAATGTAATAGATGAAATAATTGATAGATTTGGAAACATGCCAAAAGAATTAGAAAACTTAATAGAGATAGCAAGAATAAAATACTTAGCAAAAGAACAAAAGATTGAAAAAATAGCAAGTAGAAGAACAGCTGTATTATTTACATATACACCAAAAAAGGAAGATGAAGTATTAAATGTAGATATAGTAGAACTTGTGAAAAAATATGGAAATAGAATAAAATTTTCAAATGGAATAAAACCAATGGTAACATTAGAAATTGGTTCAAATGATGAAAAAGAAATTCTAAAAGAAGTAATAAAATTTTTGCAAATAAAATAGAAAAACACCATTAGATATAAGAAAATATCTGATGGTGTTTTTATCCTAAGAAATGCTCTTGACCCTTGAATATGGCTTTACATCATTAGTAATACCAAGTAAATAATCAATACTAGTATCATAAAAGTCTGCTAGAACAATTAAAGAATTTATAGGAATGTTTATTTTTCCTAATTCATATTTGCTATAATTAGTTTGTGAAATACCAAGAAGATTTGCAACTTCTTCTTGTTTTAAATCTTTATCTTCTCTTAAATCTTTTAACCTTAACATTATTACTCTCCATATATGTTTAAAATTTTAAATTTTTTACTCCATGGTAAAACTTGTAGTTACATTAATATTTTATAATAGGAAACCGGAAACTATTGATATATAGTTATAATTTAACTATAATGAAAGCGAAAAATTGCGACATAAAACTCATATGAAACGCCAAAAATTTTATATAACTCAATTAGAAAATATTGGAAAAGTATTAAAATAATTTAGAGAAAGTTTAAAAAGAAATAAAATGGATAAAATAGAGTAATAAAAACTTGACTAAAGAATGTAAAAAAACTATACTATAACTATATGAAAATCAATTAAATAATATGAAATTCAGAAGGGAATGAAAGCAAAAATGCAAATAATTTCAAGCAAAGATAATGAAATAGTAAAGCAAATAAAAAAAATGAAAGACAAAAAATATAGAGATATAGAAAATGCATATATAGTAGAAGGCATAAAACTCGTAAGAGAAGCACTACAAGAAAATGCAAACATAAAACAAATAGTATTATGCGATGATTGTGAAAAAGCTGAAAACATATCAAAAGAGCTTATGTATGAAATAGCAAAACATAACTGCATATATGTAACAAATAAAATATTTAAATATATATCAGAAGTTCAAGCACCACAAGGAATTTTGGCAGTAATAGAAAAAAACAATGCAAATGGAGAAATAGATTACAACGAAGATATAATAGTTGCATTAGATGATATTCAAGACCCAGGAAATTTAGGAACTATATTAAGAACAGTAGATAGTATAGGTCTAAAACAAATACTAGTTTCAAAAGGGACAGCAGATAGTTATAATCCAAAAGTAGTTAGATCTACAATGGGAGCAATATTTAGAGTAAAAATAATAGAATGTGAGAACTTAGAGCAAACACTAAAAGAAATAAAAAAACATAAATTCAAAATTGTAGTATCATCACTTCAAACAAATAATAGTGTATATGATATAAAATACAACAAAAAAGTAGTAGTTATTGGAAATGAAGCAAATGGAGTAGAAAAAAGTATTCAAGAAATATCAGATGAAAAAATAAAAATTCCAATGTTGGGAAAAACAGAAAGCTTAAATGCATCTGTAGCAACAGGAATTATATTATATGAATATGTAAGACAAAAAATATCAAAATAAAGGAATGAAATAAAAATGAAAATAAATATAGTAATGGTAGAACCAGAAATACCACAAAATACAGGAAATATAGCAAGAACATGTGCTGCAACAGGAGCTAAATTGCATTTGGTACATCCACTAGGTTTTAGTATATCAGAAAAATCAGTAAAAAGAGCTGGTTTAGACTATTGGGATAAATTAGAAATAGAAGAACACGATTCATTTGAAGAATTTTTGAAAAAGTACAAGCCAGAAGAAAACAATATGTTTTTTACAACGACAAAAGGAAAGCACGTATATTCAGAGCCAGATTACGGCAAAATGGAAGAAGTATTTTTACTATTTGGAAAAGAAACTAAAGGATTGCCAGAAGATATACTTCAAAAATATATAGACAAAACAATAAGAATTCCAATGAGAGAAACACTAAGATCACTAAACTTATCAAATTCGGTAGCAATAGTTGTATATGATGTATTAAGACAAGCTGATTTTGATAATTTGGAAGAGATAAGTAAATATTTTGACTAATAAGAAAAGGAAGAAAAGAATGGATAATAGAAAAATTATTGAAGAAAAAGGAGCAATAACCGCAGTTGTTTGTGCAGTATGTTTGCTCATAATAGTAGTTGTTATATTTTTAAATATAGGAATTCAAAATAAAAAAGCTTCAAGCGATAAAGAAATTCAGAAAATAACTAATGAATATAATCAAGAAGAAAGTCAAATAGAAAGTACATATCAAAATGTAGAACAAAAAGAAAATAAATAGTTTGTCGAATTTTGCGATGAAAAAATGAAGAAAAACAGAAAAATGTATTGGAATTTTTTTGTTTTTGTGTTATAAATAGATTATATTTTTATATAAATTAAATAAAATTTGATTCAAAAATTTAATTCAGAAAAATCTAAAAAAGTCCACAAAATTGAGAAAAAAATGTTAATAAAAACTATTAAAATAATCCTTTAAATAAACTAATAAATTAATATTGACAAAAACGTAAAAAGCAATTATAATAAGGAGGATTAAATTGAAAGTATTTACATACAAAAATTATATAGAATGTATTCATAAATTAAGGTTGAATGCAGTATTAAGAGTGGCCGAAGAAGGTGAAACATATAATTTAGAAGTAAAAAAACAAGAAAAAAATCAAGATAAAAAACATGATAAACTAGTAAAAACAATATTAAAAAATCCAGAAGAAATGGCAAAAATAATAAATGAATTTTTAGAGCCATCAGTGGAAGTAAAAGGTGAAAAATTAGTAAAATACACAAATAGTTATATAACTCAGAAATATAAAACAAAAGAAGCAGATATTGTATATAAACTAAAAAATGAAGAAGTATTTTTCTTAGTTGAACATCAATCAACAATAGATAAAAAAATGCCATACAGAATACTAAACTACTGTGTAGATATTATGCAAGAATGGGTAAAAAATAAAAAATTAAAAAGACAAACCAAGTATCCAATAGTAGTTCCGATAATAATCTATACAGGAATAGAAAAATGGAAAATTCCTAAAAATTTCAAAGATGTACAGCTATCAAATCAAGTATTTGGAGACTTTAAAATAGATTTATATTATAATTTAATTGAAATAAATAAATTATCTAAAAAATATCTTATAGACCAACAGAGTCTATTTGGATATGGAATGGTAATAGAAAAATCAAGAAATAAAGCAGAATTACAAGAAAATTTAGAACTAATAGTAAAAAATGCTAAAAGCAAGGAAAACTTGATGGAAATAAGTAACATTATAGAATATCTATTTTTTGACATGATAGAAGAAAGTGCAAAAGAAATGCTAATAGAAAAAATAAATTTAAAAATAAGAAAGGAAGAAAATGATATGAGTTCTTTATATGAAAGACTACTAGCAGAAACATGTGAAATGATAAGAAAAGGAAAAAATGAAGGAATAGAAAAAGGCAAAAAAATTATGCGAGAAAAAATGAAAGAAGAAGCTACACAAACATTATTAGAAAATAATGTAGATGAAGAAATTATTTTAAAAAGCATGAAGATAACTAAAAAAGAATTAGAAGAAATAAAAAAGAATATGAAAATCAAAGCAAAATAGTAAGAACCTAAAGCCATTGTTTAACATAAAATACAATAGGATAAAAACATAAGGAGGCAAACAATGGAAAAAATATTAGAAGTTAAAAATATAAGCAAAAAATATCAAAATAAAAAAGGCGAAGTATTAGCACTAAAAGATGTAAACTTTAGAATAAACAAAGGCGAATTTGTAAGTATAATAGGACCAAGTGGCTGTGGAAAATCAACATTACTTTCAATAATTGCAGGCTTAGAAGAAAAAACAACAGGAGAAATCTACATACAGGAAAAAAAGATTGAGAAAATATCAAATGAAATAGGGTATATGTTACAAAGAGATTGTTTACTAGAATGGAGAACAATTCTTAGTAATACGATGTTTGGATTAGAAATAAAAGGTAAGAAAAACAAAGAAAACCAAGAATATGTAGAAGAATTGCTAAAAAAATATAATCTATATGACTTTAAAGATAAATATCCACAAGAGCTATCAGGTCGGAATGAGACAAAGAGTAGCATTAATTAGAACATTAGCAGTAAAGCCAAAAATATTGCTTTTAGATGAAGCATTTTCAGCATTAGATTATCAAACAAGAATAATGGTAACAAATGACATATATAAGATTTTAAGAAAAGAAGGAATAACCGCTTTAATTGTCACACATGACATATCAGAAGCTATAAGTATGTCAGATAGAGTATTAGTATTAAGTAAAAGGCCAGGAACAATAAAAGACATACACAAAATAGACTTCCAAATAGAAAACCGAACTCCAATAAATTGTAGGGAAAGCCCTAAATTTAGTCAATATTTTAATACATTATGGAAGGAGCTTGGTGTAGATGAATAAGTTAAGCTTATCACAAGAAAGAAAGCAGTATTTAAATAAAAGAAAAAAAGAAAAAATTTTAGTATTAATAACACAAATTTTAATATTAGTAGCATTTTTAGGGATTTGGGAATTACTTGCAAATAAAGGAATAATAGATAGTTTTATAACAAGTAAACCAAGTAGAATATATCAAACATTTTTAAATTTAAGTTCAAATAATTTATTAAAACACATAGGAGTTACAGTATATGAAACAGTTGTAGGATTTTTATTAGGAACAACTATAGGAATAATTGTAGCAGTAATTTTATGGTGGTCAAAGTTTTTATCAAAAGTCGCAGAACCATATTTAGTAGTATTAAATAGTTTACCCAAAGTAGCATTACGGCCCAATAATTATAATTTGGGTTGGAGCAGGAACTCCAGCAATAATAGTAATGGCAATAGCTATATCACTAATAGTAACAATATTAGAAAATTTAAATGGATTTTTGAAAACAGATAAAGAAGTTATAAAAATGGCTAAAACATTTAAAGCAAGCAAATTACAAATATTATTAAAAATAGTAATACCAGCCAATTTGTCAACATTCATTAATTCACTGAAGGTAAATATTGGACTTTCATTAGTAGGAGTTATATCTGGAGAATTTTTAGTATCAAAAGCAGGATTAGGTTATTTAATTGTATATGGTGGGCAAGTATTTAAATTAGATTTAGTTATGACAAGTGTAATAATACTTGGAATTGTAGCTGGAATTATGTATGCATTAGTACTTATGTTAGAAAAAATTATCCTAAAATCAAAAAAGTTTAGATAATAAGGGGGAAACTTCAAGTGAAAAAAAGAGCATTAATAGTAATACTTGTAATAGCTGTGATAATAGCATTTGTAGCTACAGTTATAAAAATAAGAAACGACAAAAATAATGGCGCAACAAAAACAATAAGAGTAAATGAAGTAACAAGGTCTGTTTTTTATGCGCCACAATATGTTGCTATAAATAATGGATATTTCAAAGAAAATGGAATAGAAATAGATTTAACAACAGGCCAAGGAGCTGATGCTGTAATGACATCAGTTTTAAGTAATCAATGTGATATAGGATTTGCAGGACCAGAAGCATCAATATATGTATATAATGAAGGAAAAGAAGATTATACACAAGTATTTGCGCAAATGACTAAAAAAGATGGTTCATTCTTAATTTCAAGAAACAAAACTGATAATTTTAGTTGGCAAGACTTAAAAGGAAAAACAGTAATACCAGGAAGAAAAGGCGGAGTGCCATATATGACACTAGAATATGTACTTAGAAAAAATGGAATAGATCCGAAAAAAGATGTAACACTAGATGATAGCATAAAATTTGACTTAATGGCAGGAGCTTTTACAAGTGGAAATGCGGATTATGTTACATTATTTGAACCAACAGCATCATTAACAAGTAAAGAAAATAAAGGATATATAGTAGCATCTGTAGGAGAAGCAGCTGGAGAAATACCATACACAGCATATTTTGCTAAAAAAAGTTATATAAACAATAATGAAGATACAATACAAAAATTTACAAACAGTATTTATAAAGGACAAAAATGGGTAAAAGAGCATACAAGTAAAGAAATAGCAGAAGCAATAGCAAGCTTTTTCCCAAATACAGATATAGAACTTTTAGAATCAGCAATACAAAGTTATAAAAATATAGATGCTTGGAATGAAACACCAGTACTAAAAAAAGAAGCATTTAATAGATTACAAGAAGTAATGACATTAGCTGGGGAACTAACAAAAGAAGCACCATATGAAAAAATTGTAAACAATAAATATGCTGAAAATGCGAAGAATTAGGGCAACCTAATTCTTCAAACATACTAAACTAGAACTTATAAGTAAAAATAATTTTATGGATTTGAAAAAACTAGAATAATTAAAAAATAAAGGGAAAAAATGAGAAATTACGAAGAAAAGTTTATACACTAAAAGACAGGAGTTTTGACACTAAAAAGTGTTGATGTTATATTTACGCCTAAGGAGGAATGAGACATGGAAGTTGATTTTAAGTTAATAGGTGAAAGAATGAGAAACGCAAGAAATGAATTAGGATTAACACAAGAAAAATTAGCAGAAGAATTAGATGTAACAGTGCCACTAATAAGTAGAGTCGAAAGAGGATATGTACAAGTATCTTTACAAAGACTAGGACAAATTGCAGAATGTTTAAATATGAGTTTAGAAGAACTAATAACAGGTGTTTCAAAAAGCAAGCAAAACTACTTAGGACAAGAGTTACAAACCATTATAGGAAGATGCACACCAGACAAACAAAAACTAATATATAATATAGCTAAAATAATAGAAAGAGCAAAGTTCGTATGAAAAATATACATGTATTCCCTTTACAAAACTAGTAAAATAGTATAAACTACAAAAGGTGATAAAAATGTATTTAAAACGACTAGAATTGCAAGGCTTTAAATCTTTTGCAGACAAAACAGTATTAGAATTTATGCCTGGAATAACAAGTGTAATAGGGCCAAACGGGTCAGGAAAAAGTAATATATCAGATAGTATAAGATGGGTACTAGGAGAGCAAAGCATGAAGTCTCTTAGAGGAGCCAAATCATTAGATATAATTTTCGCAGGAACGCAAAACAGAAAATCATTAGGTTTTGCAGAAGCATCACTAGTTTTTGATAATAGTGATGGAGCACTACCAATAGAATATACAGAAGTAACAGTAACTAGAAAAATATATAGAAGCGGAGAAACTGGTTACTTTATAAATAAAGTGCCATGTAGATTAAAAGATGTCCTAGAACTATTCATGGATACAGGGATTGGAAAAGATGGATATTCAATAATAGGACAAGGTAAAATAGATGAAATATTAAGCAATAAATCAGAAGATAGAAGAAATATATTTGAAGAAGCAGCAGGAATAGTAAAATACAGAACAAGAAAACAAGAATCAGAGAAAAAATTAGAAAGAACAAAATTAAATTTATTGCGAATAAACGATATATTAAGTGAGATAGAAACAAACATAGAGCCACTAAAGGCTCAATCTGAAAAAGCAAAAAAATATTTAAATATAAGAGAAGAACTAAAAAATATAGAAATAGGACTATTTTTATATAATATAGAAAAATATAAAAAAGAACTAGAAGAAATAGTAAAAGATGAAGAAATCTATAATAGTCAATTAAGTGATGAAGAAGGAAAATTAGAAAGAATAAAACAACTAAAAGAAGAGCTAAAAAATGAAATAGATGAAATAACATTAAAAATAGAAGAAATGTCAAACATAGGATTTGAAAGTCAAAAAGAAATAGAAATGTTAAATTCAGATATAAATGTAGCAAACACAAGAATTGCAAACAACAAAGAAAATACAGTAAGATATGAAAAAGAAATAGAAGAAGCAAAACAAAAATTAGAAAGCTTAAAAGAAGAAATAGAACAAAAGAAACAAAAAAGAGAAAATTTAAAAGAAAACAAAATAAAATATCAAACAGAATTAGAAGGAAAAGAAGCAGAACTAGCAAAATTAACTAAAACTTTATCAGACAAAGAGCTAGAAATAGAAGGATATAAACAAACAGTAGAAACAAATACAGATAAAAAATATGAATTACAATCAGAAATAAACACACAAGAAATAAATCATGAAAATTATGAAAAAAGACAAAAACAAATAAAAAATGAAATTACAAATTACATATCAGAATTAGATAGTACAAGACTACAAAAAGAAGAAATTGCAAAAGGATTCTATGAAATAGAAGGAAAGAGAAACAAAATAGTTTCAAACCTAGAAGAAATTAACAGCCAAAAAGAAGAAGCTGATAAAAAAATAAAAGCATATGAAACAAACATAAATGCTTATCAAAGTGAAGAAAGAATAAAACAGTCTAAACTTAAATTTCTAATAGAAACAGAAAAAGAAAAAGAAGGATATATAAAAAGTGTAAAATCTCTATTAAAAGACTGTGAAAATATAAAAGAATTAGGGAAAGGAATGCATGGAGTTCTAGCGAACATAATAGAAGTTCCAGAGCAATACCAAACTGCAATCGAAATGTGTCTTGGAGCAAGCTTACAAAATATAGTAACAGAAACAGAAGAAGATGCAAAAAAATTAGTAGAACATTTAAGAAAAAATAATTTAGGAAGAGCATCATTTTTACCTATAACATCTGTTAGAGGAAGAAAGTTAGACAAAATAAAAGGACATGAAAAAGGTGTAATAGGAATTGCAGCTGATTTAGTAAAATATGATAAAAAATATGAACAAATAATAACAAATCTATTAGGAAGAACAGTTGTTGTAGACAATATGGATACAGCAATAAAGGTTGCAAAACAAAATGGATATACAGTTAGAATAATAACAACACAAGGTGATGTAATTAATCCATCAGGAGCAATAACAGGTGGTTCAGTAGCTAAAAAGACAGTAAACATTTTAGGAAGAGGTAGAGAAATAGAAAAACTAGAGAAAGAAATAGCAAACCTAAAAAGTAAAATAGAAGCAATAATAAAAGAAAAAGAACAATATGAAGAAAGCATAGAAGATATTATAGAAAATGCAACATCACTAGAAAAAGAATTACAAGAAATAGATATAACATATGCAACAGAAAAACAAAAACTAATATCAGTAGAAGAAAATATATCAAAAATAGAGTTAAGACTAAATAAACTAAAAGAAGAAAGCAATTTATTAGAAACAGAAAAAGAAAATTCAATAAACAAAAAAGAAGAAATACAAAAGGACATTATAGAATTAAATGAAGAAACAGAAAAATTGAGTAAAATAATAAATGAATATGTTGAATTAAACAAAGATAATCAAAAATACATAGATGATTTGAATTTTGACATAACAAATTTAAAAATATCTGTATCATCATTTGATGAAAGTGAAAGCTCAATAGAAGAATTACAAGAAAGAATAAATGGAGAAATAGAAACAACAAATATTAGTATCAAAAACAAAGAAGAGCAAATAGAACAAATAAAACAAGACAACTTCAATTTAGGACAATCTATAGAAGAGATACAAGAAAAAATTGCAACAATAAAAGAAGAAGTAAAAAATAGTGGTTCAAAAATAGAAGAATTAAAAACAAAAAGAATAGAGAAAAATGAAAAACTATCAAAACAAGAAAATGAAACCACAGAAAAATTTAAAGTAATAGAAGACTTAAAAGCACAAATAGTAAAAATTGATGTAAAGAAAACGAAACATGAAGATGAAATTAATGTAATAATAAATAAAATGTGGGAAGAATATGAACTAACGCCAAATTCAGTTCAAGACTATAAAAAGCCAGAAAATGTAGCACTAACACAAAAAAGTGTAAATTCATTAAGAAAAGAACTAAGAGAACTTGGAAGTGTTAATATAGACTCAATAGAAGAATACAAAACAATGAAAGAAAGATATGACTTTATGAGTGAGCAAAGAGTGGACTTAGAAGATACAATGGCAAAATTAAGAAAAATAATAGCAGATATGACTCAAACAATGAAAGAACAATTTAGAACACAATTTGCGATTATAAACAAAAACTTTGCAGAAGTATTTAAAGAACTATTTGGTGGAGGAAATGCTAGCTTAAAACTTGAAGATGAAGAAAATATTTTGGAATGTGGAATAGACATAAATGTACAACCACCAGGAAAAAAACTACAAAATATGATGCTATTATCAGGTGGAGAAAAAGCATTTACAGCAATTGCATTATTATTTGCAATTTTAAAAATAAATCCAGCACCATTCTGCGTATTAGATGAAATAGAAGCTGCACTTGATGATGTGAATGTTTATAGATTTGCAGAATACTTAAAGAAATTTTCTAGTAATACACAATTCTTAGTTATTACACATAGAAAAGGAACAATGGAAGCAGCAGATACAGTTTATGGTGTTACTATGGAAGAAAATGGAATATCAAAATTACTATCAATGAAACTAGCACCAGGAAAATAATGAAAAAAGCTATATCTAATAGAAGTTAGATATAGCTTTTTTTAAAAATCAAAAAATAACTTAGCTAAACCAATACAAACAAGTAAAAAAGCAGAAATAATAGACCAAATCTTATCAGGCAATTTAGAAAAAGAAGCTAACTTAGAACCGCAAAAAGTTCCAAAATATAAAAACAAAAGCTGAAAAGAGCTAATAAGAAAAGGAAATAAGCTAGCATTAATACCAATAATACTACCACCAATACAAATACAAAAACTATCTAAAGAAAGAGCAAAACCTAAAATACAAGCTTCTTTATAATCAATAGATTTAGAATTATCAAGATCAAAATTTTTACAATCATTTTTCATAGCTTGTAAAAAAGCCCAAAATCCCATAACAATCAAAAGGCCACTGCCTAAAAAATCTATAATAATATCAGAAAAAATATTTTTTATAAAATTACCTAGAAGTAATGAAATAACTGAAACACCAAATGAAATACCAAATAAAATAAGCATACAAAAAAAAGAAATTTTAGTATTTTTTAAGCCATATGTAATACCAATTCCTAGAGAATCGATGCTACTAGCAATTGCCAGCACTAGTGAGTTAATAAACATAATAATACCCCCTAATAATACATAATATGACAAAAAAATTAAAAGTTGATATAAAAATAAAGTAATATACAAAGGACAACCCACATATATTTTATTAATATCGAAAGACAAAGGAGAGATTTTTATGTGGGAAACATTAAGAAAAGAAGAGGTTTTAATAAAACTTAAAACCAGCAAAAAAGAGGGCTTATCTAAAGCAGAGGCACACGAAAGACAACAAAAATACGGAAAAAACAAATTAGAAGATACAAAAAAAGAAACGATATTAGTAAAATTTATAAAACAATTTAATGACTTTATGATAATAATATTAATATTTGCATCAATAATATCTGCTGGAATATCGTATATGCAAGGAGAAAATGACTATATAGACTCAATAATAATAATAGCAATAGTTATATTAAATGCATTAATGGGAGTAATACAAGAAGCAAAGGCAGAAAAATCAATAGAAGCATTAAAAGAGATGACTCCACCAAAGGCAAAAGTTATAAGAGAAAATGAAACAAAAGAAATAAATGCAGAAGAACTAGTACCAGGTGATGTTATAATTTTAGAAGCTGGAAATTGTGTACCAGCAGATTGTAGACTGTTAGAAACACATAATCTGAAAATAGAAGAATCAAGCTTAACAGGAGAAACAGAGCCAGTATTAAAAAATGCAGAAATGATTTGTAAAAATAATATTCCAATAGGTGACAAACTAAACATGGCATATATGGCAAGTGTTGTAGTTAATGGTAGTGCAAAGGCAGTAATTACTGAAACAGGAATGAACACAAATGTTGGGAAAATTGCAGGAATGATAATACAAGATGAAGCACCACAAACACCAATACAAAGAAAATTAGCACAAGTAGGTAAAATACTAGGAATTGTATGTCTAGCAATTTGTGTAATAATTTTTATTATAGGATTAATAAAAAATATAGATCCAATTGAAATGTTTATGACATCAGTAGGGCTAGCGGTTGCAGCAATTCCAGAAGGTTTGCCAGCAATAGTGACAATAATGCTATCAATAGGTGTAACTAAAATGGCAAAAAACAACAGTATAATACGAAAGTTACCAGCAGTAGAAACATTAGGAAGTAGCCAAGTAATATGCTCAGACAAAACAGGAACGCTTACAAAAAATCAAATGACAGTAGTAGAAATAAAATCAGATAATCCAAGATTAGCAACAGAATTAGCAACAATGTGTACAGATTGTAATATAGTTTATAAAAAAGGAAAAGAGGAAATACAAGGAGAACCAACAGAAATAGCATTAGTAAAAAATGGACTAAAAAGTAGAGAAAACAAAACAGAATTATATCAAAAAATGCCAAGAATAAATGAAATCCCATTTGACTCAAATAGAAAGATGATGACAACAATTCACAAAATTGGAAATAAATATAGAATAATAACAAAAGGGGCACCAGACATTTTAATAGAAAAATGTAAATTAACAATTGGTCAAAAACATGAAGCAGCAAGAAATAACGAAAATATGGCAAAAAAAGCATTAAGAGTAATAGCAGTAGCATATAAAGATTTAGATGTTTTGCCAAGCAAAATAGACAGTAGTAACATAGAAAATAATTTAAATTTTGTGGGATTAATAGGAATGATAGATCCACCAAGAGAAGGTGTAAAAGAAGCGGTACAAACATGTAAAAGAGCAGGGATAAAAACAGTAATGATAACAGGTGACCACATAGCAACAGCAAAAGCGATAGCAAAACAATTAAACATTTTAGGAACATATGATAAAGCATTAACAGGCCAAGAACTAAATAAAATGTCTCAAGAAACATTAGAAAAAAATATAAAAGATTATTCTGTATTTGCAAGAGTAACTCCAGAACATAAAGTAAGAATAGTAAAAGCATGGCAAAAAACAGGAGCAGTAGTAGCAATGACAGGAGATGGAGTAAACGATAGTCCTGCACTAAAAAATGCAGACATTGGAATAGCAATGGGAGGCAGCGGAACAGATGTGGCTAAAAATGCATCAGACATGATATTAACAGATGACAATTTTGTAACAATAGTTAAAGCAGTAAAACAAGGAAGAAACATATATGACAACATAAAAAAAGCAATACATTTTTTGATTTCAACTAATATTGGAGAAATAGTAACAATATTTATGGGATTAGTCCTAGGACTAAAATCACCATTATTAGCAATTCAACTATTATGGATAAATTTAGTAACAGATTCTTTGCCAGCAATTGCAATAGGGTTAGAACTACCAGAAAAAGATATAATGCAAAGAAAACCACAAGATAGCAAAAAGGGAATATTCTCAGATGGTTTGTGGAATAAAATAATAGTTGAAGGAATAATGCTAGGAATGTTAACTTTAGTGGCATTTAGTATCGGAAATAAATATTATGGAATAGAAGTAGCAAGAACAATGGCTTTTGTGTCAATTGGCTTGTTAGAGCTTGTCCACAGCTTTAATATAAAAAGTGAAAAATCAATTTTTAAAGTAGGAATATTTGAAAATAAGTTTTTAATAGGAAGTTTTATATTAGGAGTATTTGTACAAACTATAGTACTATTTATACCTAGTTTAGCAGAGATTTTCCAATTGGTACAATTGAACAAAATACAATGGATAATAACATTAGCTATTTCAATATTACCAATTCCTATTATGGAATTACAAAAGAAAGTTGATGAAATGAAAGTTGGAAAAGTGGTATATGGATCCAAAATAAAACCTATAAAGGAAAAATAGTAAAATAGCACTTGCCAAAACTAGAAAAATATGTTAAAATAGCTATGTTTGAAAAAAGCATAGTTATTTTTAATGAAAAAATAGATGCAAAATTCAAATCTCTACTTACAGAAAATGTAGGTTAAAAATCCAAAGGGAGGTGAAAATGATGAATAAATACGAAAGTATTATCATTGTTAATCCAAATGTAGATGAAGCAGGTTTAAAAGCTTTAGAAGAAAAATTTACAGGATTAATCAATGAAAACGGAAAAGTAGAATCAGTAGAAAACATGGGTAAAAAGAAATTAGCTTATGAAATCAAAAAATTTAAAGAAGCAACATATCTACTATTCAACTTTGAAGCACAACCAGCTTCAATAAAAGAACTTGAAAGAGTTTACAGAATTACAGATGATATAATCAAAT
>USHX01000031.1 GCA_900554565.1 uncultured Clostridium sp.
GTTTTTGTTCCTACTATTTTAGCTTTTCCATGGTCTTTTAAAGCTCCTGCTAATATTTCGGATGAACTTGCTGTATTTCCATTTGTTAATAATACTATTGGCATATTTATTATTGGTGCATTCTCAGATTTTTCTATTTCTTCTTTATTGTTTTTGTCAACTTCATATAAAACAACATCGTCTTTGTCTAATATGTAATCTGCTATTTGTAATGCTTCTGAAACTATTCCACCACCATTATTTCTTAGGTCTATTACTAATGATTTTATTCCTTTTTTTGAAAGTTCTTCGTATTTAGCTTTAAAGTCATCTGCTGTTCCTTCATCAAATGATGAAAATTCTATATATCCTATATTGTTTTCTAGTACTTTTCCTTCTACAGGATTTACTTTTATATTTTCTCTTGTTATTTCAAATGTTTTTGTTTCTGAATTTCTTAATATTTCTATTTTTACACTTGAGCCAACTTCACCTTTTATTTTGTTTGCAGCAACTGACATATCTTCAGCTGTATATGTTACATCATCTACTGCTACTATGTAATCTCCTGGCAAGATTCCAGCTTTTTCTGCTGGGCTTCCTTTTATTGGTGATAATACCATTATTTTATTTGCATCAGTATCTTTCGTCATGTATATTCCAATTCCAACAAAGTTTCCTGTTGCATCTTCTAAATAGTCTTTCATATCATCTTTTGAGATATATTCTGTATATTGGTCATCTAATCCTTCTATATAGCCTTTTATAGCTCCTTCTTTTAGTTTTTCTTCATCAACATCACCTAAAAAATATTTGTCAATTAATCTCTTGTATTTACTAAGTTCACTTGCTATATCTTGGTATTCACTTGATGTTGAGATTATTTTTTGACCTGAACCACTTTTTGTAAAGTATTGGTACATTCCTATTGTTGTAAGTAAAAATGTTATAAATACTACTAATATTACTAACATCACAACTTTGTAAATTTTAAATCTCTTTTTTTCTTCCATTTTATGCCTCCAAAATTTATAAATTGGGCAAAGGCCTAAAAGTCCCTGCCCATATATAATTGTATTTTATTCCATATTACTATATGTTTATTCTACATATAATTTGCTGGATTTACACGGCAAGTATTATAGTCATATGGTGCAACTCTTACTTCAAAGTGTAAATGTGCTCCTGTTGAGTGTCCACTATTTCCAGACCTCATTATTTGTTGTCCTCTTGATACTGTTTGGCCTTCTGAAACACATATTGAACCAGATGTACCATGAGCATACCATGTTTGTAATCCTCCTGTATGTTGAATTACTACATATGTACCATAACTATATGTTAAGTTTGCTGTTTTTATAACAACTCCTGCATCTGCTGCATATACTGGTGTTCCAGCTGGTACTCCATAATCTATTGCTCCATGATAAGAACCACTTGGATAATACATTCCTGCTGTTACACTTCCACTTGAAACTGGTCTTTGTAGTCTTCCACTTCCACCACTATTATAATTCCCATTACTTCCGCTGTTATTGCTTCCACTGTTGCTATTGTTTTTATTTCCACTTGATGAATTATTATTTTTTTGTTGATTTTCCAATGCTTTTAATTCTGCCGCATATTTTGCTTGGTTAGCTTTAATTTCTTTTGCTATTTGAACATTGGCTTCTTGAAGTGCATCTATTTCTTCTTGTATTGCTTTTTCATCATCAGCTAGTTTTGCTACTTGTGCACTTTTTTCTTTTTTAGCTTCTTGTAATTGTGTTGATACTCCTTGTTTTTCAGCTTTTGAAGTATCTAATTCTTTTTTACTATTTTCTAGCTCTTCTTTTGCTTGTTCTATTTCCTTTTTCTCATTTTGTATTTTTTCTAGTAATTCTGTATCTGCTGTTGCAACTTCAGATGCTAGATAATAATTAGATATTAAATCTGTTATTCCATCTGATGATAACAAAAAATCTAAATATGAAGTATCACCAGCTTCTTGTATTGTTACTAATCTTTTTTCTAATAAATCTTCTTGTTTTTTAAAATCTTCTTGTTTTTCATTCAATTTATTTTGTGAATCTGTAATTTTATTATTTAAATCATCTATTTTATCATCTAACTCATCTATTTGTGCTTGATAAGTAGAAATTTTTGTTGCTAAATCATTTACTTGATCTTGAGCATCTGATTTTTGTTCTTGCACATCGCTCAAATTTGATTTTGCATCATTGATTTTTTTGTTGTTTTCACTTTGTGCATTTGTTTGCTGGTCTATTTTGTCTTTAGTTGAAGTTGCAAAAACTGTCGAAGTTTGTAATAACATTATTGCAATTATTAATCCCCCTATTAATTTTACACTTAATTTTTTCATAAGTTCCTCCTAATTTTTATTCTTAGTATTTCATTTTTTGTTGTCTTAATTTTGTGTACTGTTTTCATTTTGTGCATTTTGTGCATTTTCGCTATTTTCGTTGTTTTCTGTCCCTGGTACTAAACCATTTGTTATATAAGGCATTGGGTCTGTAACAACTCCATTTAGTCTAACCTCAAAATGTGCATGTGGCCCTGTTGAATATCCCGTTGAACCTACTTTTAAGATTGCATCTCCTCTTTTAACTGTTTGTCCAACTTCTACTAAAATTTCTGAGCCATGAGCATATAATGTGGAAACTCCGCCACCATGGTCTATTATTACCATATTTCCATATGCACTGTTCATTCCTGCTTTTACAACTATTCCATCATTTGCAGCAATAAAATTTGCTCCCATTGGTGCACTAATATCTACACCTGTATGTAATTTGTAGACACCTGTTATTGGGTGTGTTCTCATTCCATATTTTGAGCTTATTCTTGTATATCCTGGCACTGGCCATGCAAGTTCTCCACCTATGTATTTGGTATCTATTCCTTGCATAGCTAATGCTAATATTTCAGAATTTATTTCATTAAATCTTTGATTATATTCATCTATTTTTGTTTGAATATCTTTTTCTTGGTCTGATAATTTAGAAACAAAATTTTCTCTTACTGTTTTTGTGTTTTCTAAAACTTTTGCTGTTTTAGTTTGATTTTCTTTTATTGTTCCTAATTGGTTTTGTGCATTTTCTATTTGCTTTTTTGATTTTTCTATTTCATCTTTTTTGCTTTGCATTTCTTCTAGTAATTCTGTGTCACATGTAGCAAGTTCTGTAACTAGAAAGTAGTTTGATAAAAATTCTGATATACTTTTTGAACTTAGTATAACATCTAAATATTGTGTATCACTTGATTCATACACAGCAATTAACCTGCTATCTAATAGTTCTTTTCGTTTATTATAATTTTCTTGTGCTTCTCCTAGTTTAGCTTCTACTTCTTCCATTGAAGTTTGTAATTTAGCAATTTTACTATTTAGCTCATCTAATTGTGTTTGTGATTCAGATATTTTTTCATCAAGTTTTTGAACTTGTTGTAAATTTTCTGTTAAATCACTTTGTACTCCTTCTAGTTGCCCTGTTGCTTCATCTATTTTATTTTGTAGTTCTTCTTTTTCTGATTGCAAATTGTCATTTGCTGTGTTTGTTTCATTTTCTGCATATACAAATGCTGTTTGACAAAAACTACTAATTATTACAAAAGCTAAAGTCATACATAAAATTTTACGCATGTTTTCTCCTTTATACTTTTAAATATTTTCTCATTGAGATTACACTTCCGTAATGCTCCTATTCCTATTCCAAGTAACATATATACAAAAATTATTGATTCAAACATGTCACTAAAGCTTATTAAACTCATATTTATTACTTGCATAAATTGAGAATTTACAACTTGTTTTGCAAGTAGGCTATATGCTATTCCAACTATTACAATTGAAATTATACTTGCAAATATTCCTATTATCATACCTTCTACAATAAATGGCCATCTTATAAATCCATTTGTTGCTCCTACATATTTCATTATTGAAATTTCTTTTCTTCTTGCATGAACTGTAAGTTTTATTGTGTTTGCTATGATAAATATTGATATTACTACTAATAGTATTAAAATTACTCCTGTTACTATTTTTATTCCATTTGCTAGGTTTATTAATGTTGTTACAGTTTCATCTTTACTTGTGATTTTCTTAACATTGTCAAATGTTAAGATTTGGTCTTGAATTGATTTACTTTGGCTTAAATCTGTAAGTGTTACTACATATGATGCTGTAAATATGTTATTTTCTCCTTCATATGCATCTAGCAAATCTTTTTTGTCTCCAAATTTTTCTTTCATTTGGTCTAAAGCTTGTTCTTTTGATATGTATTCTACTGTACTTACTCCATCAATTTTTCTTATTTTATCACCTAGTTCATCTGCTTGTTCTTGTGTTGCTTCATTTTTTATATATACTTGTATTCCTTGTGCTGATTCTATTTCAGATACAAAATGATTTATATTTTCTCCTAATATTAGGAATATTCCAAATATTATCATTGTTGCACACATTATCATTAGTGATGCACCTGTTGATTTTTTGTTTTTGAATACATTGCTAAAGCCTTCACCTATTAAATAACCCAATCTATTATATTTCATAATCATACCCACCTTTTTTATCGTCTCTTATTATTTCACCTTTGCGAATGTGTATAACTCTTTTTTTCATTTTGTCTACTATGTCTTTTGCATGTGTTGCTACAACTACTGTTGTTCCTCTCATATTAATGTCATTTAATAGGTTCATGATATCCCATGCTGTGTCTGGGTCTAGGTTTCCTGTTGGTTCATCTGCTATTAGCATTGATGGGTTGTTTACTAATGCTCTTGCTAAAGCAACTCTTTGTTGCTCTCCTCCTGATAATTCATTTGGATACATTTTTGCTTTTCCACTTAATCCTACAAGTGAAAGTACCATTGGCACTTGTCTTCTTATATGTCTTGGTGTTGCTCTTACTATATACATTGCATATGCTACATTGTCATATACTGTTTTGTCTGGTAAAAGTCTGAAGTCTTGGAATACTACTCCCATACTTCTTCTTAAATATGGAATTCTGTTTGGTTTTAAAAATGTTGTGTCTTTTCCATTTATTATTATATTTCCAGATGTTGGTTCTTCTTCTTTTAATATTAGTTTTATTAATGTTGATTTTCCACTTCCTGATGAACCTACTAAAAATGCAAATTCACCTTTATCAATAACAAAATTAGCATTTTTTACAGCTTTTGTACCTGTATCATATGTTTTTGTTACATTTCTAAATTCTATCATTTTTTGTTCTCCTTGGTTTTGTTTTTTATTCTATCTTATAATAACAATAAAGTGCATTTTTTGCAATAGTTTTAGGCTAAAAAATGTTAGAAATTGTTGGTTTTTAGCAAGCTAATTATATCACTTGAACTTATTCCAAAATATTTAATTAATTGCTCTGCTTTTCCTGATTTTCCAAATGTATCTTTAATACCTAGTCTAGTAAGTTTTTTAGGTTCTTCTTGGGTTAATACTTCTGCTATTGCTGAGCCTAATCCTCCTATTATGTTATGATCTTCTATTGATATTAATTTTTTAGTTTCTCTTGCACATTTTAGTATCATTTTTTCATCTATTGGTTTTATTGTGTGCATATCAACTACTCTAACATTTATTCCTTGTTTTTCTAGCTCTTCTTTTGCAATTATTGCTTGTTCTACTGTAATTCCTGTTGCAAATATTGTTGCATCTGTTCCTTCGCCTATTTGAACAGCTTTTCCTATTTCAAATTTCTGATTTTCATCATAAATTTTTCTTGTTTTCATTCTTGCAAGTCTTAAATAGGCTGGCCCTTCTATTTTTGAAATTTCTTTTACTGCCCATTTTGTTTCTAAATCATCTGATGTGCATAATACTGTCATATTTGGCATAGTTCTCATAAGTGCCAAATCTTCTATCATTTGATGTGTTGCACCATCTTCCCCTACTGTTATCCCACTATGTGTGGCACAAATTTTTACATTTAATTTTGGATATGCCACACTACATCTTATTTGGTCATATGCTCTGCCTGCTGCAAATGCTGCAAATGTACTTGCATATACTATTTTTCCGCAAGTTGCAAGTCCTGCAGCTGTTCCTATCATATTTGCTTCTGCTATTCCCATGTCAAAGAATCTTTCTGGAAATTCTTTAGCAAATAAACTTGTTTTTGTTGCATTTGATAAGTCTGCATCTAAAACTACTACATTTTCGTTTTCTTTACCTAACTCTAATAAAGCTTCTCCATAACTTTTTCGAGTTGCTATTAATTCTTCTTCCATATTTTTTTAATAGCTTTCGCTATTTTCTCCTTTCACATCTATTTTTTTAGTTCTTTTATTGCTTGTTCATATTGCTCTTTATTTGGTGCTTTTCCATGCCATTCTACCATATTTTCCATATATGAAATGCCTTTTCCCTTTGTTGTTTTAGCAATTATACAAGTTGGTTTTCCTTTAACTCTTTTTGCTACTTTAAATGCTTGCATTATTTTCTTTATATCATTTCCATCTATAGTTATTACTTGGAAGCCAAAGCTTCTGAATTTTTCATCTATTGGATATGAACTCATTACTTCTTCTATTGTTCCATCTATTTGCAAATTATTATTATCTATTATTACACATAAATTATCTAATTTGTATTTTGCTGATGCCATTGCCGCTTCCCATACTTGTCCTTCTTCTATTTCTCCATCTCCTAAAATACAATAAACTCTATAGTCTTTTTTATTTAGTTTACCGGCTATTGCAATTCCATTTGCAGCAGATAGTCCTTGTCCTAAAGAACCTGTTGTCATATCTACTCCTGGCACTTTGTTCATATCTGGGTGTCCTTGCAAAATGCCATCTATATTTCTAAATTGTTCTAATTTTTCTATATCAAAAAATCCTCTGTTAGCCAAAGCACTATATAATGCTGGTGAACAGTGTCCTTTTGATAATACTAATCTATCTCTATCTTCCCATTTTGGATTTTTTTCATCTATGTTCATCTCATTAAAGTACAATACTGTTAATATATCAGCTATTGATAAAGAACCTCCAGGGTGCCCAGATTGTGCTTTATATACTTGCCAAACTATTCCTTTTCTTATTTGTTTAGCTTTATTTTTTAATTCTTCTACTTTAGTAATTTTCAATTTTTTATCTCTCCACTTCTTTTTTGTTTACTATATCATAAGTTTTTTTGAATTTCCATATCATATTTGTATAAGTAACTTTTTTTATTTTTAGACATAAAAAATCCCCGCCTTAGCCGTTAGATGTCTTGAATTTTTAAGGACCTGCTTCCAAAAACAGGTGGGTGCCTACCTAAATACTCATGGGCTTCTCACTATTAGTTGTGAGCTTGCACGCCATATTTACGAGATCAGCCCCTCTTAACGTGTGTTGGTTCTAAAAATTTAAGTCTATCGCACTACGCAGGGTGTGTTATTCAGTTTTAATTTCTTAATTTCTTAATCTAGATATAGTTTAACATACCTTTTTTTTAGTATCAAATGAAATTTTTTCTAAAAAAAGTTTATTTGGTTTCTTAATATCATTTTATCTTCTTTTTTCAAATTTATTCTCATTTAATCAAACTTTTTCATTATTTGATTTTAGTTTTACTTTATGATATGATTAATTGAACTTTTTAAGGAAGCAGATAACTGCTTCCTTTTTACATTACATATAATAATATACACAAGAAGTGTAATATACTTCCTAATAAAATAAATAGGTGAAATACTGAATGCATGTATTTATGTTTTTTTCCTACTCCATATAAAATTGCTCCTATTGTATAAGCAACCCCACCTGCTACTAACAAAATAAATCCACTCATTCCTAATGCACTTGGTAGTAAATTAACTTTTAATATTATACACCAACCCATTGCTAAATAGCATATCATTGAAAAAACTTTGAATTTTTTTATATCTATTGCATTTAATACTATTCCTAAAATTGCAAACGCCCATATTATTCCAAATATTGTCCAACCAGCCACTGTACTTTCTTGTCTTATTGTACATAATGCAAATGGTGTATATGAACCTGCTATTAATAAAAATATTGAGCAATGGTCTAATACTTGAAATACTTTTTTTGATTTTCTTTTTGGACTTAAGCCATGGTATATACTAGACATTGTGTATAAAACTATCATCATTGCTCCATATATTGCACCACTAACTACTCCATATACATTTTTATGTATTGCCGCAAATACTACACATAATACTAATGCTACTATTCCTAATGCTCCCCCTACTATGTGTGATGTCATATTAAATATTTCTTCCCCTTTTGTGTATGTAGGAAGTTCTCTATCTTTTAATTTTGTTCTTGTCATTTATATCATTTCCTCCCAATTATATTTTTTATTATACTTAATGTTCTTTGGTTTGTCAATTGACTGTTTTGCCTGTTTTTTACATATTATTTCCATTTTTCTTCTTTATATTCTTTTTTACTTACAAAAAGAAGCCTATATAAAATAAGCTTCTTTTAAGGAGATTGTGCTCTCCAAATGCTACTCATCCCATACCTTGTAATAGATATGATCACCTATTTTCACCTTTACCGCAATATTAGCTCTAGATGCTTGTTCTTTTTCACTACATCCAGATAATTCGCAGAAATATAGTGCTCCACCTTTAGCATATACTTCTGGATCTTTTCCTAACCGTATTGCTTCTGCTGTTAATAACACTTCTGTTACGTCATCATTTCCATATACAGCATGTTCTACAGCTTGTGAAGTTGTTTCAGGTACTCTGTCTAAAGTCATCAACCTTAATGAATCTCCCATTCCTGTGTAAATTTCACCATTTCTTGCACAAGCAAATTGTCCTCTTTCAAAAACAACTTGTGTTAATGAAATTCCTTTAGCAGCTACCCTGTTAAGAATTGTTTCAGCAGTTGCCATCTGTTCTTCAGCAGATGACCCTCCCGATTCAGCATACGTTACCATTTTTAATAGGTTAAACTCTGTTTCACTTAGTTGATATGTATACCCATGTATATCAATCAATCCTTGTTCAAGATTTTCAGCTTGTTCACTAGCTACTTTTTCAACTCTTTCTGTCATTTGGGCTGAAAATTCAGTTTGCAATTTTGTCGCTGCTTGCAATACTGTATAACGTTGTTTTGGTGCCATTAAATCACTTGGCATAAGTGCTTTCACATTTGGATTTCCTTGGCAGCTTGCAACTAAAGCAATACCTGCCATCGCACCCATTATTGTTTTCCGATTTTGAAATTTCAAAACTATTTCTCACTCCTTTTCAATAGTGCAGTATCTCCTTTTACTGCAATAACGCATGTGCGCTACAATATATATTATATAACATTTTATGTCATCTGTCAATTTCTTCCAAATGTTTCCAAACTGCTATTCTTTTATTTCTTTAGCTAGTTTTTCAAGTGCCTTTGTTTCTATTCTAGATACATATGAACGTGAAATCCCCATTGTTCTAGCTATTTCGTTTTGTGTTTTAGGTTTGCTACCATCTAAACCAAAATGTAATTCTAATATTGCTTTTTCTCTATCCTTTAATAAACTCTTCATTTTTTCATATAATAATTTTACTTTCATTTTTATATCAACTTCATCTTCAATATTTCTTTCGTTATTTTCAAGCACTTCTTGTAATGTAACAACATTGTCATCTTTGTCTTTCCCTATTGGTTCATTTAAATATACTTCTGCTCCCAGTTTTTTTGTTGCTCTTAAGTGCATTAGAATTTCATTATCTATACATCGTGAAACATATGTAGAAAGCCTAGCACCTTTTTCTACATTAAAGCTATTTATTCCTTTTATCAATCCTATTGTACCTATTGAGATTAAATCATCTTGTTCTACTTTTGAAGTACTATATTTTTTCGCCACATGTGCTACCAATCTTAAGTTCCTTTCTATTAGGATATTTCTTGCTTCTTCATCTCCTTTTGACATTTGTATTAAGCATTTTCTTTCTTCTTCTTGTGTTAAAGGTTCTGGAAACAAATTTCCACCTTGAATATATCCGTACAACAAATACTGCTGTTTTTAAAAAACTTAAAAATCCGCTAAATATTCCTGTTACACAAAGTGCTGTTATCATAATTGCACCCCCATCTTTTTCTATACATTAATTATATGTTTTTCTAAAGTAAAAGTGCATGACTTTATTTTTTATTTCATAAATTTATTTAGGAGGTATTTATGAATTTTGTTTTTAATTGTTTAAAAGGTATAGCAATTGGTAGTGGGGCTATTTTACCTGGCATTAGCAGTGGTGTTCTTTGCGTTGTTTTTGGCATTTATGAAAAATTACTAGATAGTATTTTATATTTTTTCAAAGATATTAAAAATAATTTTAAGTTTTTATTTCCTATAATTCTTGGGGCTATAATCGGGATTCTAATATTTAGTAATTTATTAAACTATTTGCTTGTTGCCTTTCCAGTTCAAACAAAATCAATATTTATTGGACTTATTTTAGGTACTATTCCTTCTTTACTAAAAACTATAAATTCCAAATGCAATACTAGACCTTCTTATTTTATTTTTTCTTTTGTTACTTTTTTTATTGGAGTTTTTATGGTTTATCTAGAAAATTATTTTACAATGGATTTCACAAATACTAGTTATGATTTTTATTATCTTATATTAGCAGGTTTTGCTATGTCTGTTGGAGTTGTTGTTCCAGGTGTTAGCAGCACAATTATTTTGATGCTTATGGGTGTGTATTCCATTTATCTTAGTTCTGTGGCATCATTGAATTTTACTATTTTATTTCCTATTGGAATTGGCCTTTTTTTTGGTAGTATATTTTTTATGTTTGTAACTAAATTTTTATTAAAACATTTTTATTGCCAAACTTTTTTTAGTATTATTGGTTTTACAATTGGATCTATTGTTGTTATTCTTCCTGAAATAGATTCTGTATTTTCGTTTTTTATTGCATCTTTTTGCTGTATTTTAGGCTTTTTAGCAAGTTTTGCTTGACATAACACAGTAAATCTGTTATAATAAACTTGTTACTAGCCAATGTGCTATTAACATTTGCTATTACCATCGCTTGATTTCACTCACAATCAATAATTCAATTTTTAAAATCCTAATTAATTAACAACATTGCATATGACAAAAAATTGAATAAATCAAGCAAATAGCAAAACCCTATATCTTTTTTGATATAGGGCTTTTTTTATTTTCCATATTTTAGAATTTTGCTTGACATAATTTTGTTTATGTGGTATACTAAATGTGTTACAGCAATGCTGTAACACGTATCAAAAGACTCATTATAAAAAAAGATTTTAAATATTAAATAAGTCAATAAGTCAAGTCATGTTACTATGCAGTTGTCTGCACTCCTGTTAATGAGTCGAGCCTCCCTATATCACATTAGATATAGGGAACTTTTTTATTTTTTTCTTCTTAATATCCAATTATTTTCACATTTAATTGGTAATTTCATTTTTACTTTTTGGCCTTTTACTCCTGGGCTTATTGAATTTATAGCTTCATTTGTTTCAATATCATAAAGATTTTCTATCTTAAACTCAATTGGTTCTATTTTATTTGGAACAATAATTTCCATTGTATCTCCAACAGACAATTTATTTTTTATTTCTATTATTGCAATGTCATTTTGAGTTTCAATTACTTTGCCACCAAATTCATAATTTTCATTATATTGTCTTCCGCCATATTCTTGAATATCTTTATTTTTTCTGTCATTAAAGTAAAATGTTGTTAATCCTCTTGTTTTTACTTTTTCTAATTCTTTTAAATATTTAGTGTAATCATAATTTTCTGGCTCTTTTTTATAGTCATCAATTGCATTTCTATATGCATTTATTACACTAGCTAAATAATATTCTGTTTTTAGTCTTCCTTCTATTTTTAGGCTATCTACTCCCATATCTATTATTTCAGGGATTTCTTTTATTAAACATAAATCTTTTGATGAAAATATACTTGTTCCATATTCATTTGTTTCTATTTGCATTAGTTCACCTGGATTATTTTTTTCTTCTGCATATAAATTATATGACCATCTACAACTTTGTGCACAATCTCCTAAATTAGCACTTCTACATGCTAAAAAGTCACTTAAGAAGCATCTTCCTGAATATGCAAAACATATTGCACCATGTACAAATATTTCTATTTCCATATCTTCTGGCTTATTTTCCATTATGTATTTTAATTGCTCTTTGTTCATTTCTCTAGCCATTATCATTCTTTTAGCTCCATTTTTATACCAGAAGTTTGCAGCATGCATACTTACAATATTGGCTTGTGTACTTACATTTATTTTTACACTTGGAGCATATTTTTTTAGTATTTCCATAACTCCACCATCTGCTGCTATTATTCCATCTGGCTTTAGTTCTTCTAACTTTTTAGCCATTTCTATTATTTCATCATATTTTTCATCCCAAGCAAATATGTTTAATGTTACATACACTTTTTTTCCTATAGTGTGTGCATATTTTATTGTTTCTTCCAAATCATTATCTTGCATGTCTGCTCTTGTTCTTAATGATAAAGATGATGTTCCAGCATATACCGCATCTGCACCATATAAAAATGCTATTTTTGCCTTTTCAAATGACCCTGCTGGTGCTAATAATTCTATTTCTTTTTCTTGTTTCATTTATATTTCCACCTTTTCTTTTATTTTACTTATTGCTAGTCCATCTCCAACTTCTAAAATTTCAGTTTCTAAGTTTGGATTTTCACTAACTTCTTTTATGTATTCTCTTAAGTTTCTTACAGCTGTACGTTGTTTATGTTTATTGTAATCACTCATTACATATCCTTTATATAATATATTATCTGCAAATATTATTCCATTTGGTTTTATCATTCTTAGTGATTCTTTTAAGAAAAATGGATATTTTCCTTTTGCTGCATCTATAAATACTACATCATATTTTTCATTTAGTGTTGGTAGTATCTCTACTGCATCTCCTTCGTATATGTTTATTTTTTCTTCTACTTCAGCTTTTTTTATGTTTTCTTTTGCTTCAGCTATTCGTTGTTCATCTCTTTCTATTGTGTCTATTTTTCCATTTTCAGCTAAAAATTCTGTAAAACATATTGCAGAATATCCAACTGCTGTTCCTATTTCTAATATTTTTTTTGGTTTTTCTTGTTTCAAATTTTCTTCTATTACTTCTAATGTGTTATCCATAATTATTGGTATATGGTCTTCTAATGCTTTTTGTTTTATTTTTTCAAGTTCTTTTTTATTCATTTTACTCTCCTTTCATGACTTTATTATTATAATTCATTATATGGTTTATGTCAATTTATTTTAGATATTTTGCATTATATAAAATGAACCCAAAACATTAAACTTTTGTCTAATATTTTGGGTTTTTTAATTTCTATTTATTGCTATTTCTTGCTGCTCTTTCTCTTTCTTTTGAGTCTAAGATTTTCTTTCTTAAACGGATTGATTTTGGTGTTATTTCAACTAATTCATCATCTTGAATAAATTCAATTGCTTTTTCTAGTGACATTTGAACTGGTGGAACTAGTCTTAATGCATCATCTGAACCTGAAGCTCTAGTGTTTGTTAAGTGTTTTTCTTTACATACATTTATGCTTAGGTCTTCTCCTCTTGAGTTTAGTCCTACTATCATTCCTTCATATACATCTACACCAGGTCCTATAAATAATTCTCCCTTGTCTTGTGCATTGTATAATCCATATGTTACAGATTTTCCGTTTTCAAATGCTACTATTGTTCCTCTTACTCTGGCTTGGATTTCTCCTTTGAATGGTTCATATGAATCAAATATATGGTTCATTGTTCCTTCACCTTTTGTGTCTGTTAAGAATTCTGTTCTATATCC
>USHX01000032.1 GCA_900554565.1 uncultured Clostridium sp.
ATATATGGTCCTGTTTCTCCTTGGAAGTTTAATATTTGGTCCCATTCAAATATTTCATCTTTTACTCTATTATTTGCTAAGTCGTTAAATATTACTGCACCAATCCCAACTTTTTTAGCTATTTCATCTTTATTTTCTAGTCCTGGATTTTTTTCTTCTATTACTTTTTTAGCTCTTTGAATTGCTTCTTCTAGTAGTTCTTCTAGTTTTATTATTTTTCCTTCTCTTGTTGACATTTTTCCTGTTGGTAATAAAACCATTCCAAATGGCACATGTACTAGTCCATTTGTGTATTTTTCATCTATGCCTAGTAGTTTTGCTACTTCAAATACTTGTTTAAAGTGTAGTGCTTGTTCATATGATGTTAAATATAATGCTTTGTCAAAGTCATATGTTCTTGCTCTGTATAAAATCGCTGCTAAGTCTCTTGTTGCATATGTTGTTGAACCATTTGATTTTTCTATTATACATGGTGTGTTTATTCCTTTGTCTTCTAGGTCTATTATTCTTGCACCTTGAGATTCTACTAGTTTTCCTGTTTTTTCTAGTATGTCTATTACTTCTGGCATTTTGTCTGAATAGAATGCTTCTCCATTCCATGAATCAAATTTGCTTCCTAGTAGGTCATATACTTTTTGGAATTCTTTTAAGCTTAAGCTTCTAAATCTTTCCCACAATTTGGTACAATATTTATCTCCATCTTCTAGTTTTTTAAAGTTGTTTCTACATGCTTCTAATACACTTTTATCTTCTTTGCATAGTAGATTTATTCTTATATAGATTTTTGTTAATTCATCTATTGGATTTTCTTCGATATTATATTCTTCACCCCATAGTTTATATCCTTCTATTAGTTTACCAAATTGTGTTCCATAGTCTCCTAAGTGATTTATCCCTGTTACATTATATCCCAAATGTTTGTATATTTTATATAGTGCTCCACCTATTACTGTTGAACGTAAATGACCTATATGAAATGGCTTTGCAATATTTGGAGAAGAATAATCTATTACAATATTTTTTCCTTCTCCTATTTTTGATTTTCCATATTCTTCATCTAATTCTACTTTTTCAAGTACTTCTTTTGTTATAGCATTTTTGTTTATATAAAAGTTTAAGTATCCACCTACTACTTCTATTTTTTCTATTTTTTCTTTGTCTATTTCTATTTTTTCTTGTATGTCATTTGCAATTATTGCAGGTGCTTTTCTTAGTTCTTTAGCTAGTTTAAAACATGGAAATGCATAGTCTCCATTTTTTTGGTCTTTTGGTTTTTCTATGTAACTTTCTAATTCTTCTTCATTTAAGTTTGTTACTTTTGCTATTGCTTGTCCTATTATTTGTTTAAAGTCTGCCATTTTATTTTCCTTTCATGTTTTGTTTTTACCTATATTTTTAATTACTATTAGCTATTTTTTTGTATATATTCCCATGAGTCTTTGCACATGTCGTTTATATCTTTTTTTGCTTCCCAGCCTAATTCTTCTTTTGCTTTTTTAGGATCTGCATAGCATGTTGCTATATCTCCTGGTCTTCTTGGTGCTATTTTATATGGCACTTTTTTGCCTGTTGCTTTTTCAAATCCTTTTACCATATCTAGCACACTATATCCATTTCCAGTTCCTAAGTTGTATATAAATAGACCTTTCTTTTCTTTGTCTAATTTTTCTAGTGCTGCTACATGTCCTTTTGCTAAGTCTACAACATGAATATAGTCTCTTACTCCTGTTCCATCTTTTGTGTCATAGTCATTTCCAAATACTGATAATTCTTTTAGCTTACCTGCTGCAACTCTTGCAACATATGGCATTAGATTGTTTGGTATTCCTTGTGGTTCTTCTCCAATTAATCCACTTTCATGTGCCCCTACTGGATTGAAATATCTTAATATGCATATATCCCATGTGTTATCTGATTTATATGTATCTTTAAGTATTTGTTCTATAAATAGTTTTGATGTGCCATATGGATTTGTTGTTCCACCTGTTTTACATTCTTCTGTAATTGGTATTGTTTCTGGGTCTCCATACACTGTTGCAGATGAACTAAATATGAATTTTTTTACGCCATGTTTTTTCATTGTTTCTAACAATTCTAAGCAACCTGATATATTGTTTTTGTAATATTCTATTGGTTCTTGTATTGATTCTCCTACAGCTTTATATCCAGCAAAGTTTAAAACTGCATCTATTTCATTTTCTTCAAATACTTTATCTAATTTTTCTTTGTCTAGATAATCCATCTCATAGAATTTAAAGTCTTTTCCTGTTATTTTTCTTATCTTGTCTAATACTTCTTTTTTGCTATTTGAGAAATTGTCTATTATAACTATTTCTTTTCCTGCATTTAATAATTCTACTGCTGTATGACTTCCTATGTAACCTGCTCCACCTGGTAATAAAATTTTCATATTAATTCACTTTCCCTTCAAAATAATATTTTTCTTATTGTGATTTATTTTTTGCTTATTTCTTGACCATTTTTTGTGTCTTTTACTATATATCCTTTTTCACTTATTAAGTCTCTTATTTCATCTGATTTTGCCCAGTCTTTGTTTTCTCTTGCTTTTTTTCTTTGTTCTAATAATTCTGATATTTCTTGTGGTATTTCTTTTTGTTCTTCTTGTTTATCTATGTCTAGTCCTAAGATTGTATCAAATTTTGCTAACATTTTTGCAACTTCTGGAGATTTCTTTTCAAATCTTGCAGCTTCCCAAACATAACTCATTGCAAGTGGCATGTTTAAATCATCATTTATTGCTTTGTGGAAATTTTCTTCTATATTTGCTAATTTTTCTCTATCTTTTTCATCTAAATTATCTGTTCCATTTAAATGTGCTCTATAGCTTCCACGTAATCTTTCTAGTGATTTTTGTGCTGATTCGATTCCTTCCCATGTAAAGTTTAGTTTGTTTCTATAATTACATGAGTAACTAAATAGTCTATATGCTAATGGTTCATAACCTTTTTCTTTTATGTCTTTTACTAGATATACATTTCCTAAGCTTTTTGACATTTTTCCACCATTTATTAGTAGGTATTCTCCGTGCATCCAATATCTTGCTGGAATTTTTCCTGTTGCACCTTTGCTTTGTGCTATTTCATTTTCGTGATGTGTTGGTATTAGGTCTATTCCACCTGTGTGTATATCAAATTGTTCACCTAAATATTTTCTTCCCATAGCTGAACATTCAATATGCCAGCCTGGATAACTTGGTCCAAATTCACTATCCCATTTCATCAAATGATTTTCTGGCGCTTTTATCCATAATGCAAAATCATATGGATTTTTCTTTTCTTTGTCTACTTCTACTCTTGCTCCAGCTTTTTGTTCTTCTAGATTCAAATTTGATAATACTGGATATTTATCTAATTTTGATATATCAAAATATACTGCTGTTGATGTTTCATATGCATATCCATTTTTTATAAGTTCTCTTACATATTCTAGCATCTCATTTATGTGGTCTGTTGCTTTACATACTACTTCTGGTGTTTCTACATTTAGTGCTTTTAAATCATCAAAAAATAATTTAGTATAATGTTCTGCTATTTCTAATGGTGTTTTGTGTTCTTCTCTTGCTGATTTTAGCATTTTGTCTTCACCTTCATCACCATCTGAAACTAGATGTCCAACATCTGTTATGTTCATTACATGTTTTATTTTATATCCATTGTAACGAAGCACTCTTCTTAATACATCTTGAAATATGTTTGTTCTCATATTTCCAATTGTTGCATCTTTGTATACTGTTGGGCCACATGAATATATTCTAACTTCTTTTGAGTCTAATGGCTCAAATTTTTCTTTTTGTTTTGTTAATGTATTGTAAAAATATAAATCCATTTTCACGTTCCTTTCTATTAATGAAATGCAATATGTGTTCCTAACCTAGGCTATATTTTTAGATAAGGGACGGCCTTTAGTTTGGCTCATCCCTTTTATCTATTCAGTATCTCCTGCATCTGGTTTTTCTTCTGGTTTGTCTCCTCCTGTATTTGTGTCTGGTTTTGTTGGATTTGTGTTTGTATTAGTATTTGTTTTATTTTCTGTATTTGTTTTTCCAGAATTTGTATTAGTATTATTTTTTGGTTTTTCTTCTTCTTTTGGCGTTTCTTCTGTCTTTTTGTGTATATCACAAACTTCTTCTATTCTTGTTCCAGATGTTACGTTTTTTCCATTTACTGCTTTCCATAAATTTAGTTGTTCTTTTGGTAATACTGCTCCAAAGTAATTTACTTTTGTTGATGGGCAATATTCATTTGCAACTTTTCCAGATACTGTACATATTTTTTGACTTCCATGTCCTGGACATTTTTCTGGTAAGTTATTTGATGCAAATATTTCTTTATATGTGTCTGTACAACCTGTTGTTGCTAGACAGCCTGTTGTTCTACATACTGTTTGTTCTACTATTCCACTTGGTTTTTGGAATGTTGCTTTTTCTAATGTTTTATGGATATCTGTCATTACTGCATCCCATATTTGCCCTGCTGGGTTTTGACCAAATCCACGAACTTCTTCGTTTTGGTCAAATCCAAACCATGTTGCTGCTGCATAATATGGTGTGAATCCACATAACCATCTATCATAGCTGTTATCTGTTGTTCCTGTTTTTGCTGCAACGTCCATTCCAGATATTGCACAATATGTTGCTGTTCCACCAGCTTTTACTGGTTCTTGTGTTATTGATTTTGTTAAATATGCTGTTTGTTCTGAAAATACTCTTGTTTGTTCTTGATTTGGTGTTAACACTGTATTTCCACTTGTATCAACAACTTTTGTGTAGAATGTTGGTGTTATATATACACCATCATTTGCTATTGTTCCATATGCTGCTGCCATTTCTAATGGACTTGCACCATGTGTCATTCCTCCTATTGCCAATGAAAGTACTTCATCTTGTTTATCTAATGAAGATAATCCCATTTTTTCAAGATATGATAATGATTTTGCTGGTGTTAATTCTTTCATTATCTTTAATGCTGGTATATTTCTTGATAACGCTATAAATTCTCTTATATTCATTGCACCATTTTTGTATTTATCACCATCATTTTTTGGTGTATAGTCTCCACCAAAGTTTGTTTTTGTATCTAAATACAATGTTGCTGGTGTTATTACTTTTTCTTCTAATGCTGGTGCTACATCTGCTATTGGTTTTATAGATGAACCTGTTTGTTTTTTCATTTGAGTTGCTCTGTTCCAGCCAGATCCGCTCTTTTCTCCCAATCCTCCAGCTACTGCAACAACATTACCTGTTTTGTAGTCTATTATTGCCATTCCTGATTGTGTATGTTCATTTATTGGTTTTCCGTCTTTTTTATCTATACCTTTTTTTATGTATTTTGCTTTTTGATATTCTTCTTCAAGTCTTGCTTGAATTGTTGCATCTACTGTTGAGTAAATTGTTAATCCACTACTATATACATAGTTTTCTGCTAATTGTCTTGAGATGTCTTTTTCATCCATAACTTGTGTTATTACTTGGTCAATTACTGCATCTGTATGGTATGAATATGTTGTTCCTGTTGTTGTATTATCTGCCTTTTCAAATTTTAGCCCTGCTTTTGCTTCTTCAACAGCTGAATTATATTCTTCTTCATTTATGTAATTTAGGTCTTTCATTTTACCTAAAACTGTTAGTATTTTTAATTTTATTCTTTCATCTCTTTTTTCTTCTGTATCATTATCTGATGATAATTTATATGGGTTGTAATATGTTGGTGATGTGTTTATTCCTGCTAAAAATGCACATTCTGCTAGGCTCAAGTCTTTAGCGCTTTTATTAAAGTAATATTCTGCACCTAATTCTACTCCGTGTAGGTTTCCTTCTCCACCTATATATAAAATATTTAAGTATAATTCTAGAATTTGGTCTTTAGATATCATTCTTTCTACTTGATATGCTTTTGCCCATTCTTTAACTTTTCTCATGATTCCAGCTATTCCACTTGCTTCATCATCTTTAGTTATATTTTTAACTAATTGTTGTGTTATTGTACTTCCACCATATGAGCCACTTCCAAATAATTTGTTTACTATAGCTCCTGCTGTTCTTTTGAAATCTACTCCATGATGTTTATAAAATCTTTCATCTTCAATTGCTACATATGCTTTTGGTAAATATGACGACATGTCTGCAAGAGTTATTGTTTTTCTTTTTTCATCACCACTTAAATTAGCTATAACTGCTCCATTTGCATCTACTACAACTGAATTTGAAACTCCTATTTTTAGCTCTTCTTTTGTTATTTCAAAATCATCTCCAAATAGTCCAAAAAACATTCCAGCAACTACTCCTGCTCCTATTACACATAATAACAAGAACATTACTAACATTATTTTTAGTGCCATTTTTAATTTTGTGTGGTCTTTTTTGTTTTTTCCTTTTCTTTTATTTGTTGCTTTTTTAGCTTGTGGTCTTCTTGTTTGTTGAGTTTGATTGGCTCTTTTTTTATTTACTTGTTTTTTTGTTCCGTTTTGTACTTTGTGTGGTTTTGTTCTATCATTATTATTTCTGTTTCTTCCATTATTACTTGGCATTTTTTTACCTCCTTGCCTTTTTATCAAAGACATCTACATTATATTATATTTTTATAAAAAAATAAAGCTTTTCCCCTAAAAAAATTTATATATATACATTGAATAATATATGTTATTTTGCTATGTTAGAAATACAAACTATAAATATAAAATTCTAATTTGATTGCAAATGTGCATGAAAAATTTTATATTTATAGTTCATTGTTGTTGCCAAATAATTTAACAATCTCCACTCTATCCTTTTTTATTTTCTTGTTTATATACTCAAAAGGCTGTTTTTTATACAACTGTGCCTCATAAACATCACTCTTTTTATAAAAATCCATATCTCCAAACCACAAATCATCATTAGCAAAATCAATCTCATAATCATTCACATTTATACCGATTAAACCTTTTCGAATTTATAGAAACATTCTGTTTCACATTTATAACAATAGCCTCATCACATATTTTATATTTATTAATTAACTCTGTAGGAAAATCATAATTCAAAATCACATTTGACTTTACCAAGCTTTTCTTTTTATTATTGGTCACTGTTACCATTATTCCATCTTTTTCCAAAATTTCTTTTTCTATCTTTTTAAATTTTTCCAAATGATTTGTTACAATATTTACTCTTTTGTATTTTCTAACTATTAATTTGATATTTTCCAATACATAATCTTCCACATCATTTACTAATATTGAAACATTTAGTTTTTCTTTTTTCATTTTTTTCTTATTTACAACATATGTAATAGCTTCATCTGATAATATTCCAAAAAGCCATTTTCCATCTATTATATTCATATTTTGACTATATAAATAATTTACCAAATTTTTCTGTTTTTTTATTTCTTTACTTAAAATCACATTATTTCCTATTGCGTTTTTTAGTTTGTTTACTATATTTTTAGCTAATATTTGTGCCTTTTTTTGTGATAATTTACCATTTTCTATTTCACTTTTCGTTATTGGTAATATGACCCTATTTTGTTCTAGTTCTACAATGTTAAATATTTTACGTATTTTTTTAGGCTTGTCAGTTTCTTGGATACAATACAAAAAAATCACTCCTTATACTCTTTTGTTTTAAGTATATTAAAGTGATTTTCTTTTTATTACTATAATATTATATCTCTTTTTAAGAGATTTTCTTTAATTATTCCTGTCCCTATAAATTTTCCATTATTGTATATTCTGTACACTCCGTCTGCATTTTTATTTGTAATTTTAACTCCATTTAAAAAATGCTTTATTTTTGAGTTTTCAAGTTCTATATTAGGTAATTTTTCAAATATTTTTTCTACAGATATTATTTTTTCTTGTATAATATTAGGGGTTTCTTGAATTTGCTTCAATGTTATTGAATCTTCTATTTTAAATTCTCCAACTTTTGTTCTTTGTAGTTCTTTCATAAATCCGAACTGTGCCTAGTTTTTTAGCTACATCTTCACATACACTTCTTATATAGGTTCCTTTTGAGCACCCTATTTCAAATTTTATTTCTTTTTCTTCTTGATTTATTTCTATCAAGTTCATGAAATAAATTTCTATTTTTCTTGGTTGTAGTTCTATCTTTTGACCTTTTCTAGCATATTCATATAGTTTTTTTCCGTTTACTTTTATTGCTGAATACATAGGCGGAATTTGTTCTTGTTTTCCTACAAAGTTTTTAAATACTTGTTGAATATTTTCTTTTTCTAATGCTTCTGGTAATACTTCTTGAGTTTCCATTACATTTCCTTCGCTATCTGCTGTATCACGCTTTTCACCTAGTTTAAGTGTTACTTTGTAGATTTTATCATGGTTTATTAAATATTTTGAACAGCTTGTTCCTTTACCTATTAATAATGGCAACACTCCTGTTGCCATTGGGTCTAAGGTTCCTGTATGCCCGAACCTTTGAATTCACTATTTTTTTTACTTTATATACAATATCATGTGATGTACAACCTTTGTGTTTGTTTATTATGATTATTCCATCCATTTGTTTCTCCATTTTTGTTTTATTTTTTCTTTGCTTTCAATGCTTTTCTTACTTCTTTTAAGATTTTTTCTTTTACTTCTTCTACATTTCCTTGTATTAATGCTCCTGCTGCTCTTGGGTGTCCACCACCGCCAAACATTAGGCACACATCAGATACATTTACACTGTCTCCTGAACGTAAAGAAATTTTATATGCATCTTCATTTTCTCTTTGTCTTATAAATATTGAAACTTCTACTCCTTCTATGTCTCTTCCTATTTCTACTAGTCCTTCATGGTCTCCTGGCTCTGCATTTACTTCTTTTTCGTCTTCGCTTGTTATATATGTAAATGTTACTTTTCCATCTTCTAGTATTTCTAGTCTATCCATTATTTTTTGAGTTAGTAAAAAGTTTGCTTTTGTTTTTGTTCTTAATGTTCTTTTATATATGTCTGGGATGTTTACTCCTTTTCTTATTAACTCTGCTGCAAATTCAAATGTTTCTGGGTTAACTCCTTCATGTCTGAAACCACCTGTATCTGTTATTATTCCTGTCATTAAGCATGTTCCTATTTGTTTTGTAATGTCCATTTCAAAATATTCACATATCCCAGCAAGGATTTCGCAACATGCTGGAGACACTGGATTTACATAGTTCAAATCTCCATACATGTTGTTACTTCCGTGGTGGTCTATTACTATTGTCTTTTTAGCTGATTCGAAATATTCTTTTTTGGCTAATCTTTTTAAGTCTGCACAGTCTAATGATATTGCTAAATCATAATTTTTTATTTCTGATTCTTTTTTTATTGTTTCAACTTCAGGTAGGAAGTTAAATAATCTAGAATATTCTGGAATTATTACATCTGCTTTTTTTCCTAATTTTTCTAGCATTAATTTAACTCCCAAGCTGCTTCCAACAGCATCTCCATCTGGTGATTCATGTGTTAATATTACTATTGTTTCTGCTAACTTTATTTCTTCTAAGATTTCATCTAAGGTCATTTGCATTATTCTCCTTCTTTTTTAGGCATAATTTCTTTTAATATGCTATCTATTCTTGCACCATATTCTAAAGAATCATCTAATTCAAATATTATTTCTGGTGTGTTACGCAAATTTACTCTTTTGGCTAATTCGCTTCTTATATATCCAGATGATTTTTTTAGAGCTGCTAGTGTATCTTTTATATTTTTTGAGTTTAAAATACTTACATATGCTTTTGCATATTTTAAGTCATTTGTTACTTTTACTTTTGTTACACTAATCATTCCTGTTGCATTTGGATTTTTTAGTTCATAGCTTATGATTTGACTTAATACTTTTCTGTATTGTTCATCAATACGACCTAGTCTATTTTGATTTTCTGGCATAGCTTTTTCTCCTATCTTTTAATTTCTTCCATTACGTATACTTCTATTCTGTCTCCTTCTTTTATGTCATTGTAGTTTTCTATTTGAATTCCACATTCAAATCCTTTTCCTACTTCTTTTACATCATCTTTAAATCTCTTCAATGTTGCTAAATGTCCATCATGTATTACAACATTGTCACGAATTACTCTTACTCCTGCATTTCTTTCAACTTTTCCAGATAATACATATGCACCAGCAATTGTTCCAACATTTGAAATTCTAAATGTTTGTCTTACTTCAACATCACCAATTACTTTTTCTTCGTATTTTGGTTCTAACATACCTTTCATTGCTGCTTCTACATCTTCTATTGCTTGGTAGATTATTGAATATTGTTTTATTTCAACTTCATCTTTTTTAGCCATTTCTTTTGCAACACTGTCTGGTCTTACATTAAATGCTATTATTATTGCATTTGATACTTTTGCTAGTGTTACATCTGATTGATTTACTGCTCCTGCTGCAGCATGAATTACTTTTACTCTTACTTCTTCGTTTTCTAGTTTTTCTAATGCTTGTTTAACAGCTTCTACAGATCCTTGTACATCTGCTTTTACTATTAAGTTTAATACTTTTAAGTTTCCTTGTTCCATTTGACTAAATAGGTTATCTAAAGTTATTTTTGTGCTGTTATTTATTGCTTTTTCTCTTTCTTGACGTTTTCTCTTTTCTATTAAGTGTTTTGCCATTTTTTCGTTTTTAACTTCATAGAATGTGTCTCCAGCTTGTGGTACATCTGTTAATCCCATTATTTCTACTGGTGTTGATGGTCCTGCTGATTTTACTTTTTTACCTTTGTCATCTTTCATTGCTCTTATTCTACCTATTGATGAGCCTACTACTATTGTATCACCAACATCTAGTGAACCTCTTTGTACAAGCATTGTTGCTATTGCTCCTTTTGTTTTGTCTAGTCTTGCTTCTATTACAGCTCCTTTTGCTTGTTTGTTTGGATTTGCTTTTAATTCTAGTACATCTGCTTCTAATAATACCATTTCTAGTAATTGATCTATATTTTCACCTTTTTTAGCTGATATTGGCACATATATTGTGTCTCCACCCCATTCTTCTGGAACTAGTTCATATGTCATTAATTCTTGTTTTACTTTTTCTATATTAGCATCTGGTAAATCTATTTTGTTTATTGCTACTATTATTGGTATTCCTGCTGATTTTGCATGGTTAATAGCTTCTATTGTTTGTGGTTTTACTCCATCATTTGCTGCAACTACTAATATTGCTATATCTGTAATTTGTGCACCTCTTGCTCTCATAGCTGTGAATGCTTCGTGTCCAGGTGTGTCTAAGAATGTTATTTCTCTTCCATTTACTTTTACTTTATACGCACCTATTGCTTGTGTTATTCCACCTGCTTCTCCTTCAATTACATTTGTTTTTCTAACAGCATCTAGTAATGATGTTTTTCCATGGTCTACGTGTCCCATAACTACTATTACTGGTGGTCTTGGTTGTAAATCTTCTTCTCTATCTTCAGAATCATCAAATAATATATCTTCTTCTGTTACTGTTTCTTTTTTCTTTGCAGTAATTCCAAATTCTTGTGCTATTAAATATGCTGTATCGAAGTCTATATCTTGATTTATTGTTGTCATTATTCCATATCCAAGTAATTTTTTGATAACTTCTGCTGTTGTCTTTTTCATTTCAGCAGCTAAGTCTTTTACTGTTATGTTTTCTGGTATTTCAATTTCTGTTAGTTTGAATATTTTTTGTTTGTTTCGTGGTTCTTGATTTTGAGTTTTTCTCTTCTTTCCACGTCTTCCACGTTCTGTTGTTAAATCATAATAATCTAACATTCCACCATCTTGTTCTTCAAACATATTTGATAATCTATTTGTTTGTTTTAAGCTTTTTAATTTTCCTTCATCAAAATCATTTGTATTGTTATTTCTTCTTGATTTTGATTTTTTATTTCTGTTTTCATCAAATTTGTTATTATTTTTTTGTTTGTCTATTCCACGGTCACGGTTATATTCTCTAACATTTTCTTTTTCAACAGTTTCAACAGCCATTATATTTTTAATATTTTTTTCGATTCCTTTTTCGTCTAGTGGTCTTCTTCCGCCTTGATAATTATTGTTTCTGTTGTTATATCTTTCATTGTTGTTTCCGTTTCTATTACCAAATCTTCCACCATTACGATTATTTTCAAATCTATTGTTTGGTCTATTATTGTTATCTGTGTTTCTATTATTTCTATAATTGTTGTTTCTGTTATTGTCTCTATTGTCTCTATTATCTCTGTTATTATAGTTATTATTTCTATTATTATAGTTGTTATAATTATTGTTTACTCTATTTGTTTTATTTTCTTGTTTTATTTCTGGTTTATTTGTCATTATTTTTTGTTCCTTTGGTTGTTCTGAATTAATTTCTTTTTTTGCTTCTGGTTTAGCAACTTCTACTTTTGTTTCTACCTTTACTTCTTCTTTCTTTTCTTGTTTTACTTCTTTTGGTTCTTCTTTTTTCTCTTCCTTTTTAGGCTCTTCTTTCTTTAACCCAAATAATTCGCTTACTGTCATTGGTTTGTTTGGTTTGTTTCTGTAAACAATATTATAATCTTTGTTTTGTCTTCTTTCTACAAAACCTACATTATTTTTTCTTGTTTCCTTTTTTGCTGTTTCTTTTTTCTTTGCTGGTTCTTCTTCAGATATTATAACTTCTCTTCTTATTATAACAGGTGCTTTTTCTTCTTTTTTAGTTCCTTTTTTTGCTTCCATCTTTTCTTTATTTGCCGTTCCTTTTCCTTGTTTTTTTGATATTTCTTTTTCGATTTTTTTAGCTTCTTCTTCATCTACACCACTTAAGTGACTTTTAGCTTCTATTTTTAATTTTTTTGCTATGTCTAGTACTTCTTTACTGGTTAAGTTTAGCTTTTTTGCTATATCATATATTTTTATCTTACCCAATAACTTCACCCCCATTATTTATTTTTTGAATTTC
>USHX01000033.1 GCA_900554565.1 uncultured Clostridium sp.
TGGTGCACCAGGAGGGATTCGAACCCCCGACCTTCCGGTTCGTAGCCGAACACTCTATCCAACTAAGCTACTGGTGCATACACTACATTATAATTACTTTTTCAAATTTTTTCAAGATGTTTTTTACAATTTGTACATTTTTTCAAAAAAATTTTTTCTTTTTGTCTTATTTAAACGATATTTTTCGAAATATATTGTATAAATATTCTAATTATGAAATAATATAGAAAAGTAATAGAAAAATAATTGGGGGATTTTAGATTATGAAAAAATTTTGCAAAATATTTCTACTATTTGCATTTTGCTTTATAATATTGGGGTTTACGAAAACGGTTCAGGCAAATAGTATTGAAAAAATTTCGATGGATATTTATATTGATAAAGATGGTGATGCCTCTGTTACAGAAGTCTGGAATTGTCAAGCTTCTAATGGCACAGAAGTTTACCACCCTTACTACAATTTAGGTAAATCAAAAATAACTAATTTAACAGTTTCTGATTCAGGTGTTGATTACCAAACTCTTAGTAGTTGGTCAACTTCTGGTTCGCTTCAAAGTAAAGCCCAAAAATGCGGAATAAATAAAGTTTCTAATGGTGTTGAACTATGTTGGGGTATTAGCAGTTACGGCTCACATTTATACACTGTTAAATATACTATAACGAATTTTGTTGCTGATTTAAATGATTCACAAATGATATATTGGACATTAATTCCATATGATTTTTCAAATTATATTAGTGATGTTTATATAAAAATACATGCTGATGAAGCTTTTCCTGATACTACTCCAGTTTGGGGCTATGGGAATTATGGCGGTACTGCCTATGTTTATGATGGATATATTGAAATGCAACCACAAAATGGTTTAGGTACTGATGAATATATGACTGTTTTAGTTCAATTTCCAAAAGGTACTTTTAATGCTAATAATTCATTAAACCATGATTTTGACTATTATTATGAAATGGCCGAAGATGGTGCTGAACATTATGAAAGTAATAACAGAACTTCATTTATTACCATCATTAAGACTATTGTTGCTATTGTATTACTCATGCCTATTATTATACTTACAGTTATTGTGACTTATGGACAAGGAATTGGCTATATTTCTGTATTGCATAAGCCTTCAAATACAAAGTTTTCTAAAAAAGAGATTAAATATTTCAGAGATATCCCTTGTAACAATGATATTTTTAGAGCTTTCTATGTTGGATATAATTATAACATTTTAAAACGTGATTCTTATTTATTAGGGGCCATTATTTTAAAATGGATAAAAGATTCTGTTGTAAAAGTAGAACATAAAGAAAGTTCAAAAGTTTTCAAAAAAGATGATATTTCTATAATTTTTAATACATCTTCTTTACAAAATTTTGAGTCAAAAAAAGAAAAAGAAATTTTTGATATTCTTTATTCTGCAAGTAAAGATGGTGTTTTAGAAAATAATGAATTTAAGGACTGGTGTGAACTTCATTATAAAACTGTTTTTAATTGGTTTGATGATATTCGTAATGAACAAAGAGATAAATTGGTTAATGAAAACCTAATTATACATGAAGAAAAAACTATATTGAAATTTTTTGTTAAACATAAATATACATCTACTCCTGAATTAAGACAGGAAGCTTTGAATTTAGCTGGTTTGAAGAAATATTTGAAAGAATATACTCTTATTAAAAATAGAGATCCTATAGAGGTTAATCTTTTTGAGAATTATTTAATTTTTGCACAGTTAATAGGTATAGCTGATAAAGTTGCCAAAGATTTTAAAGATTTGTACCCAGATATAATAGAGCAATCTGATTTTGATTCATATAATAATATTGCTTTTGTTAACACTTGGGCTAATAATGGTATGACATATGCTTCATCTGCCAAATCTAGAGCTGAAGGATATTCTTCTGGTGGTGGAGGATTTTCATCTGGCGGAGGAGGTGGTGGCTCCTTCGGTGGTGGCGGCGGAGGCGGCGGTTTCCGTTAAAATATAGCTTTTGTTAGTACAATATGCATTGTTTTGTAATAGTGTATATTGTACTTTTATTTTGCTTATTTTATTGTTTTAATATTTTTGTTTGATATTGAGCTTATTGATTAATTATTAACTACTTTTATGGTTAGTTAGTAATTTTTTAACGTACTTTTTTTATTTTTTTTCGTTTTTTTCTTGCAAATGTTTATTTTTTGTGCTATTATATATAAGCGTTTAGTTATTTTACTTATTTCGAGGTGTAGCGCAGTTGGTAGCGCGCGTGGTTTGGGACCATGAGGTCGCAGGTTCGATCCCTGTCACCTCGACCATTTAGTGTAATAGACTACTTAAAAATGAGTAGTCTATTTTTTTTGCTAAAAATATATAATTATTTTATGCAAGTTTTTTTAAAATATTCTATGCTTTTTTAATTTATCAAAAATTCCCATATTATCAATCTCTAACACCTTTATTATAATATATTTTGTCTATTTTTACAAGTTAACTATTTTTTGTTTCTTTCATAAATTCAAAACTAATTTGTCATTTACTTGCAAATTTTAAGAAAATATAAATTAATATTAATCCATATTTTGATAACTAAGTATATATTTGTTATTTAAAAATTCTATTTTTGCATTACTACCTGTTATAAAGGTATTAAAAGGTCTTACATGTCCAAAATCGCAATTTACTATAATTGGTACTCTATATTTTTCAAACATTTTAATTATTAATTTATTTTGATATTCTAAAAAATCTTTATTTAAAGTAATTTTACCTCTTCCTATCATAAAGCAACAAACATTATCAAACCAATGATTTTTTTCCATTTTTCCTAAAGTTTCTTCTAATTCATCTAACCTCATTGCACAATTTTCAATAAACCAAATAATATTTTTGTTAAATTTATTATATTCAATCATGTTATCATAAATTGAGCCCGGAATTTCTTTCAATACATCTAAGCATCCTCCAAGCAAAGTTCCATTTACGGAGAATTCTTTCAACCCATGTAATTCTTTCAATTCTGATACTGTATCAAAATTATATCCCTCTAGTTCTTTTCCAGCTATTTTCTTATAGGATTTTGTTTCAAAAAGTTTTTGTGAATATTGCTCTATAATGTTCCCTCTTAATAATTCAATATTATCTTTAATAGTTTGATCCCATTTTGTATATCCAAATGTTGGAAAGCATGGTGCATAAAATGTTTTCCAATTACACTTTGTTGCTAAAAGGAATGTTAAAATAGAGTTATCAGAAAAGCCTTGAAATATTTTTCTTTTTTCTTCAGTTTGTTTTTTTAGTTTTTCAAAATCAATATATTTTACTAATTCAAATTGTGTTTTTCCCCCATTTGCAGATATTACAGTATCAATTGTGTCATCTAATAAAGCATTAACTATTTCATCTGCTTTTAATTTATATTCTTCCTCTGTATATTGATTAATCAGTGTAACCGTTTGACCTAACTTAACAGTTATTTTCATTTTATTAAAATTCTTTATTGCATTTTCTAATCTTATCTTGTCTCCATAGTCTTGAATTGAATCTGATGGTGCTGTAACAAAAACTGTATTTTTCAAAAATTTCATCGTTGTTCCCTCTTTTATTTATAATATTACATTCCTTTTATTTTTTGATAATCTCTATAACCTTTATTAGCACTGTTATTATAGCATATTTATCTATTTTTATAAATATTTTCAAATTAAAAACAAGTAAAAGATACATCTCCTACTTGTTCAAATATGAAATCAGATTTCAAAAATAATTTTATAAAATTAATCTAAACCTAATGAACATTTTCTAATATTTAATACTAATAATTTTATTTCTTACCTAATGTTATTTTTATTTCTTTGTTTACTTTTCCTCTAATTACAGTAAGTTTTACTTCTTCATTTGGCTTTTTTTGATATATATATTCTCGCAAATCATTCATGGTATTTAGCTCTACTCCATCTATACTTGTTATTATATCTGCTTCTTTTAGCTCTGTTCCATCAGCCGGCCCATTTGGAGTTATTTGCGCTACATATATTCCTTTATTAAAATTTTTATTTATTGTAGTGTCTAAGTATGGCACAACTTCTTTGTCATATGCATATATTCCCAGAGTTGCTTCTTCAAAGTTTCCTGTATTTTTATAGCTTTCTATTATTGGTTTTATGATGTTAATTGGTATTGCAAATCCTATGCCTTCTGCTGATGTTATTTTTACTGTGTTTATTCCTATTACTTCTCCATTTGGATATATTAATGTTCCTCCACTATTGCCTGGATTTATTGTTGCATCTGTTTGGATTAAGTCTGTCATATATGATTTATTATTTTCTTCTTCTATTTTTATTGTTCTGTTTTTGGCACTTATTATTCCTGATGTTACTGTTCTTCTAAATTCAAATCCTATTGGATTCCCTATTGCATATACTGTTTCTCCTACTCGTATTTCGCTTGAATCTCCCAATGTTACATATGGTAAATTTTTTACATTTATTTTTGTTATTGACAGGTCTAAATTGCTGTCACTCCACATTACTGTTCCTTCATAGTTTTCTCCTGTTTCTAGTGTTATATAGCATTTGCTGTATTTTTCGCCTGTTACATGACTGTTGCTTACTATATAGCCATCTTCTGTTACTATAAAACCTGTTCCTAGTCCTAATTCATTTTCTGTGCTTTGCGATAATATGCTATTTCCTGTGTTTTTTAATTTTGATATTCCAACTACTTTTTTGGTTGTTTCTTCTAACATATCTGCAACTTTTTGACTTTTCTCTTGTGCGTTTTCCACATTTTGTACGTTAATTGTGGATTGTGTTCTGTTTGCTTCGTAATTTGATGGTGTTATTTCTATTTTTTGATATGTAGTATATAAGTAAAATCCTGATATCCATACTATTATTGCTATTATAAAAACTGCTATTATCTTCTTTCTTTTTTTCAAATTTTTCACCTCTTTATTATTTTTGCCGCTTTTTTATTTTTTAGTCTAAATATTTTATATTTTTTCCATTTAGCTGTTTGTCCCAAATTTCTTGTCTAACTATTTGTGTGATGTTATATTTTCTTAGTAAAATATAATCTAACTTACATGAAAAAATTGTTGATTTTTAGAAAAATAAATTATATAATGCAGAAAAATGAACTAATAATACAAGGTATAAGGTGAATAATATGAAAAAGGATGTTTATAATTTAACAAAACCACAAATGTCAATATATATGACAGAAAAGTTTTCAAATGACTCTACAAATAATATCATGGGCTCTATTTATTTTAAGAATGATATCGATGTTGAGACTTTAAAAGAAGCTATGTTTTTAACTATAAAAAACAACCAAGCTTTGAGAACTCGTATATTTGAAGAAAACGGAGTTCCAAAACAATTTTTTAGCGACTCTATTCCTTCTGACATTACTGTTAAGGATTTTTCACAAAAGACAATGAATGATTTTAAGATTTTTCAAACAGAATTTGTACAAGAGCTTTTCACTCTTTTAAATGGTGATTTATGCAAGTTTGTTATTTGCATTTTACCTAATAAGAAAGTTGCCTTTTTTGGTAAGTTTCATCATATTATTGTTGATGCTTGGGCTTCTGCTCTAGTTCTTGATAATATTATTAAAAATTATGAAAAATTACAAAACCATCAAGTTGATTTCGAAACTTCTGGTTTATATACTGACTTTATAAATAGAGAACAAAAATATCTTTCTTCTGATACTTATGCAAAAAATAAGGAGTTTTGGTGTAATGAACTTAAAGATGTTCATCCAATAAGCATTAAAACTTCTCCTTCAACTTCTAACAATGCTAATCGCGTTGAGTTTATTTTATCTCTAGAAGAAACTAATTTAATCAATGATTTTTGTAAGCAAAATAGAATTTCTGCTTATGCTTTATTTTTGGCCGCTATTAACATCTATTTATATAGAACTACTTCTGGCCAGTTCTCAATTCAAACACCAATTTTAAACCGTATAGGTAAAGAAAAAAATACAATTGGTATGTTTATTAACATGATTTCAATCCCAAACAATATTGATAATAATTATACAATAATGGAATATCTACAAAAGGTTGCTTTAGATAGTATTAAATATTTTAAGAATTCTAAATACCCATATGTCGATTTATTAAATGATTTAAGAAAAAACTCAAATTCTGTAACTAGCAGAAATGTTGTATATTCTTTCCAAAATATGCGACCTAATTCTAATTTAAAGAATACATTGGATTACAATGTTGATTGGACTTTTCCTGGCTGTATTCAAGATGAGTTAGTAATAAACATTACAGATATTGACAATTCTGGCACTTATCATATTTCTTATGATTATTTACTTGATTTGTTTTCTATTAAAGAAATTGATTTTATGCATGAAAGAATTAAACGTATTTTATTAAATATTATTGAGAACCCTAATCAAAAAATTGTTGATATTGATTTTATTCCAGAAAGTGAAAAATCTTTGCTTTTGAATGACTTTAATGATACTAGCTTTGAATATGATTCTTCTAAAACTTTGGTTGATTTGTTTGAGGAAGCCGTACAATGTAATCCTGAAAAAATTGCATTAATTTATAATAATGAAGAGTTTACTTATCAAAAGCTTAATAATATGGCCAGCCTTATTGCAACTAAACTTACTGATGAAAATATTTCAAATAGTCGTGTTGCTATTTTATGCAAAAAGTCTGCCTGGATGATTGCTGGATTACTTGGTATTATGAAGAGCGGAAATTGTTATATACCAATTGATGGCGAATATCCTAAAAATAGAATAAATTATATTTTGAATGATAGCAAATGTGCTGCTGTTGTTACTTCTTTGGAGTATGCTGATTCTTATGATATTGCAAATAAAATTGTTTTAGAGAATTTTGATAGTACTTTAACTTGTAATTATAAAAGCATTGCTACTCCTGAGAATTTAGCTTATATGATTTATACTTCTGGTACTACTGGAAACCCAAAAGGTGTTCAAATTAAGCATAAAAATATTTTAAATACTTTAATTTGGAGAAAGAATTTTTATAAATTCGATTCTTCTTATGTTGTTTTACAAATACCTTCATTTTCTTTTGATAGTTCTGTTGAAGATATTTTTACAACTTTAATTTCTGGTTCAACTTTGGTTATTCCATCTGTTACTAGAATGGATGTAAATGTTGTAGCAGAAGAGATTAAAAGATATGGTGTAACGCACTTTTTGGTTGTTCCTAGTTTGTATAAAATTTTGTTACATGAAAAGTTAGACTTTTTATCTAGCTTAAAGATTATAACTATAGCTGGTGAAAAATTTCCAGTTGCCCTAGTTAAAGAGCATTTTGAGAAATTACCTGATGTTAGATTAATAAATGAATATGGCCCAACAGAAAATAGTGTTTGTTCAACTTATTATGAATTAACTTCTAATGATGATGAGATTTTAATTGGAAAACCTATTAATAACTGTAAAGCATATGTTTTGAATGAAAAAAGAGAATTATTACCAATTGGTTGTAAAGGTGAACTTTATGTTTCAGGTCCTGGCGTTTGTAGTGGATATTGGAATAAACCTGATTTAAATAAAGCTAGCTTTTTAGATAACCCTTTTGGTTATAATTACAAAATGTATAAAACTGGTGATATTGCAAAATGGGATTGTAATGGTAATTTGGTGTTTCTCGGAAGAAACGATGGACAAGTTAAATTACATGGATTAAGAATTGAATTAGAAGAGATTGAAGAAGTTATTTTGTCTAACAAAAATGTTTCTGATGCTCTTGTTTTGGTAAAGGAAAATTTAAGTAAAAATCAAATTTTGGTTGCATATGTTACTAGCTACGATAATAATTTTGATGTTAATGAACTTTATGAGAAATTACGTAAAAAATTACCTTTTTATATGATTCCATCAATTGTAAAATTGGATGAGTTTCCTTTAACTCCAAATGGTAAAGTTGATAAAAATGCTTTACCTATGCCTATAAATAAAAATAACCATAATGTTTTACCAAGAAATGATTTGGAAAATGATATTTTAAATGTTTGTAGAGATGTTTTAAATAATGATAATTTAGGAATTTTTGATGATTTCTTTACAGATGGAGATGCTGATTCTCTTAGTATTCTTACTATGAATTCTAGGTTGTTTGCTAAAGATTTATTTGTAAGAACACAAGATTTTTATAAATATTCTAATGTTGCTGAACTTGCAAAACATATTTCTTATCATAAAATAGAAAACGATGATAATGTAGAATATATGGTAAAGCCTAAACTTACTGTTTTTCCAAAAGATGTTTCACCTTGTGATTTAGCTTTCCCATACAAAAATGTGCTACTTACTGGTGCTACTGGATTTTTGGGAATACATATTTTAGATTATTTATTAAGATATACTGATTGTATGATTTATTGTATTGTTAGAAAAAAGAATAATGTAAATCCTTTTAAACGTCTTATGAAACTTTCAGAATTTTATTTTGACGATTCATATTTTGATACTTATAAAAATAGAGTTATTATTCTTGATGGTGAGCTTTCAAAGCATTTCTTTGGATTGTCTCAAGAAGATTATTCTAACCTACAAAAAAATATAGATTGCATTATTAATACTGCCGCAAATACTAGCCATTATGGTAATTATTCTGATTTTGAAAAAGAAAATGTTTTAACTGTAAAAAATTTAATTTTATTTGCTAAACCTGCAAATATATTGCTAAATCATATGTCTACAACTAATGTAAGTGGTAACTATTTGGTTGAAAATAATATTAGCTATAACTTTACTGAAAATGATTTCTATATTGGTCAAAATTATGAAGATAATGTATATATTCATAGTAAATTTGAAGCTGAAAAACTTATTTTAGATGAAGAGTATAAAGGGCTTAATGCTAATATATTCAGACTTGGAAATTTGATGGCAAGAAGTAAAGATGGAAAATTTCAAATGAATAAGTATGATAATGCATATTACACAAGATTGGTTGCATTAGCAAAGCTAAAGGTTTTACCTGACAATTTGAAAAGTCAAAGTCTTGAATTTACACCTATTGATAGTACTGCAGAAGCAATTATAAAATTACTTACTATACCTAATTTAAAAAATAATATTTTTCATATCTTTTCAAATAAATTGATTGATATTTCGTTGTTGTTAGATATCTTTTCTAAGTATGGGTGTGATTGCAAATTTACTACTTATGATAAATTTATTAAAGAATTGCATTTACAAAAGAATGAAAAAATATTAAAATATATTGTATCCGATTTGAACTATACTAAAAAGTTTGATTACAGTTCAGATATAATTATTAATCAAGATTTAACAAACAAGTTCTTAGAGTTAGTTAATTTTGAATGGCCGGTTATTGATAAAAATTATTTAATGAATTTCTTTGATAAATCTGATTTTGTTAATGATACCAAAGAATAAGGAGAGTTATTTATATGAAAAACGTACAAAAAAAACATGTAAAAGCTACAATAATCTTAACATATGCGATTTCTATTGCTATTGCTTGTACTTTATTGTACTTTACTATACCATATTTATTAAATTATGGACCTGATACTATTAATACTGAATTTGATAGGCAAGTCTCTGGTGGTTTTTATTACTACCAGCAGATTTTGCTTGTCAGCATTGGCGTTATTTCTTTAGTTTCTTTAATTTTATTTGTTTTATTAAAAGATATTGATTATTATCCTTTATATAAAACAAATAAAGTTAAGTACAAGAAAAATATAGAATATATTAAAAAAATATGCTTAAGTCTTCCCAATAAGATGTTATCAGCTTTTGTGGTTATTCCCTTAATATTTTCTTTTGGAATTTTATTTGTACAGACTTCTTATTTGACTTCTGCAGATTTTAAATTAATGCTTCTTATTTTTGTATTATCAACCATTACTATATCACTTGTTAATATTTATATAAGAAAAATCTGCTCTGGAATTTTGGTTGAATTGGAAAACACTTCTTTTTCAGGTGCTAAACCAACTGGTTTGGTTAGAAGACTCCTTTTTCAACTTTTGCCAATAATGATAATTTGTATTCTTTTCACATATCTTGCTATTTCAGCTATTTATGAGAAAAATAATGCTAATTTATTATCAAAATACTATGTAAATCAATTTAAGACAGATTTAGCACAAATTTCTATAAAAGATGTTGATGAATTAAAAGATTTGATTTCTAAAATTGATTTGTATAATTCTGGCAATATTTTATTTATTGCTGATAACAATTTGAATTTTATTTATCAAACTGGTGAAATAAGTAGCTATTTTAAAAAGTATGCTGCAGAGCTTTCTTTGAAAAATAATTATGAAGTTTATGATTATTATGGTACTTCTGGACAAGGGATTTTATATCCTGTCACTTTAGGAAATGGTCAAACTTATTACTTAGGGGCTTATTATGTAATTTATTCTAGTGAAACTATTTTTTATATTGTTTCTCTTTTAGTACTTTTTGGTATATTGTGTGCTCTTATTATTTATGCATTTACACATGAATTATCGAAAAATGTTAGAGAAATAACAACTTCTCTAGAACGTATTGCTAATAGTAATGAAGCTATTTCTAAACATGATTTATACATAACTTCTGTTGATGAAATTGGTAAGTTGGTTGAAGTTTATAATACTATTCAAGCTTTAACTGTTGAACATGTTAATGAGATTCATAAAAATCAAAACATGTTAATGGAAAGAGAACGTTTGGCTTCCTTAGGTCAATTAATTGGTGGTATTGCACATAACTTGAAGACTCCTATAATGTCTATTTCAGGTGCTGCTGAAGGTTTAACTGATTTGATAAAAGAATATGATGCTTCAATTGGTGATCCTGAGGTTAACAATCAAGATCATCATGATATTGCTAAAGATATGGATTCTTGGGTTGAAAAAATTAAGGAGTATACTTCTTATATGTCGGATATTATTACTGCCGTTAAAGGTCAAGCTGTCACTTTATCTGAGACTGAAGATATGTCTTTTGATATTGAAGAGTTATTGAAACGTGTTAATATTTTGATGAGACATGAACTTAAAAATGCTATTGTTTATTTAAATGTTTCTATGAAAACTAATGAAAACATTATTATCCATGGTGATATTAATAGTTTAGTTCAAGTCATTAATAATATGGTTTCCAATGCTATTCAGGCTTATGAAGGTAAGACAGAACAAAATATTGATTTGATTGTTGATAAGCAAGATAATAATTTGTTGATTTCTGTTAAAGATTATGCTTCTGGATTGCCTAAAAAGGTTAAAGAGAAGTTGTTTAAAGAAATGATTACTACTAAGGGTAAAAATGGTACTGGACTTGGTTTATACATGTCTTATTCTACAATTAGAGCTCATTTCAATGGTAATATTTTAGTAGATTCTGAAGAAGGAAAAGGCACAATTTTTACAATTGTTTTACCTTTGCAATAATTACTATATATTTATATTTTACGAAATATCACATTCCAGTAGGATTTGTGATATTTTTTTACATAATCTATTGATTTTTTATTTTTTTCCTAATATAATGATGTCAAATATCAATAAATGGAGTTTTTAATATGAGAAAAGGATTACAAAATA
>USHX01000034.1 GCA_900554565.1 uncultured Clostridium sp.
AACATATTATGAAGATGTTGTTGAACCTATTATTTCAAAAGAGATGTGGGCTGATAGCCAAGTTCAGAAAAAGAAAAATTCAAGGAGTTATCAAAGAACACTCACCTATTTGTATTTACAAAAACTAAAATGTCCTAAATGCAATCGTATTTTAGGTGGTAAAGCTACTACAAAGAAAAATGGGAAAACATACTTCTACTATTATTGCAATGATTGTAAAATTCAATTTAAAGAAAATGTAATAAATGAATATTTCGAACAATTTATAGATGAATTAACTGAGTATGATTCTGTTGTAAATCAATTCTTTTTGCCTATGATAAAACAAAAATTTGATGAACCTAAAGAACAATTAGAAAAAGAAATAAATAATCAGAAATCTAAACTTGAAAGGATAAAAAAAGCATATATCAATGGAGCTTTTGAATTAAAGGAATATAACGAAGAAAAGCATATTGTTGAAAAAACTATTGTAGAACTTGAAGAAAAACTAAATATTACAGATTGCACAGAAGAACTAAAATTTACTCCAAAAGATATTTTGTTAAAAAGAGATATTGATTTTATTAATAAAATAAAACTAGATAAAGAATATCAAGAGAAAACTAAAACTTGGAAAGATTATACAAGAGAAGAAAAAGCTGATTTAATAATGACATATGTTGAAGATATTGAACTTGCTTTAGTTGGAAATGAAGTAATTTTAAAACAAATAAACTTTAGAGATTCAATTTGTAAACCTTGCCAAGAATTATATGATAAAGGCTATATTGATATTACAAAGCCTATGATATTAGGAAATGTATTAGGTAGTGTTAGATTTAGTAACTATTTACCAGATGAGGAAGTCTGTGAAATAATAATGAGGTTACAACAATATTATGATGTTCATTTTACAGAGGCAACATATTATTTACAAAAGCAAATGTTCTATTTCAACTTTGTTGAAGATAATAGTGCTATTGTTAGAGTGTTCCCATTAGAAGATTATTATAAATTAGATCCTAATAATAAAATGGAAAAATATAGATTTGGAATTTTATATATTAACGAAGAAGATAAGTTTGAAATGCAAGATATTAATACAGCATTTGATTATATTCCAGATGAAAGTAATGATAGTGTAATTTATATGAAAGAACCTGTTCCTATTTCAGTGGGTGTTAAACCAGTAAAGTTCTGCGAAGATAATGCTGAAGAAAAAAATTAACGTAGCACGTTTTGTTTTTATGAAATAAAAATGAAAGTGGTGATAGTTAATTTGAATAAAATTTGTCTATGTAAGATAAATTTTATTGCCTCGCAGAGCCCCCGAGTTTTGATAAAATGTCAAAACTCATAGGGGGTTAGGACTTATGGCAAAGCCAAAGTCCATAGCTACGAAGAAATTTCAAAGGAGGAATTTTATGGATCAAGAATTGGCATATTCTTTTCACTTAGGTAGTGATAGAAACAAAAGTAAATTAGCAAAGAAAGTTGCAAAAGAAAATGTATCTGGCACTACTTCTCTATCTAATAATGCAATTCAAAATGCAAAAGACTTATCAGATGTTAATAAACACAATTTAAGAGATTATGATAATCAAAGAGAACTAATTAGAACAATATATGGTACTAATGATATTGTAAATGATGTAAAACAAATATATTTAGATGAGTTTGAACAAGCAAGACTAGAATATAACAACAAGCAAACTCGCGAAGATAGAAAAATCGAGGATTATTTCAAAAAGGTATGTGAATCTCAAAATGATGTAGCTTGTGAAATTATCATAGAGCTTGGAGATATGGATTTTTGGAATGATAAAGATAATGAATATAGGCTAAAAATGATTGATGTATATAATGAACAAGTAAAAGATTTAGTAAAAATTGTATCAACTTTTAAAGTAGCAAATGCCACAATACATTTTGATGAGACCTCTCCCCATATGCATATTGTAGGTGTTCCAATAATAGAAAATTGTACTAGAGGAATGAAAAAGCAAGTTGGAAAAAGTAAATTATTTACAAAAACAACACTTACTGAAATACAAGATAAAATGAGAAGTGCTTGTATTAAGTCATATAACAAGTTTTATGAGGTTAATACTAGACTAAAAGAAAAGCAAAAAGGTAGAAATCAAGACATCAATGTTAATGAAATGGGTAATTACAGAGAAATAAAGAAACAGCTAAAACAGAAAGAACAAAAACTTGAAAAAGCAAATAATCAAACGAAAATACTTGATAATTCTAGTAATGATATAAAAGAAATTTTAAATAACCTAAAATCTACTAAACTTAACAAAAATAATATGGTTATTTCAGACGAGGATGTCCAAAAAATCAAAAATTATACAAAAGATGTAAAAGATATAATCCAGACAGTAAGAAATGTAAATGACTTAAATATGGCAATTAAAGATTTTGAACACTCTAGCTTTGAAATAGAAAAAGAAAATCGCTCACTAAAATATGAAATAGAGCTAAAAGATAATGAAATCAGCAATTTAAAAAAGGAACTATCTACTAAAGAAAAGATTATAGGCAAGTTACAAACCGAAAAAGAAAAACTAAAACAAGAATTACAGAAATTCAAAGGCTTTTGGTATAGTATTATGAGCCATTTTCACAAAAGAATTTGCTATGATAAAGATAATAACTATAAAATTGTTAGTGATGACTTATATAAAAATGGCATATTTGACGACAATGATAATGAAATCGCTAATAATATTTATAGAAAAGTAACTATACCAGACGAAAACAAGCAAAACAAGAATAAAAAGAGAAATAATGATACTAGATTTTAAAAGGAGGAAAAAGTTATGGATAATGAATTACCAAAAATAAAAATTGATGAAAGAACAGGCATTGAATATAATTTAGAGGGAGATTATTATATACCAAACCTAGCAATGTCTAAACAAGAAAAAATCACTTTAAATAAATATGGAAGAATGAGATTAAAATACTTGAAAGAACACAAGAAAGCTGATTATACTATAATGCTAATGAATGGGACATTAAGTACACACTTAAAAGAAATACAAGAAACAGCAGATAATAGAGTACAACAGATTATTAGTGAGTTAAGAGCTAAAAGCAATTTGACAGAAGATATGAAAAATACTGATATGCTTTATTGGGTTGGCACAATGAACGCTATTAAGGCACAAGCAGAAGAAATTGTTTTTAGTGAATTGATTTATAGTTAATATTGTAAAAAGCGAATGAAAATTTTTCTCATTCGCTTTAAAATTTCTATGATGATTTGATATTTATTATTTTTTGTTTCAAAATTTTTGATTACATTTGGGGTATCTCGTATATTTCGTTATATTGTTATGCATTAAAAACAATGTACTTTTTACCCATTATCATTACCTCTTATTTTAAAAGTTTTCGATTATCATTGTTAAAAAGTTGCCTATAATTATCATGCCATACTGTTAATATTCCATTGTTTAATCTTTGCATTTTCTTTATTTCTCTTGAAGCTATATATATATCTGTACTTGGATAATATGTTGGTTTTAATATTATTTCTGTTGATTGTCCTTTTACTATAAGTGCATTAGATTCAGCAGCTCCTAATCTCTTAGTATAATTTTTATATAATGTTGGACAATTAGCCTTTAGTAATGATGGTATATTAGAAAAAACGTATTTATCTATAATATCAAAAGCATAATATCCTGATAATGTTCCATCAAAAGGATTTACATATATATGATTAAAGAAATCAATGTCTATAATTGAACCATGTATTGTTCCAGATCCACCAATTTCTCTAACTTGATTAGAAACGATTTTTTGATATTTAGTATATTTCTCTAAAGGTTCTTTATTTAGCAAGATTTGACTATCCATATTATCGTAGTAATAATGAACATCTTTTACATTTAATGATTTTAATGCACCACCATTTAATATAGCTAAACCTCTTATAGATGGTCTAATAAAACAATAGTAACCGTTTTTTTTCAACATGAATATTTCGCCATCTCTATTATAATCCATTCCAATATTTTTTCCTCTATAAAAATCATTGTATTGAGTTTTTGTTATAGTATATATTCCATCTGCATAATCTGAAAACAAATCATAATCATACTCTATGCAAAAGGATTTAACAAAAGCAGTTTTATAATTATATCCTAATTGATTGTCTGCATATATTCTATATTCTCCATCGTCATAAAAATAATTTCTATGAGTATGTCCACTTACATAGACCCAATTTCTAACATATTCCTCTGATTTTGACCAATCTTTTTTTGAAGTATGCGTTAAAATAATAACATGTTTATCAGCAATACAAGTGGTTAATTTATCATATATTTTTTCAAATTTTTTAGTTTCATTTATTTCTTGTTCTCGATTTAGTGTATATCTATAAATACCATCATTAGCATTAAAATCATTATTGTATCCAGAAAATGCTATTCCTCCACTAATTACCAAGTTTGCCTTTTTTAATTTTTCTCTAATTGCTTTATCTGACAAGTTATTAATTTCTTCTTCTGAAATTTCTTCTAGCTTTTCTTCTTCAATATATAATAGGTTATTATGTATAAAATACATATCATTTGATATTATTAAATTCTTATAATTATTGATAATATCTTGTAATTTATGCCCAGCAAAATCCCATAATTCATGGTTTCCTAAAATAAATATAACTTTTATATTATATCTTTTTATTTCTTTTGACAATTCAGTAATAAACACTTTATAAAAATCATAGTTAGATGACACATCTCCACCTATTAAAAGAATCCTACTACTATTTTTCAAAATATTTATTATTATGTCTTTTATAGCAAATTCAATATCAAATATTGATTTACACTTTTGTAATCTATGCATTAAATGTATATCTGAAACATAAGAAACTCTTATATAACTATTATAATCGTTCATTGGTTCATTTAATAATAAATCCCTGCTTTCATTTAATACTAATTGTGTTTCTTTCTCATTATTTATCGTTTTTTCAAATGAAAGAAGATTATTAGAATTATTTAATATTTCATATTTCAATCCAAGTTTATCCATTATTTCACTTCTAATATGTGCATTATCAAAATTAATATCTTTAATATCTTTTAAATTTGAAAGACCTTCGCAAAAAATCAAATCAGCATTGCTCAAATCATTATGCAAATAATAAATATAATTAAAAAAGTATTTAAACCCTCTTTTTCTTTCAAGTAAAGTATTTCCGTTTTGATCTGTCCATTTTTGTAAAACCCAAAATTTTTCCGATTCATAATACTTATTTACTATATGTGATATTTTTGTGCTATCTAATGGTAATAATGTATTCTCATTTATTTTACAATTTTTTATATCTTCTTCTGAAATTACTGCTTTTGATAAATCACAATCAGATAAATTTCCATCTAAATATTCTATAAGTTCTTTAATATCATAGAAATACTTTCTAATTATAATTGGCCAATTTTTCCCTGTTATTTTATATGATTCTTCAATTATATAATAATTTGTTCTTATATCAAATTTGCAGTTAGTTTCTTTTGTATAATTATTATTGGCTATGTCATCTGCCAAATTCTTTACTTTCTTTATATATCTGCTAATCGTTGCTGGTGCTCGTACATTTTTATTGTAATTAATTGAATTTAACACTTCTTTTGCAGGAAAATATAAACACATCTTTTCTTCTGATATAATGTTCTCACAATTATTTATTGCATCCATCAAAATTTTAAATGCTTTTTTAGGTTTATCCTTAATGAAATAGTAGATAAGTATATCTTCAAAATAATATTCGTGATATTTGCTTTTTTTAAAATTATTTAGAACTTTTATTAACTCTTTTAAATTTTTGCAATCTAAAACTTTGTTAATCCACAATTTATTTTTTTCTTTTTTTAATTTTGCATTTTTAAATTCAGCATGTAAATTTTCTAATTCATTATCAAGACTATCATCTGCAATAGTATAATCTATAAAAGCATTATTCTTAATCTTATTAACATCTATTTTGTATTTTTTTACCTGTCTTGAAGTAAATTCACATTGATAGTAGCAAGACTTTTCATATATATTGCCTTTTAAATACTCATAATAGTCATCAAATAATTCAAAATTGTTTATTATTGTTTCTAATATACTATTATTACTAAAATCCATTATGTATTCTTGAACAAAAAATCTATTAAAAATCACGTCATATCCTCTATGAGAATATACTCTCATTCCTGATTTTCTTTCAGCTTCTATAATATCAATATTATTTCTTAACTCTAATGGTATATCTTGATAATCAATATTTTTCTTTTTAATATTTTTTATTATTATAGATATTTCTTTATTCATAATTTTTCCTTCCTATAAGTTACTCTTAAAAAATACTCATATAGCTAAACAATATCATAAATTTACATTTTTCTCAATAAATTTCATTTAAAACTCTTGAATATTTATAAAAGTTATGTTAAATTTAAAATAATAAATTGATTGATATTTGTATCGGTCGTCAAGAGAGCCAAAAAAGTTGTAGATAACTACTTCGTTGGCACCAAGTAAGGTTTTCAAGTTTTTAAGAAATTTAAAAATATGAAAGCTTTATTTTTTTACAAATTAGAAAAGATTTTCTAACACTTTTTATATTAATTGTTGTTGATTAAGCTGGCACAACAGCATTTTTATTTGGTTCAAACTTTCCACGTATAGAAGTAAGAAATATAAAAGTTATTAATCTATCATAAAAAAGAGTAGTTCGCTAGGAACTACTCTTAATCTTTTGTTTGATAGTATATCATATCATTTATTGAAAATTAATAGAAAAGAAACAAAAGGTTGATTTTATGTTGACAATGTATTATAATTGTAACATGTGATTGTTTACAAAGTTTGTGGTCAGAAAGCTTTAGAGTAAACAAGGAGGTAATTACAATGAGTAAAATAGAAGATGCTAGTCGGTATTTCGTAAAGCAAACCAAAAAAGTATATATTGAAAGGTGTAATTCAAATGGAATAGAAACATTTGAAGAATATCTTAATCACGGATATAGAGATAACTGCTATTATTATAGCGTATTTGCTCTTATGGGATTAAATTGTGATGACTATCTTGTAAGGGGTGTTATTAATTATCCTGATTATGAAAATTATGCTCATGGATGGGTAGAATTTACATTTAATGGTGAAGTGTATGTTTTTGATTCAATGATTGAAGGTATTAGCTTAAAGAGTGAATGGGAAAAAGAATTTAATCCTAAAATAACATATAGAAAAACGCAGCAAGAAATTTTAGAAAAATACTTGACATCATCCAATGCAGTTGAAATAACTAAAGGTTTTTGGCAGTTTAAAAATAATACCGATAATGGTGATGAACATGAATATATTCTTAATGCATTAAAATTAGCTCGAATAGAGATTTCAACATGGCAGGAAAGTGAGTATTCATCTTTGCTTGTAAAATTTTTAGGATCAAACCCAAAGGAAAAAGTAAAGCGATTCATTGCATATGATGAGCCAAAAGGATAAAAAAAGAACAGATTAACAAACTGACCATGTTTAATCTGTTCCTTTTCTATAAAAAATAATAAACACTTTAACAAATAGATAAAAGATGATATAATAAGCAAAAAATAGGGAGAATAAGGAAATGCCAGTAGAAAAAAACAAAGAATATATAGTTGAAATAATAGATAATGGATATAATGGAGAAGGAATTGCAAAAATAGAAGGATTTACAATATTTATCCCAAACGCCATAAAAGGAGAAAAAATAAAAATTCTAATAGTAAAAGTTCTTTCATCACATGCTTTTGGAAAAATAATAGAAATACTTAAAAAATCGGAATATAGAGTAAAAGCTGACTGTGAAACATATCAAAGATGTGGAGGATGTAGTTTAAGACATATTGAATATTCACAAACACTAAAAATGAAACAAAATGCAGTACAAAGTTTAGTGAATAAAACCCTAAAAACAGAAATAAAAGTTCAAGAAACATTAGGAATGGAAAATCCATATTATTACAGAAATAAGGCTCAATATCCAGTTGGTCTAGATAAAAAAGGAGAACCACAAATAGGAGTATTTGCAAACAGAACCCATCAAATTATACCAATAAAAGAATGTCTAATACAAAATAAACAAACAGAGGAATTAGCAAAATTTGTATTAGATTTTATAAAGAAAAATAATATTTCAATATATAATGAAGAAACAGGAAAAGGATTAGTGCGTCATATAGTTACTAAAATAGGAATAAAAACAAATGAAATAATGTGCATAATAGTAATAAATGGAAAAAATATACCAAATGAAAATGAATTGGTAGAAGAAATAGTAAAAAGATATCCTAATGTAAAATCAATAATAAAAAATGCAAATATGAAAAATACCAATGTAATATTAGGCAAAGAAAATATAAACTTATATGGAAATGGTTTTATTGAAGACAAGCTTGGCGATTACACATTTAAAATATCTCCATTATCTTTTTATCAAGTAAATCCAATACAAGCAGAAAAATTATATAACATAGGTGTGAAAGGTGCAATGATAACAAAAGAAGACACTGTTTTTGATTTGTATTGTGGAATAGGTACAATATCTTTGTTTATGGCAAAATATTCTAAAAAAGTTTATGGTATTGAAATTGTAGAAGAAGCTATAGAAGCGGCCAAAGAAAATGCTAAAATAAATCATGTTGAAAATACAAAATTTATAGCCGGTGATGTTGAGGTTATATTAGATGATTTGGTAAATAATAAAAAAATTATTCCTGACATAGTTATGGTTGATCCACCACGAAAGGGATTGGACAATAAAAGTATTGAAAATATTTTGAAAATTAATCCTAGAAAACTTGTATATATTAGTTGCAATCCAGCAACTTTAGTTAGAGATTTGGCTAAATTTGAAGATAAATATAATATTAATTTTGTAAAACCTGTGGACATGTTCCCATTTACGCGGTCATGTAGAATGTGTTTCAGTTTTAGAGTTGAGGTAATATTGACAAATAAGTTACATCAAATGGTATATATAAAGATTATAAAGTTAGTACAGGAACATAAAATATTAATTTTGAGGAGAATGAAATGATACTTATAAATGTAGTACTTTTAGCAGGAATATTTGGAGCAATGGGCCAATATCTGGACAAACATTTGGTAAATATAGGAATAAGTAGGAAGGACTATTTTTACTATATGTGCCTAACAATGATACCATTTTCAATAATTATGGTAATTATAGAATATTTAACAAATCAATTAAGATTTGAATTTGGAATTATTCCGATATTGTTATTGTTTATGGCAATGTTTTTTAGATATAAGAAACAACATACAATAGTAGGATGTCTTAAATATTTGAATCCTTATGAAGATTCTGCATATTTAACACTAAGCATAGTAATAGCGTTTATAATAGATGTTGTATTAGGAATAGAAAATTTAAGTTTGATATCAATTTTATCAATACTATTAACGATTGTTGGAGTATTTGTTATAGCAAATTCTAAGATTAAAATAAAAAATTTGCAAAAGGATTTACTAATAAGGATTTGCACATCTTTATTAATGAGTTATGTAACACATTTTATATTGCAATATTGGTCAAATGCAGTATTTATTTTAATATTGAATATACTTTTAACTATAATATTTTCAAAGGGGTATACTTTAAAATATAATTTAGAACATAAGGAAACAATAAAATGGGCATTTATTCAACAAATATTTGGATTTTGTTCATTATACTTGAGCAATTATTTATCAAGTAATTCTGTGACTTTGAGTTCTTATGTAAGACCTGCCTCGATAATAATTGTTGTTGCAATATCTATGTTTTTTAAAGATAAAGAGAAGAAACCAACGGCAAAACAATTGATGGGAATTGCTTTGGTTGTCACTGGCATATGTTTAATAAGGAGATAATAATTATTATGAAAGAAATAGTTGTAGCATCAAATAATAAAGATAAAATTGAAGAAATCAAAGAAATATTAAAAAACTATAAAATAATTTCTATGAAAGAAGCGGGAATAAATATTGACATAGAAGAAAATGAGAAAACTTTTGAAAAAAATGCAATAGTTAAAGCAGAAGCTATTGCAAAAAAACTAAATGGAAAAATGTGTATTGCAGATGATTCTGGAATCGAAATTGAGTATTTAAAAGGTTTTCCTGGTGTACTTACAAAAAGATGGCATAAAGGGACAGACAGAGAAAGAAATTTGAAATTAATAGAAAAATTAAAAGGAGTGCAAGGGCAAAAACGAAAAGTGACTTTCACCGTTGCTATAGCTTTATCAGATGGAGAAAAAACAGTTTGTAAAACAGGTAAAATTAATGGCTTTATAGCTGAAATGGTTAGAGGAGAAAATGGTTTTGGGTTTGATGAAATATTTGAATTAGAAACAGGGAAGACTTTAGCTGAACTAACAAAAGAAGAGAAAAATAAAATTAGTGCAAGAAAAATAGCTTTAAAGGAATTAAAAGAATTAATAGGTAAAGGAGAATGAAATGAAACATTTTATTATTGTAAAATTTAATGATGAAGTAGATAAAGAAAAAATAAAAGAACCCATAAGAGATTTATTTAGCAAAGCTCTTAAAATTGATGGAATTAAGAATGTAGATATTTACAATTCAAATAGTGATTTAGCCAATAGACATGATATGATGATAGAGATGAATTTATCTGAAGAAGCTTTGGATATGTTTGATAAATCTGAAATTCATAGAGAGTGGAAAGAAAAATATGGAGAATGTATAATTAATAAAACAATTTTTGATTGTGACTAATATTTTTTGAAAGCTGAAACCTATGGTATAAGCAGACTTGACAAAAAGATGAAAAATATTTCAAAAAAAATTAAAAAAAGTATTGACAATAATACAAAAAGTTAGTATAATAACTCTTGTCGAAAGACATGGTCGCTTAGCTCAGCTGGGAGAGCATCTGCCTTACAAG
>USHX01000035.1 GCA_900554565.1 uncultured Clostridium sp.
CCGTTGGCACTGGTTCCTAAGACCAGCGCGTCTACCAGTTCCGCCACATCCGCATTTCATATGACAATTATTATTGTAGCATAAGCACACTTTCTATGTCAAGTAAAATTCATAAAAAGTTAAAAAAGTTTTGAAAATTTGTGCATTTGCAATTATTAGCTATAAAAAAGAAGCTATTATTTCTTGTTACTATTATTTAACAAAATAAAATAATAATCCACCAATTATTATAATTATGAATCCTAATATTTTTAATCCACTTGTAGCTTCGTTTTGATCTCCAAACCCAAAAAATTCCTTTGTTATAATTCGCGCATCATATATTAAGATACTTCCTAAAAGCAGCATTAAGGTTGCAATTAGTTTTATTATTATCTGAAACATATAAATCAACATCCTTTTCTAATTCTTTATTATAATACTATTTTTACATACAAAAGTCAACAATAAATTATACATGTTATTACCATAAAATCGCTCAATTCCCCTTATTATTTACTTTATTTGAATAAATAATAAACCTTTTCACATATTATTTTTATTGTTTTATAAATCTTACATTGCTAAAATGGAAATATTTGGTAAAATATATTTATGAAGAAAATTTATTTTCTAAAGACCAATTTAAGTAATTCTTTTATTTTTAATCTATTATTTTTAGGCAGGAGGAATTTATTATGGACAAATTAGATTTTATTATGGAAATAGAAGGAATTAATCGCAATTCAAAACGTGGTTTAGTTGCATCTGGCAAAGTAAATAATGGTGTTGTTTGCCTTGGAGATTGTTTAGAAATTGTCGGAAAAAACAATATATTAAAAACATATGTTGCAGCTATCGAAAAATTATCACAAAATCACAAAAAAGCAAGTTTTTCTACTTCAGCTGTAAGTGGAGACAATATTCAACTATTATTAACCAATAGTCGTAATGATGATATTGATATTGGACATGTTTTATCAACTCCCAAAACAGTTAGGCCTTATTCAAACTTTGAAGCTCAATTCTCTCTTTTGAATCCAAAAAGAGATGTTGAACTACTTCATTCTTCTTATTTAGAATGTTCAGTTCATTTTAGAAAAAATTCAAGTTCTAAGGCAAAACTATATTTATTAGGTGGTAAATCAAGTACTTATTTATATAATCATTTTTACATTTTATTAAAAATGGATGATACTATTATTTTTGATACTGGTTGTAAATTCGATGTTTTCTGTGGTTTAGATAAAATAGGGACAGGTACTGTAAATAAAATTATTGAATAAACATACTGATTAATTTATTAAATAATAGGTTACTTTAAATTTGGCCAAAGAGACCGCTTTTTTGCAGTCTCTTTTTATTATTATAATTTATATTTCTATTCTTCCCGTAAATTTATCTTCTATCAATTTTCTAAGTTTTTCATTTTTTTCTAACTCTAATTTTGGATCTTCTGCTAATATTTTCATAGCTATCCCCTGTACCATTTTTAATGTTTGAACATCTTCAAATAAATTTGCTATTTTAAATTCAGGAAGTCCATGTTGCATAGTTCCAAAAAAGTCTCCTGCCCCTCTTAGTTCAAGGTCTTTTTCAGATATTACAAATCCATCATTTGTTTCGCACATTACTTGCATTCTTTTTCTTACATTTTCACCTTTTCCTTCAAATTTTAGAACACAATAAGATTTGTATTCTCCTCTTCCTACTCTTCCACGCAATTGATGTAATGCTGCTAACCCAAATCTTTCTGCATTTTCAATTACCATTATATTTGCATTTGGTACATCCACCCCAACTTCTATTACAGTTGTTGATATTAATATATCTATTTCTTTGTTTTTGAATTTGTCCATTATTTCATCTTTTTCTTTTGGTTTCATTTTTCCATGTATATACTGTACTTTGTATTGTGGAAAAATCTCTTTACTGTATGTCTCATATAATTTTTCGACAGATTTTAGGTCCATTTCTTCATTTTCTTCTACTAATGGACATACTATATAAGCTTGTCTTCCTTCTTTTATTTGTTCTTCTATAAAGTGGTCTACCCTTGCTTGCATATTTTTTCCAACTGCAAATGTTTCTATCTTTTTTCTATTAGGTGGTAATTCATCTATTATTGATATATCCAAATCTCCATATAAAATAAGTGCCAATGTACGTGGTATTGGAGTTGCTGTCATTACTAATATATCTGGATTTTTCCCTTTTTCCGCAATTCTAGTTCTCTGTTTTACTCCAAATCTATGTTGCTCATCTGTTACTACTAAACCTAATTTTTTAAATTTTACATTTTCTTCGATTAATGCATGTGTTCCAATTATTATGTCTATTTTCCCTTCTTCTAGTCTTTTTAAGATATCTTCTTTTTTCTTCTTGGTTATTCCAGACACTAGTAATTCACATTTTATACCAAATTTTTCTAACATATTATTAAAATTTTCTAAATGCTGTTTTGCTAATATCGCTGTTGGAGCCATTATTGCCGCCTGATATCCAGTTTTTACTGCTTTATATGCTGCGCACATTGCTACTACAGTCTTTCCAGAACCAACATCTCCTTGTAATAGCCTATTCATTGGCTTTTCTGATTCCATATTATTATCTATTTCTTCTAACACTCTCAATTGTGCTTTTGTAAGCCTAAATGGTAAGCTATTTATAACATCTGACATTTTTACATCTTTACTAAATTGTATTCCAGTTTCTTCACTTACATAATTATTTTTCAATTCTAACAAAGCTAATTGTACAGATAATAGTTCTTCAAATACTAACCTATTTCTTGCTATATTGAAATCCTTTAGTTCATCTGGAAAATGTATATGTTTTATTGCATTGTTTATATCTTCTAGTTTATATTCTTTTGTAATATACTCTGGCAATGTTTCTTCTAAGTTCCCATATGTAATTGAAATTGCTGCTTCCATTATTTTTCTTAAATTATTTTGAGACAAGTTAAATGTTAATGGATATATCGGCACAATTCTGCCCGTATTTTGCATTTTTTCAATTCCTTCAAACACAGGTGCTGTCATCATATATTTTCCATTTTTTTTACTTATTTTCCCAAAGAATTTGTATTTATTACCTATTGCAAAAATATTTCGTAAATATGGTTGATTAAACCATGTTATAGTTACAGATGCTGTTTCATCTCTTATTACTAGTCTTTGCATAGTTCTTCCGCTCATTCTTACATTTGTAATTCTTCCACATGCTACTGCTTCTATTAATACTTCTTGACCATCTTCACATTCACATATAAATTTTGGTTTGCTTCTATCTTCATATGTTCGTGGATAATATGTTATCAGGTCTTTTAATGTAAATATTCCTAATTTATTTAAAAGTAAAACTCTACTTGGGCCTACTCCCTTTATGTATTTTACATCTTTTTCTAAATCTATCATCACTTTATATAAAGCTTTTATTAAAGCTTTATTTTCTCCTCCCATGCGTTTATTCTTATGTTAGTTTATTTGTATCAATTTAAAGTCTACACCATCTGCACTTACTAATTTAAATTCAATTCCAAAGTAATTACCCTCTACCGCTTCTTGTATAGATGTACTATGTAAATGCCCATAGAAACATTTTTTTATTCCATATTTTTGCATTACTTTTACATAGTCACTCGGTTCATTTTTTGCAATATGAGAATTTATTATAGGTGGATAATGCATAAATGCTATTATTTCTTTTTCTTCACCATATTGTTTTTTCCCTTCATTTATTGAAAGTTCTAGTCTCATGGCTTCTCTTTTAGCTATTTTTTTGTCCTCTTCTGATTCTCCAAAACTCCATCCTCTTGTTCCTACTATGATTTTATTTTCAAATTCATATGCATTATTATAAATAAAATCTATATTTGAAAATTTTTCTTCTTCTATAAAAGTACGTAATTTATTAAGAGTTGTCCACCAATAATCATGGTTCCCCTTTAATAAAAGCTTTTTTCCTGGCAAATTATTTATGTATTCAAAGTCTAGGTCTGTATCTTTTAAATATGTGGCCCATGAAAAGTCTCCTGGTAAAACTACTAAATCTTCTTCCTTTACTTTTTTTAACCAGTCTTCTTTTATTTTTTGTTCATGATTTGTCCAGTTTTCTCCAAATATATCCATCGGTTTATTTTCTCTAAAAGATAAATGTAAATCACCTATTGTATATATTGACATTCGTTTCTCCTTTTCTTTATTATAATTTTAAATTTGGTATTGCATTTAAATTTAGTTCATCTTGTTTTCCATTTATATAGTTATAGTATCCTGCTGATGCTATCATTGCTGCATTATCTGTACATAATTTTAAATCTGGCATATATACTTTAATTCCTTGTTCTTCTAGTTTTTTAAATTCTGCTCTTATATATGAGTTTGATGATACTCCACCTGCTAATGTTATCTTTTTCATTCCTGTTTTTTCTATTGCTTTTATAACATTTTCCATTAGCGTTTCGGTTACATTTTTTTCAAAACTTGCACATAGGTCGGCTTTGTTTATATCTGGTGTTTTATGATGTACATTTATTACTGCCGTCTTTATTCCACTAAAGCTAAAGTCTAATGTTTCTCCATCAAAATGTGTTTTTGGAAGTTGTATATTAGGTTCTCCTTCTTTAGCTGATTTATCTACTTTTGGTCCTCCTGGATATCCTAATCCTACTACTCTTGCTACTTTATCAAAAGCTTCACCTATTGCATCATCTCGTGTTTTTCCTAATACTTCAAATTCGTTGTAACTTTTCACATTTACTATTTGAGTATTTCCACCTGACATCATTACACATAAAAATGGTGGTTCTAATTCTTTATATGTTATATAATTTGCTGCAATATGGCCTTGTATATGGTTCACTCCTACTAGTGGTTTATTTGTCGCAAAACTTAGTGCTTTTGCATATGATAGCCCTACTAATAATGCTCCTACTAACCCTGGACCATATGTTGGTGTTATTGCATCAATATCTTCTAGTTTTACATTTGCTTCTTCTAATGCCTTTTTTGTTACTCTAGATATTGCTTCTATATGATTTCTTGATGCAATTTCTGGAACTACTCCACCATATTTTTCATGTATTGGTATTTGTGTGTCTATTATATTTGAAAGTATTTCTCTTCCATTTTTTACTATTGCTACTGATGTTTCATCACAGCTTGATTCTATTCCGCATTGTTAATATGTCTTTTTCCATTTTTGTTTTATTCTCCTTTTATTCTTTTCTAAAGCAAAGAGCAGGTTTTACTATCTTACTGGATAGACAAAACCTGCATTATCTTAATTATTAAAATATTAATTGCCCTAAACTTAAAATTCCAGATGTTACCCAATTTATCACTGGAGTAATAATTATTCCTGCTATTCCTGTTACCCATAATACTACAAATATAAGTGAAAATATTTGCTCATTGTTTACAAAAAATTCTTTTGCCTTGTATGGTAAAAATGGCATTATTATTTTTGAACCATCTAATGGTGGTAATGGTATTAGGTTAAATACTCCTAAACCTATATTAGTGCTAATAACTGAGACTATTAGTAATAATATTATTCCACCAACTGTTGAACTTAGAAAGGCAACTGATGCATATTTTTTTACTGCAAAATATATTAGTGTAAATATTATTGCAAGTAAAATGTTCATTATTGGTCCTGCAGCTGAAACAATTGCTTCACCTTTTTCCATTGATATTTTCCTTGTATAATTACGTGGATTTACGTGCACAGGTTTTCCCCAACCAAAACCAGCAAATAGTAACATTAATGTTCCTATTGGGTCTAAGTGGTCTAATGGATTTAGGCTAAGCCTTCCTTCATCTTTTGCTGTATTATCTCCTAATTTATATGCAACAAATCCATGTGCAAATTCATGAAATGTTATTGCTACTAATACTCCTGGTATACTTAAAAGTAAACTAAATAGTGCTCCTGGATTTGTTATATAATTTACAAGTGTTGTTAATACCATTATTGCTATTACAACATATACAACTCTTTTATCTAATGAAAAATTAAACATTCTGTTCTCCTTCTTATCTAATTAAGTGGTTTCATTGTTGGGAATAGTAATACATCTCTTATAGATGCTGCATCTGTTAGTAACATTACTAGTCTATCTATTCCTATTCCTATTCCTCCTGTTGGTGGCATTCCATATTCTAATGCTTGAATGAAGTCTTCATCCATCATTCCTGCTTCATCATCTCCGGCTTCTCTTGCTTCTACTTGTTTTTTAAATCTTTCATATTGGTCAATTGGGTCGTTTAATTCTGAGAATGCATTTCCATATTCACGTCCACCTATAAATATTTCAAATCTTTCTGTTAAACGTGGATCTTCTTTCTTTCTTTTTGCTAGTGGTGATATTTCTATTGGGTAGTCATAAATGAATGTTGGTTGTACTAGTGTTTTCTCTACATATTCATCAAAGAATAGGCTTATTACATCTCCTCTTGTTTCTTTTGTTACATCTGGTATTTCTATTCCTTTTTCTTTAGCTAGTGCAACTGCTTCTTCATCTGTTTGAATTTCATTAAAGTCTATTCCACAAGCTTCTTTTATAGAGTCTATCATTGTTATCTTTTTCCAACCTGGTGTTAGGTCTATTTCTTGTCCTTGATATGTTACTTTTGTTGTTCCTAATACCTTCATTGCACATCTTGAGAACATTTCTTCTGTTAGATCCATCATATCGTGATAATCAGCATATGCTTGGTATAATTCTATTGTTGTGAATTCTGGATTATGTCTTATGTCCATACCTTCATTTCTAAAGATTCTTCCCATTTCATATACTTTGTCATATCCACCAACTATTAATCTTTTTAAGTTCAATTCTGTTGCAATTCTTAAATACATATCAATGTTTAGAGCGTTGTGGTGTGTTATAAATGGTTTTGCTGTTGCTCCACCTGATATTGTGTTTAACATTGGTGTATCTACTTCTAAAAATCCTTTTTCATCTAAGATTTCTCTTATTTCACGAATTATTTTGCTTCTTTTTTCAAAAGTTTCTTTTACTTCTGGATTCATTATTAAGTCTACATATCTTTGTCTATATCTTAAATCTACATCTTTTAGTCCATGGAATTTTTCTGGTAATGGTCTTAAAGATTTTGAAAGTAATGTAACTTCTTTAGCATGTACAGATATTTCTTCTGTTCTTGTTTTGAATACAAATCCTGTAATTCCTATAAAGTCTCCTATATCATATGTTTTAAATGCTTTATAGCTTTCTTCTCCTAAGTCATTTATACTTACATAACTTTGGATTTTTTCATCGCTATCTTGAATTGTACAAAATGATGCTTTTCCCATTATTCTTTTTGCTATTATTCTTCCTGCTACTGTTACATCTTTTTGTTCATATTTTTCATAGTTTGATTTTATTTCTCCTGCTGTTTGTGTTCTATCAAATTTCGTTATTTGATATGGGTCTTTTCCTTCTTCTTGTAATTCTTTTAATTTATCTCTTCTTACTTGCATTAAATGATTTATGTCTAATTCTTCTGTTTGGTTATTTTGATTTTTGTTTTCTTGCATTTATAAATCTCTCCTTATTTATTTTTTATGTTAATACCTTGTATATTATATAGTAAAATGTGGAAAAAGTAAAGGTTTCTACTCATTTCTGTTAAATCTTTTTATATTATATTTCTACTAATATTCATAATAATATATTTTTTAAATTTTTTTATATAATTTATAATTTATTATTATACTCCTATTTTTACTAAGTTCAGTTCTACTTAATATAAAGTGCTGAACGGAAAGCCCTGTTGCTGTTGGCATCGCCATTAAAGCTATAGCGTTCGCTAGCTCTGTAGTAGCTAAGGTTGTGATAACCGCCACCACGACTGACAAACGGAATGCTAGTATTGTTTTTTTCTGCTACATATTCATAACAATTGCCTTCAAGGTCATATATATTTTGCACTTTATCTGATATATTGTTTCCTGTTTTTTCTACTCCTACATTATCTCCTTTGTGTCTAGCTTCATTATATGTTCTTACATCATAATTCTTGTTATTCCCATCTTTTTTACCATCTACAAACTTCATTACCATGTCCCATTGTATTCCTGAACACATTGCACTTTTTACATAAGTACTACTATCTCCATACATTGTTTTTCCTATAGTTTTAAAACTTTCTTGAGTTTCATTTGTATATACTGTTGCATTTTGCTTACTTACTACCTTTGATTTTTCATTTCCAGCCTCATATCTCGCTATATAAAATCCATTATATTTTAATACCGCCGTTCTTTCTGCTGTCTCATTATTTGTTGCATCATCTGTTGTCGGTTGTATATTTGATGGCAAATATCCTGTATCTGTAAATGTTGAATTTGCTGGTGTTGTATCTATGTTACTATCATAATAACTTGGATAACTACGTTCTCTTTGATATGCATCTGCACTTGCTACTGGTATCCATACAAATTGATTATATTTTGTTGCCGCTGTATTCCAATCAACACTTGATATTTCATTTTCTGGTATATCATATATTACTAATCCATTTGCTATTTTTTGTTCTCCAAGTAATCCTGATACAGTAAATCCTTGTGGTACTGTTGCTGTATCTGTTCCATCTGAATAATTATTTTTTTCTGTTTTATCTGCAGTTTCACCTGGTTTCAAAAGCCCTATTGACAAAGTTTTTTCTTCAGATGATATGTTTTCATTCTCTATTTTTATAGTATATTTCCCTTTTTCTGATATTATAAAACTCATGTCTTCTCTAGTTTGCCAATTTTCTTGCTCTTGCTTTTTGTACTTAACATACCATTTATCTATATATCCTCCAGTATACTGAATATTTGAAATGGTGATTTTCCACTTATTAGCAGAAACTTTTTCACTTGTTATATCAAATGTTGGCTTTCCATCATTTTTGTTTTCGTAATCAACATTATATAAATTACTTGGTAGTTGATTTAAAGTATAGTAGTCTTTCCCTTCATATGTAAATCCATCATAGCTTACTATGCTTCTTTTTTCTACATTTACAAAAAAGTCTCCATCAACACCTTCAATTCCTAATTTTTTTACTAATTCATTATTCCAATATTTATAGCCATCTTTATTAGTTATTCCTGATGCACTTTCAGTAAATACTTTGTTTGCTTGTGTACTTACACTATCTAAAGCTTGTCCTATATCTAGTATTGTTGAATTAGAGTTTTCGCTCTTTTTGTTTTCTCCATAATATGTTGTTCCATCAATTTCAATACTATTTCCATCTTTATATTTTTGATATATTTCATTTACTTTAGTTTGCATTATTTTCATTTCTGTTGTAAACACTGTTAACTTTGAAGATTTTACAACATTTAATCCACTATATGTTGCTATTGATGATAATATTAATAATACTATTATTGTAATTACTAAAGCTACTAAAGTTATTCCTTTATTATTTAACTTTTTCATTTGTTCCCCCTTAATAATATTTGGTTGGGGTACTGTGATTCGAACACAGGAATGTCGGAGTCAGAGTCCGATGCCTTACCGCTTGGCGATACCCCAATATATTTATTGCTATTATATCAAATAGTAATTTAATAATAAATAGATTTATGATTTTTTTTGCAATTTTCTTAAATTTTATTTTGCATTATTTTTTCATAAAATCACATTGGGATATATATATTAAAAAAGCTATTTTAATATGTAAAATATTGGGTAATTTATGCTTATATTTTACAAAATAAAATAACTTCTTTAGTACTTTTTATAAATCAATTTTCTTTAGTAAAACTATTTACACTTATTATATGTTTAATAGTATTTCTTCACATTTTTTGTAATCTGGTTTATATTGTTCTAACAATTTATAAAATCCTTTTGAATGGGTTTTATATTTTAAATGGCAGTATTGATGCATTACAACATAATCTATTACTTTTCTGTTATATTTTACTACTTCAGGATTTATTGTTATTTTTTTGTCTTTGCACATTCCTAATGTTTTTATTTTTGAAATTTCGTATTCTTCTGGTGCAAATCCTAATGTTATTCTTGCTTTTTCCATAGCTCTTTCTATTTCCACATTTGCAATTTGTTCATACATTTTTTCTATTGCTAAGTCTAAAATTTCTGTATTAGACATTTTTTTATATTTGTTTGGTAGTGATATTTTTATAGTTTTATTTTCTACATTTAATTCTGTTATTTTAGTATTTTTATATACTATTTTAACTTTGTAATCCACCCCTAGCACTGGTACTGGGTGTCTTTCTATGCTTTGGTTTATTGCTAATTTTACGTTTGTTTTTCTTCTTACTATATTCATTTCTTACCACTCCTTGCTAAATGTTTGTTTTGCAAATTATTGTTCGCTTTTGTTAAAACTATTTTATATTTTATTTTTTATTTTGTCAATACTTTTTTATAAAAAAATCAAAATTTTTGTTCGTAAAATTATAATCCATTTTTTCCCAATTATCAACTGTACTTAAATAAACAATTTGCTATATTTTTTTATGTTTTCAAATCTAATGGCAAAAAATAAAGCACTTAAAGTATCAACTTCAAATGCTTCACTTATTATATATTATTCAGCTGTGTTTTCTGCTTTAGCTTCTTCTACTGGAGCTTCAACTGCTGGTGCTTCTTCTTTTATAGGTTCTTCAGCTAATTCTTCTTTAACTGTAATTTCTCTGTTTTCGATTCTAGCTCCAACTTGTTCTTTAGTCTTAGCAGCTTTACCAACTCTGTCTCTTAAATAGAATAATCTAGCACGTCTTGCTTTACCAACTCTTACTAATTCTACTTTTTCAACTAATGGTGAATGTACTAAGAATGTTTTTT
>USHX01000036.1 GCA_900554565.1 uncultured Clostridium sp.
TATGGTTCATTGTTCCTTCACCTTTTGTGTCTGTTAAGAATTCTGTTCTATATCCAATTAATCCTCTTGCTGGTATTTTGAATTCTATTTTTGTATGTCCTGCTTCTGCTGGTTCCATATTTACCATTTCAGCTTTTCTTCTTCCTAGTTTTTCAATTACATTTCCAACACTGTCATCTGGTACGTTTACTACTAATAGTTCTATTGGTTCACATTTTACACCATCAATTTCTTTATAAATAACTTTTGGTCTTGATACTAAAAGTTCAAATCCTTCTCTTCTCATTGTTTCAATTAATACTGATAAGTGAAGTTCTCCTCTTCCAGATACTTCAAAACTGTCTGGTGAATCTGTTTCTTTTACTCTTAATGATACGTTTCTTTCTAATTCTTTAAATAATCTGTCACGTATATGTCTTGATGTTATGAATTGTCCTTCTTTTCCAGCAAATGGTCCATTGTTTACACTAAATGTCATTGATACTGTTGGTTCATCAATGTCTACAAATGGTATTTTTTCTGGATGATTAAAGTCACAAATTGTATCTCCTATGTTTATGTCTGGAATTCCTGCAAGTTCAATTATATCTCCTGCTTTTCCTTCTTCTACTTCTACTTTATTTAAACCAACATGTGTGTATACTTTTGCTATTCTTCCTTGTGTTATTTTTTCTTCTTTTCCACATATTGAAACTGGCATTCCAACTTTTATTGAGCCTCTTTCTACTCTTCCTACTGCTATTCTTCCTACATAGTCATCATAGTCTATGTTTGATACTAGCATTTGAGCTGGTCCTTCTTCATCACAGTCTGGTGCTTTTATTGTGTTTATTATTGTTTCAAATAGACATGATAAGTCGTTTGTTTCATCATTTAAGTCCATTTTTGCTATTCCGTTTTTTGCTGATGCATATACTACTGGGAAGTCTAATTGTTCATCTGTTGCATCTAATTCGATAAATAGTTCTATTACTTGGTCTACAACTTTTTCTGGTTGTGCTCCTGGTCTATCTATTTTGTTTATTACTACTATTGGTTTTAATCCTAATGCTAATGATTTTTTTAGTACTTCTCTTGTTTGTGGCATTGCTCCTTCAAATGCATCTACTAGTAATAATACTCCATCTACTGTTTTTAAAACTCTTTCTACTTCTCCACCAAAGTCTGCGTGTCCTGGTGTGTCTACTATGTTTATTTTTATTCCATCATGCATTACTGATGTATTTTTTGAAAGAATTGTTATTCCTCTTTCTTTTTCTTGGTCATTTGAGTCCATTATTCTTTCTGCTACTTGTTCATTTTCTCTGAATACATGGCTTTGTCTTAGTAATGCATCTACTAGTGTTGTTTTTCCATGGTCTACGTGTGCTATTATTGCAATATTTCTTAGTTTTTGGTTGTTCATTTTTTTCTTCCTTCCCTTTTTCATAACTTAAGACGTTTTTAGAATTTTGCTTCTGAAAAACGTCTATTTCTCTTTAAATTTCTATAAAATTATATAACTTTTTTTGCACTTTGTCAACTTTTTTTCACAATTATATTATGTAACCAATTCGCATATGATTTGATATAAAAAACTTATACTATAATTTTGAATAATGTATCGAATGTGCAAGAAAAAATTTTAAAAATTCTTATGCAATTTTATGGAAAGTGTCCACATCGAATTTAATAAATTATTTATTTTGTAAGTGCTATAATATTATCCATTATTTCTTTAGTTATTTTATCTAAAGTTTCTTTATCTTTACTTCCTTTATATTCGCTGAAATCTAAAGGTTCACCATATGTTATAGTTACTTTCCAATCTCCTTTAGTTCCGCCTTTTATTCCACAAGGTATTACCTTAGCTCCGCTTCTCACTGCAAAAAATGCAGCTCCATCTTTTACTTCTTCACCTTTTTGTAAACCATTTCTTGTACCTTCTGGGAATAAGGCCAAACAATTTCCATCTTTTAAAGTTTTTAAAGATTCTTTTATTGCCTTTATATCTTTTGAATCTCTTTTTACTAGAATCGCATCAAATATAATTCCTAAAAATGCTAAAAATTTGCTTTTAGTAAGCTCTTCCTTAGCTAAGAATCTAGTATATCTACCACAAGTTGCTTCTATTAATGGTGGATCTAAAAAACTTCTATGGTTTCCACATATTATTATTGGTCCTTCTTTTGGGATATTGCTTTTTCCTACTACTTTTGCACGATATACAACTTTACAATATGCATAAATTGCACCTTTTACAATCCCTCTTGCTATTGCTTTAAAAAAATTTTTCATTTTACTTCTCCTTGTATTTTATTTTGCCCTTTTGTTGTTAATTATTTTTGCAACTTCTTCTACTACTTCTTCTATTGACATATTACTTGAGTCTATATATATTGCATCTTCTGCTTGTTTTAATGCTCCCATTTCTCTACCTTTATCTATGCTGTCCCTTGTTTTTATGTTTTTTAATATATCTTCATATGTGTCTTTAATTCCTAGTTCTTCATTTTGTTTTACTCTTCTTCTTGCTCTTTCTTCTGGAGTAGCATCTAGATATATTTTTACATCTGCATTTGGAAATACATATGTTCCTATGTCTCTTCCTTCCATTATTACTTCTTTTCCTTCTGCTACTTTCCTAAATATATCATTTAATTTTATTCTTACTTCTTTTATTGATGCTATTGGTGATACTATTTTTGCTACATCTGTTTCTCTTATTCTTTTGCTTACATTTTCACCATTTAAATATACTGTGTCATTTCCTTGTTCTAATTTAAATTCAATGTTTATATCTTCTAGTAAATTAATTACTTTTTCTGTTTCTTCTGGTTTTATATTTTGTTGAATTGCTGATAATGCAACACATCTATATGCTGAACCTGAACCTATATTTACTAATCCTAGTTTTTTACTTATTTTCCCTGTTATTGTTCCTTTTCCACTTCCTGCTGGACCATCTATTGCTACTATAAAAGACATTTTTATTGTTCCCCCTCATTTTGTGGTACATAAATATTTTTTGCAACCACTTCTAATTCCACAACATTCATTGCAGTTAACTTTTCAATTTCTTTTTTGGCTTTTTTCTTGAATTCATTCAATCCATCAAATACATTAAATCCATATACAATACTGACTTCCATATAAAGTTTTACTCCTTCTCCGAAGTTATCTACTCTAGTTTTTTGAATTTTATGTATTGCTGGCGTTTGAACTGCTAAATATTCTAGTATTTGCCTAAATACTAAATCTGAAATTGTGAATTTTCCCATATAACTAAATGTTGGTCTTATTATTGACTTTTCTGATACATATGGTTTTTGCCCTTTTCCTTTTGATTTAAATATTTGTAATGGATCTAACAGATATCCTGAAAAATCTTTTTTTATTTCAAATGTTGGTACTGGTATTACATGTTTTCCTTCTGTTACTCTTATTCTCCTTGCTGTTTTCATTTCTTCTTCTGTTGCTACATCTGTTATATATGTTGTTTCAGATATTTCTGGTAGTCCTAAATTTGCTGCTATTTTTTGTACCATTCCATCTGATGTTCCTAATATTAATATACTTTCAGGTTTATATTTTTTTAATGCCTTTATTATTACTTCTTTTTCAGCATCTTCATAAAATAATGCATGTTTTACTGTTGCTACTTTTGTTGCTGCTTTTTTTGCTGATTCTCCAGCTATTACTTCATTGTCTTTTATTAATAGTCCATCATCTATTATAAAATTTACTCCTTTTTCACTTGCTACCATTTGCGCTCTATAGCTTTTTCCAGTTCCTGATGGTCCTACAAATGCATAAACTTTTATTTTGTTTGCAAATGGTAATTTTAAATCTTTTAATAACATTTTTTAGCTCCTATTGTTCTTTTAAATTTTTTCTTCTTAATTGACCACATGCTGCATCAATGTCTGAACCTAGTTCTCTTCTTATTGTTGCAACTATTCCATGGTCATTTAAATAATCTCTAAATTTCATTATATTTTCATTTGAGCTTTTAGTATATTGTCCATTTTCTATTTTATTTATTGGTATTAAATTCACATGGCATAACATGCCTTTTAGAAGTTTTACTAATTCTTTAGCATCTTCTAAATTGTCATTGTTGTCTTTTGCTAATGCATATTCAAATGATATTCTTCTATGTGTTTTTTCAATATAATATTTACATGCTTCCATTAGTTCTGCTATGTTAAATGCATTGTTTATTGGCATCATACTGCTTCTTTTTTCATCATTTGTTGCATGTAATGATATTGATAATGTGCATTGAATATTTTCTTCGGCTAATTTATAAATTCTTGGCACTAGTCCACTTGTTGAAATGCTTATGTGTCTTGCCCCTATATTTAGTCCTTTTGGATTGTTTATTGTTTTTATTGCATTTATTACATTGTTATAATTGTTTAGTGGTTCTCCTATTCCCATAAATACTACATTTGATATTCTAACACCTGTGTCTTGTTCCACTGCTAGTATTTGTTCTACAATTTCACCACTTGTTAGGTCTCTTACAAAGTTTATTCCTGTTGATGCACAGAATTTGCACCCCATTTTACAACCAATTTGTGATGATACACATATGCTGTATCCATGATGGTAACTCATTAATACTGTTTCTATTGCATTTCCATCTAATACATCAAATAAGTATTTTATTGTTCCATCTTTTGATTCTTGTTTTCTTAATATCTTGTAATTACATATTGTATAGTTTTCTTCTAGCTTTTTTCTTAATTCTAGTGATAGGTTTGTCATTTCACTGAATTCTTTTACTTTTTCTTGATATAACCATTTGAATATTTGCTCTGCTCTGAATGGTTTTTCTCCTATTTTGGTTAGTTCTTCTTTTAATTCTTTTAAATCGTAGTCTTTTATGTTTTTCACTGGTTTTCATTCCTTTTATTTTATTTCTTTTGCATTATACCATTTTTTAGTTTTGTTTACAATGTTTATGGGTAAAAAAATAGCTACAGCCCTATTTAGGGTGTAGCTCATGCAAAGAGATTTAAATTTTTAATAACTTAGCTATTTGAGGTTTCAATTTTCCCTCAGCATTTAATCTTTTAGCTAAAGTTCTCGAACTTTCTCCTTTTCCTGGTATTATGTAATCAGGATTTGCTCCCATATCTAGGAGCTCAGAGATAAGTTTTTCTGGGTAATCATCAGAAATATATTCGTATAAATCCCAGTTTAAATTTCTTAGTTCGCTATCTCTTTGCCAACTATTCTTTCTGCTCATTGTCATGTCCTCCTGTCAGCTTCTATTATAGCATATATTTACATAACTTTCAACATTTTATTGTGGTGGTTGAATTATATTTGCTTCATCTACTTTAACATTTCCAGCACTGCCTGTTGCAGCAATCGAATTAAATTTTTCTAATAATCCATTTCCTTGTAAAGTTATTTCTTTTGTTGTTGCTGCAAAGCAATTGTCATATGAATTAATATTATCCGCATTTTCTATTACTATTGTTCCTGTTAATTCTCTGCATCCAATAAATGTACCAAATATTTTATTTACATTACTTGGTATTTTTTCAAAAGTTTTCAAGCTTGTGCATCCATAAAATGTCATCCACATTTCTTGAAGTTCATCTGGAAGGGGTGGCACATTTTCCAAATTAGAACAATTCATAAATGTTTCATACATTGATTCGAGCCTATCTGGAAGGTTTGGTACATTTTCCAAATTAGAACATTCTTTAAATGTCCCATACATCATTTTTATTTTTTTAGATGATATTTTAGGAGCTTGTTTCAATGTTGTGCAAGATGCAAAAGTTTCCTTAAAAGCTTTAATTGCTACATAGTAATCCTCATAATCACCGACATTTTCAGGTATTTCTGATGCTTTTTCTAAGTTTGTACACCCTTTAAATGTTGCTCCCATTCCTTTTACTGTTTTTGGAATCTTAGGAGCTATTTTTATATTTGTATCTCTATAAAACGTACCAGCTAACTCTGTTACCTCGGTAAATTTATTTGTTGTAGAATTATATATATATTGTGGTATTGTTCCTTGGATTTCTCCATTTGATGTATAAGAACCTATATAACTATTTTCATGTGCATATTCTCCGATGAGCAGTTTCATCACCAATTCCCCATGTTCCATCATTTGCCATATATATATTTTTCCAATAATCCATATTTACAGGATTTCCATCTGTTCCTATTCCTATTAAATCACTTTCTAATTGGTCTTTATGTTTCATTGAATCTGGATTTTTATTAGCTTCATCTAATATTTTTGACCAATCAACACTTGGTGTAAATTTTGTATCTTCTACTTGTGTTGTTTGTCCATTTGATACTTCATAACTATGGTTTGTATCAAATGTTACTTTTAATTTTCCATCTTCTATTTCTTCTACGTTTGTTTTCCCTTCTCCAACTAATTTATCTAGCTCACCTTGCAAATCTTCTGCAGTTACTTTAGGTTCTAAATTATTTGCTACTGCTCCATTATATGCTGTACTTATTTCTTCTTTTTCTTTTCCTACTATTGTTTGTTCTTTCGCTTCATTTGCTCTTGTTAGTATCCCGTTGTTTCCCGTTAATGTTGCTATACTTATTGCTGCTAGTATTAATAATACTATTATTGTAATTACCAACGCTATTAGCGTTATTCCTTTGTTTTTCTCTTTCATTATTTTTTCCCTTCCTTTTCAAATATTTTTAAGTACTTTTAGATGCCTTATTCCATCTCTTATTGCCTTTAAATGCGGTTTTCCATCTCTTTTGTCTTTGTAAAAATTTATTGGTGTTTCTACTATTTTTAGACTATTTTTCTTTGCTTTTACTATCATTTCAGTTGCATATTCCATACCTCCACATTGACATTTCAGCTGATTTATTTTTTGCGTATCATATCCTCTTAAACCGCAATTGAAATCACCAATATCCACCTTTAGTTTTGTCCTTCCTATTGTTGATATAACTGGAGTCCCAATATATTTGTGTGATAACTTCATTGCACCTTTTTCCATTTTTCCTTTGTATCTGTTTCCTATTACTAAATCTGCACCTTCCCTTAACTCATTTAGAATTGGCATTATTTCTAAGAAATTATAGCTATCATCTGCATCACCCATTATTGTGAATTTTCCTTTTGCAACTTTACTTCCTTGTATTAATGCATTTCCATAACCTTTTTCCTTTACTTCATAAATCCTTGCTCCTAATTTTTCAGCAATCTTCTTAGAATTATCAGTACTTCCGATTATCGGCTACTAAAATTTCTCCAGCTATACTATTGGTATTTAAAAATTGCATTGCTTTTTCTATGCATATTCCTATTGTTTTTTCTTCATTTAAACATGGTATTAAAATTGTTAGTTCCATTTTTTCTTTCCTTTTTCTATTCTGCTGTTGTATTAATTTCATTTCCTTTTACACTAGCAAAATGTTATATGCTTTTTCATTTGTTTATTCCCCCTTTAATATTTTTTTAAAATTAATATTATTCATGCAAAAAGCTATTGAACATAAGCTAAATAATATCTGAATTCCATATGTGTTTGCTAAGTACATTGAGTTCATTGCAGTTGAATACATTGTTATACTTGTAAATGTTATTATAAATATTCTGCAATAATATAATGTAGCTAATCCCAATATTAATAATATCTGTTTATAATTTTTTTTCTTATTTCTTATAAAATAAATTACTTCTACTATTAGACAAATTATTGATATTATAAATAAACATGGATTTACTTTTTCATATATTATTTTTATATTTTTTAATATTTCTAATTTTAATTTATCAAATTTTCCAGTATATTTCTCTACAAAATCTGTTTTACTTGTTGTAACATTTTGCCACATTGTAACATCTTTTTCATCATCTTTATATGACCATTGTACTTCTGTATTCACTAAATAGTATTTTGTTTGATATTTTATTGCTTTTTCAGATTTTATAAATGTTTCTAATATTTCTTTATAACTAAATTTTGGTACTATTGAAACTCTTTTTTCTTGATATCCTTCTATTTTCCCATTATCAATTGCATTATTTATTTCATCTGCTAACTCCTGGTAATATTTATTAGCAGTTTTTGCATCTTTATAATATCCTTGTTCTTCTACAGCTCTAATAAGTGCCCAATGCAGCCAACCTCCTTGTATTTCTCCATATTGGCCATCTCCACACTTCGACCATCTTTTGCCCTCTTCACCACTTAAGTAATTTTCTAATTCTTTGAATTTTGGACTTATTTCATATATTCTTTTCATTGTTTCTTGGCTTACAGGTACTCTACTATAAGTTTCTTTTGGTTTTACACGAGTAAGTGCTCCATATGCTGATTTGAATTCTTTAGACCAATATTGGTTTAATTCAAAAACTCCATAGTTTTTATAATTTATTGTACATACTAGTAAATTATTTACTATAACAATTCCTATTGGAATCAAATATAAAAGCAATCTTTTCTTTGTGTTATTAATGTTTTTATCTTTTGCTATAAAAATCATTGTTATTATTGTTGACATTAAAACAAATGGTAACAACCATATAGTTTCTTCTCTACATAAATATAAAGATGATAGAGTTATTCCTAACCCGACAAAGTATTTTATTTGTTTTTTTATGTTTTCTCTTCTATTTAAAAATATTATATATGCAAAACCTATTAAAAACATTGTTAATCCTGAATAAATTCCATCTCTATATACCCTGCATAATTCTGCTGAATATGTAATTGGGTTAAATATTAAACATATATATATTATTCCTAGCAACTTCTTATTTTTCAGTATTTTGCCAACTACATAGATTACAAATATACATGATATATCATAAAATAAGTCTTGTCCTATTAAAAATGGAATTTCAATTATTTTTGTAATTGCTATAAACAGTGGTGTGAATATTCCTTTTACTAATGTTAAGCAATTGTACTCTCCTAACCATTTGCCTTGTAATAAGTTATTGGCCATATTTACCATTAATCCATCATCATATTTGTTAGTTGGTAAATATCGTACTGGTTGTACTTTTATTAGCCATATTTTTGCTATTATCGTAATTATTAAAAATAGAGTAATTGCAATTTTTTCTTTTGATTTTTTTTTCATATTTTTCCCTTTTTACTAATAATTAATATCGAAAATATTATAACAAATATTAGATTTAAAAATCAATATCCTGTATATAGATTTTTATTTAACTTGTACAAAGCTCAAGAAATAATTCTTGAGCTAAAATTTAGGTTATATATTTTTTTATAAAAATTTTTAGATAGTGTTTCAAAGTAAATCATCCAACTTAGAATAGAACTACACGGAATGAATAGTCTCCGTAGCCGCTACCTCCACTGCCATAAAAATAGAACACCCCCGCACCAGTGCTACCGTTATAATTGCCTTCATGTAAGAAAAACATATTGTCTATGTACGGAAAATAGGAGTAATCTAAGTTCCAGCTAGACTGACCGTTACAACCATTTGATGTTTCCCATATAGCATCTCCATATTTTTCTTTATTTGTTTCGCTTGATCTTATGGCTGTATCTTGTCCTTCTGGCGCATCTACAATTCTATCTGATGTTCCTACTAAGAATTTTATTGCAAATTCTCCTGTTCCATTTGCATTTTCATGATATCCGCTTTTTACATAATAACTGTATCTTGGTATCCATACAAACATTGTTGTTATATCATCTTCTAGTATTAGTGTTCCTACTCCTGCACTTAAATAATCTGTTCTTGTTTTTCCATTACTACAATTTTCTTTTACTGTTACTACATTTGCCCATTTTTTACTACTTGCAGAATAGTCGTACCAGTCATTTCCTGTATTATTTTTATCTGCTACTTCCCATGTTTTATTAGAAGCATCCCATTTTACTGGTATCATTCCTTCTTTTAAATTCGGAATATTTGCTATGCTATTATTGGCTATCATTTCTAATTCTAGTAAATCATTATTTTCTTTTTCCGCTGCTTCTATTGTTGCTTGTTTTGCATGTTTTGCTTGAGTCAGAATCCCATTATTACCTGTTAGCATTGCTATTGATACACTTGCTAAAATTAGCAATATAATTATTGTTATAACTAGTACTATTAGTGTAATTCCTGTGTTTTCTTTTGTTCTTTTCATTTTTTCTCCATTCTTTCCTAAAGTATTTAGCTTTAAGAAATAGATTTTTTATTGAATACTTTAGGAATTTTTAGCATAAAAAATAACAGTATCAAGTTTTATTTTGATACTGCTTTTGTTTATTTAAACACTTTATTTTTGTTAATCTATTTGATTATAACTTTTCAATTTCTTCTTCTTTTAATCCAGTTATTTTTGCTATTATAGAAATATCCATCTTTTCTTCTTTCATCTTTTTAGCGATTTCAAGTTTTTCTTTTCTTTTTCCTTCAAGTGTTCCAGAATCATAACCTGAGTCATAGCCTTTATCATACCCAGCATCTTCTATTGCTTTTTGGTCCATTATGTACTTTTGTCTTAATTCTGCTAAATATCTTTCATTCTTATCTTGACTCATTTCTTCTAACACTCTCCTTGCTTTCTCTATTTCTTTACTTTCGCCTTGCATCTTCTTCTCTGGATTTATTATAAATT
>USHX01000037.1 GCA_900554565.1 uncultured Clostridium sp.
ACTGGAGCTTTTGATGCAGGTATTTTGATTTCTTCTTTAGTTTGTGGGTTTCTACCTTTTCTAGCTGCTCTTTTTCTTACTTCAAAAGATCCAAATCCAACTAATTGAACTTTTTCTCCTTTTTTTAGTGAGTCTGTTACAACTTCTACAAAAGCGTTAACTGATGCTTCTGCTGCTTTTTTTGTTTCTCCTGTTTTTGCAGACATTGCTGCGATTAATTCAGCTTTGTTCATTTAAATTACCTCCTATAAGACTTTTAAGTATATGTAGTACTATTGCCTGAACTTAGCAATAAATGTCCTACTAATTAATTAAATTCGCCAAAAATCCCTAAAATCCTTCTTTTTTTTGATAAATTTTCTTTATTTTTAGTATATTTTTAGCTTTTCTAATACTCTTGCAATTTTATCTCCTGCTGGTAGCATTAATATTTCTTCTTTTTTAAATATTTTTAATACTATTAATGCTAAAGCATAGATTACAACTGCTACTCCTAATGCTACTAGTGTAGCCAATTTTCCACTTATTATTCCTAAAATGTTTGTATATACAAAATATGAGCAAATTCCCATTATTGCTGTTGCAATTGCTGGTTTTATAACAGACTTCATAACTCCTAAATCTAATTTTATATTTTTTCTTAATGATGTTATTGCTATAGTAAATGCTACCGCATGACACGCAACAGATGCCCAAGCTGCTCCATTAACTCCTATTGATGGAATTGGTACTAATATTAAATTTAATATTAATTTAACAAGTACTCCGGCAACCTAATGATATTGCTGGTATTTTTAGTTTTCCATATCCTTGTAAAGCACCATTTATAGTTTGGTCTAATATTGTAAATAATATTGTTAATGCACTTATTTGTAATATTACTGTTCCATCACTTGCATTTGGGAATAGTAAATTTAATATTGGTCCTGCAAATATGCACATTCCCACTGTACATGGTAATCCTATTAACATAGAAATTAATAATGAAAATGATGTTCTTTTTGTTATTGTTTCTTTATCCTTTTTTGCTTTTGCTGCTGATATTGCAGGTACTAAAGCTGTAGAAAATGCTACATTTATTGATAATGGTAGACTTGTTAATGTATCGACTTTTCCACCTAAAATTCCATATTGTGATACTGCCATATCTTCTGGCATAAAGTTTTTCAAGCTTCTTACTACTGTAAATGAATCTATATTTTTATTTAATGATGACATTATTGCTGTTAATGCTATTGGTATTGACACTAATAAAATCTTTTTAACTATTGTTCTTACTCTTTCATATTTATAATTTACTGTTGATTTTATTTCTACTGCTATTTCTTTTTTCCTTGTTTCATAATATAGATATAAATATCCAAAACCAGCCATTGTTGCAAGTGTTGTTGCAAGTGTTGCTCCTCCTGCCATCCATTGAGTTGAAGTGTTTGATATTATTGCAACAACTTCTACTAGTATAATTGTTAATGCTGTTTTAAATATTTGTTCTATTGTTTGTGACCTGGCTGTTGCTTTTATATTTTGTCTTCCATTAAAATATCCTCTCATTACAGATGCTATTGCAACAAAGAATATTGCTGGTGACAATGCTACTAATGTCATTTCTGCATCTGGAATCTGTAACCAATATACAGATATTACTCTTGCACCTAAAAATAAAAGTAATGATCCTACTAATCCAATTACAGAAAATGTTGCAAAAGCAATTTTAAATATTCTGTGTGCTCCTTTATGATCTCCTATTGCTACTCTTTCTGATACTAATTTTGATATTGCATTTGGAACTCCTATTGATGATATTGTAAGTAACATTGCATATATTTGATATCCTGCTGCTACTATTCCGTTTCCTTTATCTCCAAAACCTTGTCTATTTGTTAAATATAGTGTATATACAAGCCCTAATAATTTTATTAATACTTGTGAAAATATTAGTGTAATTACTCCTTGCATAAATGTTTCTTTTTTTGGTGCTTTTTCTTTTTTTACTTCCTTTACCGCTTCTTTTGCCATAAAATTACTCACTCCTAAATTAGATTAATAATGGAAAAAGATTGTTAGCATAATTTTTGTCTTCATGCCACAATCTTCTTCCCCTTTTATATCATATGTTTTATATATAATTTATATGTTTTTATCAATATTAGGTAGTAATTGTTTCTTTCTAGATACTACACCTTCTAAGAAAGCTCTGTTGTCTTCTAACTTTTTGTCAAATGCTTTTTCTACAACATCTACTTTATCTCCTAATGCAATTATTTCTGAATTACTATTTAAAATATCTGTTATTGCTAGTACAAATATGTTTAATCCATTTTCTTCAATTTCTTCTTTCATTGCATTTTCTAATTCTTCTTGTCTTTTTAATACATCTTCTATACTTACAGTATTTACTTGAGCTATAACAAATTTAACTCCGTTTTTTTCTAAGCTCTTTGCATCTAAGTTTACTAATTCTTTAGCTGTAAAGTCATCTAGGTCTGTACCTGCTTTTAGCATTTCTAACCCATATTCTTTTATATCAATTCCTGCAATTTTTTCTAGTTCTTCTAATGCTTTAATATCATGTTCGGTTGTTGTTGGTGATTTTAGTAATAATGTATCTGATATTATAGCACTTGCCATTAAAATTGCTTCTTCTTTGCTTATTTCAAAATTTCTGTGTTTGTATTCTTGATATAAAATTGTTGATGTACAACCATATGGTTTTGCTAAATAATATAATGGTTCAGATGTTTCAAAATTTGCTATTCTATGGTGATCTACTACTCCCATGATTTTAGCTTTTTCTATTCCATTTACACTTTGCCCAAATTCATTGTGATCTACTAATATTACTTTTTGTCCTTCTTCAATATTTTCAATTAATTCTGGTGCTTCTAATCCCAAATAGTTTAACACATATTGTGTTTCTTTGTTTACATTTCCTAATCTTACTGCTTTAGGGAATTTGCATCCTGTTTTTTTATTAAATCTTTCTTTTACCATGCTTGAGCATATTGTATCTGTGTCTGGATTTTTATGTCCAAATATTAAAATTTTTTCTTCCATTTTCATTTCTCCTTTTTTATTGACTTTTTCGAGTATTTTTCTCTTTTCCTACGTTTCTTACTATATAACATTTTTTCAAAAAAAACAAGCGAACATCTTAGTTTTTTTCTAATATTTCTTCTAATTCTTCTTTAGAAAATTCATATTTTTTATTGCAAAAATGACAAACAACCTCTGCTTTTCCATCTTCTTCAATAATTTCTTTTATAGTATTTTTATCTAATGTTGCTAACCCTTCTAACATTCTTTCTTTTGAGCAATCACATTCATATACAGGTGTTTTCATATCTTCAATTACTTTAACATTTTTATCTCCTGTTACTTTCTTTGCGATTTCTAATAAGCTTAATCCTTCATCTAACATTTTTGATATTGCTCCAGCTTCAAATATTGATTTCTCTATATTTGCTATTTCTTCATCTGTTGCATCTGGCATGGAATTTATAATATATCCGCCTGCTCTTTTTACTCCATCTTTGTTTACTAAAACTCCTAAAGCTACAGCTGTTCTTGTTTGCTCTGAATTAACAAAGTAATTTGTAAAATCATCTGCAATTTCTCCTGATGTTAAAGGAGATACCCCTACATATGGTTCTTTTAAACCTATATCTTTAATTACATTTATATATCCATCTATTCCAACTGCTCCACCTACATCTAATTTTCCAAATTCATTTAGTGGAAGGTCTACATATGGATTTGCTACATAACCCTTTACTTTTGGACTATTATTTGCTGTTGTTAACATTGTTCCTATTGGTCCATTTCCTTGTATTTGGATTGTTAATTTATCTTCTTTATTTTTCATTTCTTGTCCCATTAAAGCTGTTATTGTTAACAATCTTCCAAATGCAGCTGTCGCAACTGGGCTTAAATCATGTATCTTACGTGCTTTTTCTACTAAATTTGTTGTATTTATACATACAATTGATATTTTCCCATTATATGCTAAAAATTTTGTTATTTTATCTTCCATTTCATTTTCCTTTCTTTCAAAAAAGCCACAGAAAATGTGGCTAATTATCAATTTATTTTTTAATTATGTATTTGAAACATATCTTTTCCTTCTCCACATACAGGACATACCCAATTTTCTGGTAATTCTTCAAATGGTGTTCCTGGTTTTATTCCTGCCTTTTCATTTCCAAACTTAGGATTATATATATATTTGCATTCTACACATTCATATTTTTTGTTTTCAGATTTTTCTTCTTGGAAATTTTTATATCCCAATCCAATTGCTACTATTACCATTAGAAGGAATGATAATGCTTTCCATATTCCACTATCTAATAATATAACTGCAAATATTCCAAATGTTGCACTTAGTCCATATAGTATTAGAACTGCCTGTTTTTGGCTAAAACCTTTAGCTACTATTCTATGATGTAAATGTCCTTTGTCTGCCTTAAATATTGCTTTTATTGATTTTCCTTTTATTAGTCTTCTTATTATTGCCCATATTGTATCAAATATTGGTAACCCAAGTACAATAAGTGGTAATACTATAACTGCCATTGTATAAGTTTTGGCCATACCTAGTATAGATATTATTGATAATGAATATCCTAAAAAGTTTGAGCCAGTGTCTCCAATAAATGTTTTTGCTGGTGCAAAATTAAATGGTAAAAATCCAACTAATGCTCCTGCTAATGCTGTTATTAATATTATTGATACTAATGGTGAACCATTTAAAACAAATATTACTAATAATGATATTGCTGAAATTACTGATATTCCTGATGATAGTCCATCAAGTCCATCTATTAAGTTTATTGCATTTGTTACTCCTACAATCCATAAAACCGTTAAAACGGCTGAGAATACTTCACCTAATTCTGATGTACTGAAAAATGCTAAATCTACGTCTCCTATTCTTATTCCAAATGCTACTGCTACAATTGCTGCAACTAGTTGGCCTGAAAGTTTTGTTATAGGTTTTATTGGTTTTATATCATCAATTACGCAAGTTATTGTTATTATGCATATTCCTAAAAACATTCCTATTAGTTTCATTCCATATTGTTCTTGCCCTGCCAAATTTATTGTATTTTCCATTCCCATTACAATTAATAAATATATTGTTGAAACTAGAAAACCTAGTATTACTGCTGGTCCTCCAAATTTAGGCATCGCTTTTTTGTGCATTCTTCTTTCATCTTTTGGTACATCTACTGCTCCTATTTTATGTGCCAATTTTATTGTATAAGGCGTTGCCATAAATGACACAATAAATGCTAGTAAAAATGCTATTGCTACGTCTCCCCACATTTACTTTGCCTCCTATTTCATGTTTTTATCTTCTATTTCTTCTATCAATTTTATTCTTTCTTCATGTCTTCCACCTTCAAAGTTTGTTGCTAACCACATTCTTAATATGCGTATAGCTTCATTAATGTCAACATCATCTGCACCCATTGCTAGGATGTTACTATTATTATGTAGTCTTGAATATTTAGCTGTATATTCATTATGACATAATGCACATCTTATTCCTTTGAATTTATTTGCTACTATGCTCATTCCTATTCCAGAACGACATATTAATATTCCTTGATTTTCTTTATTTTTTTGAACTTCTTGTGATACTTTACTTGCTATATCTGGATAATCTACACTTTCTTCTTCATATGTTCCTAAATCTTTATATTTAATTTCTTTTTCTTCTAAATATTTTTTTATTTCTTTTTTTAATTTATATCCCCCATGGTCACTGCCAATTATTATCATATGTATCACTCCTTATAATTATCATGGTTTCAATATACCATAATTTCGCCATTTTTACAATGTTTTTTCGAAGATTTTGCTATTTTGCTTGCAAATTACTGAAAAATATGGTAGAATAACAAATGTTATATAATGTATTAAGACTAAGAGGAGGTGCTAAATAAGATGCCAAATATTAAATCAGCTAAAAAAAGAGTTAAAGTAATTGAGAAAAAAACTTTAAGAAATAATATGATAAAATCAGGATATAAATCAGCTGTTAAAAAATTCGAAGAAGCTATAGCTAATGGAAATGTTGAAGAAGCTAAAGTTTTATTAGCAGAAGCTACAAAGAAAATAGACCAAGCTTGCAGCAAAGGTGTTATTGTTAAAAACACAGCAGCTAGAAAAAAATCTAGTTTATCAAAAAAATTAAATGCAGCTATGGCTTAAGGCTAAATAAAGATTATGCATAGTTTTTATTTAAATAAGGAATATTCTAATTTTGAATATTCTTTTTTTATTGCTCAATTTTTAATATATATTAAATTTATACTCTCTGAATGTGAAAGAAGTAATGTTAAAATTTCTTAAACAAATTTATGAAAGTTGCAAAAATTTCCATTGTATTTCTTCTTGGTTGATGATAAGATTTATATAGTTATTATACGATAGAAGGTGTTTAAAATGTTTAAAAAAATCTTTGAAAGCTTTAATAATTTTGAACAAATAACATATAAAATATTAAAACATGGATTAACATTTTGTTTAATATTATGCATAATTTCTGTATCAATCTTACTTACATACAACCTACTTATTTTATCTCCTTTCATATATTACATAGGAATCGGGTTATTCAGGTTAAGCCTTATATTTGCGATTGAATTTGTTGTTTGTAGTTTTGTTGCAGATGGTATAAAAAAGCAATCCATATAAAAAGAGTCTCTTATATACTTAAAAATATTTTTTCTAATTTAAGTATATTTGAAACTCTTTTTAATTTATTTTTTTAATTCTTCTAAAAACATTTCATTTAACATTTTAGGATTTGCTTTTCCTTTTGTTGCCTTCATTGCTTGTCCTACTAAAAATCCTAATGCTCTATCTTTTCCAGCTTTATAATCTGCTATTGATTGTGGATTTGCTTCTAGTATTTCTAAAACTATTTTTTTAATTTCTCCTTCATCTGAAATTTGAATCCAACCTTTTTCTTTTATTATTTCTTCTGGGTCTCTAGGGTTCTCAAATAGCTCTTCTAGGACTTTTTTACCGATACTTGTACTGATTACACCTTTATCAATTAAAATCACTAATTTTCCAAGCTGATTGCAATCAAAAGGTATATGCATTGGCTCTGTTTCTGTTTCATTCAATATTCTTGATATATCAGATATAATCCAGTTATTTACTGCTTTTGGATTATTGCATACATTAATCGCCCCTTCAAATAAGTCTGATAGATATTTAGATGATGTTAATATTTTTGCATCTTTTTGAGATAATTTATATTGTTCTAAATATCTTTCTTTTCTGCTTTCTGGTAGTTCTGGTAAGTTATTTTTTATGGTTTCTATATATTCTTCAGAAAGTTTTATTGCAACCAAATCAGGGTCTGGGAAATAACGATAATCTTGTGCATTCTCTTTATCTCTCATTGAAAATGTTTTTCCTGATACTTCATCCCATCTTAATGTTTCTTGTTCTATTTTTTCACCATTTTCTATTACTTCTATTTGTCTTCCCATTTCATATTCTATGGCTCTTGTTATACTTCTAAATGAGTTCATGTTTTTCATTTCTGTACGTGTTCCAAATTTTTCTTCACCTTTTTTTCTAACAGAAACATTAACATCTGCTCTTAATGAACCTTCTTCCATTTTACAGTCTGAAACTTCTATATACTCTAATATTGATTTTAATTTCTTTAAGTATAGTTCAACTTCTTCTGTTGTTCTTAAATCTGGTTCTGATACTATTTCTATTAAAGGAACACCTGCTCTGTTTAAATCAACCAAACTTCCTCCACCAAATTCATCATGGTTTAATTTTCCAGCATCTTCTTCTATATGGATTCTCGTAATCCCTATAGTTTTTTCTCCTTGTGATGTTTCTATTTCTATTTTTCCATGTTCACAAAGTGGTTTGTCAAATTGTGATATTTGATAAGATTTTGGTAAGTCTGGATAAAAGTAATTTTTTCTATCATTTTTGCTGTCTCTTGCAATTTCACAGTCTGTTGCAAGTCCCGCTTTTACAGCATATTCTACTACTTTCTCATTTAAAACTGGTAAAGTTCCTGGCATTGCCATACATATAGGACATGTTTGAGTGTTTGGTTTTGCCCCAAACGCTGTTGGACAAGAACAGAATATTTTTGTTTTTGTTGAAAGTTCAGCATGCACTTCTAGTCCTACTACTAATTCATAATCTTCTTTAGACATTTATTTTCCTCCTATTTTGCAAATTGTGGTTTATAATTTTCTCTAAATTTAATTTTTTGTTCAAATGTATAAGCCGCATTTAATATTGTTTCTTCACAGAATTTATTTCCTATTAATTGCATACCTATTGGCATACCTGTTGAATCTACTCCACATGGAATTGAGATTCCTGGTAATCCTGCTATATTTACAGAAACTGTACATATATCTGATAAATACATTTCTAATGGATTTGTTGTTTTTGAACCTATATCAAATGCTACTGTTGGAGATGTTGGTGTTAATATAACATCATATTTCTCAAAAGCCTTATTAAATTCATTTGTTACTAATGTACGAACTTGTTGTGCTTTTTTGTAATATGCATCATAATATCCTGATGATAATACATATGTTCCTAATATTATTCTTCTCTTCACTTCAGGTCCAAAACCTTCACTTCTAGATTTTACAAATAATTCTCTTATATTTTTAAAATCTTTTGCTCTATGCCCATAACGAATTCCATCAAATCTACCTAAGTTTGAACTTGCTTCAGCACAAGCAATAATGTAATATGTAGCTAATGAATATTTTGCTATATCTAAAGAAATTTCTTCTACTATTGCTCCCATATCTTTGTATGTTTGCATAGCTTTTTCTAAACTTTCTTTTACTTCTTGGTTTATACCTTCTCCAAAAAATTCTTTTGGTACTCCAATTTTTAGTCCTTTAACATCCTTTTGTAAACATTTTGTATAGTCTATTTTTTCTCTTTCTTCTGATGTTGTATCTTTTTTATCATGTCCAGCTATTAAGTTTAATAACATTGCACTATCTTTTACATCTTTTGTTATTGGTCCTATTTGATCTAATGAAGATGCAAATGCTACTAATCCATATCTTGAAACTAATCCATATGTAGGTTTTAATCCTACAACTCCACAAAAACTTGATGGTTGTCTTATAGATCCTCCTGTGTCTGACCCAAGAGCCCAAGGTACCATTCCAGCTGCTACTGCTGCTGCAGAACCTCCTGAAGAACCTCCTGGTACTTTATTTAGATTCCATGGATTTCTTGTTTTCTTAAAATAAGAATATTCTGTTGAACCTCCCATGGCAAATTCATCCATATTAAGTTTTCCTAAATTAATTATATTTTCATCTTTTAATTTTTCTACAACTGTTGCATCATAAGGTGCAATAAAATTTTCTAACATTCTAGAACTACATGTTGTTTTTACACCTTTTGTACACATATTATCTTTTATTCCTATTGGAATTCCTGCAAATTCTCCTAATTCTTCCCCATTATCAATTTTTTCTTGAATTTCTTGAGCTTGTTTTTTGGCTTCATTATTTAATGTTGTAACAAATGCTTGTACATCATTTTCTCTATTTTCTATATTTTCTGTATATGCATCTATAATTTGTGTTACTGTTAACTCTTTATTTTTTAATTTTTCTTGTAATTCATGTACAGTAAGTTCTGTAATATTCATTAAGATTCCTCCTATATATTTATTTTTACTAATCGTATTTTATCTAACAATTTTAGTTTAATACTTTTGGAATTTTAAACATATTTTGTTCTTTTTCTTCAGCATTTTGTAATAAACTTTGTGTATCCTTAAATATTTCTATTTCATCTTTTCTGAATCTATTTTTAGCTTCATTTGCTCCTATTGTTATATCTAGTCCATTTACTGGTGCTTGATTTACTATATTAGCAAAATTTAATATTTCTTCTAAGTTTTTTAAATAGTTGTCTAATTCATTTTCTTCTATCTCTAAGCTTGCTAAATTAGCTATGTGTAAAAGCTCTTCTTTACTTACTTGCATCTAATCATCTCCTAATTCAATTTGCTTTTTATTATATACTTTTTTGCATAAAAAAACAAGCCCTAAATGGCTTGTTTTCGCTTTTTTATGATTATTCGTTCGAAACTATTTTAATTCAACAACAGCTCCAACTTCAGCAAATTTAGCTTTTAATTCTTCAGCTTCTTCTTTGCTAGCTCCTTCTTTAACTGTTTTAGGTGCTCCGTCTACTAATTCTTTAGCTTCTTTTAGTCCTAATCCTGTAGCATCTCTTACTACTTTGATAACTTTGATTTTTTGATCTCCAGCTTCAGCTAATACAACATCAAAAGATGTTTTTTCTTCTGCTGCTCCTGCTGCAGCTCCTGCTGCTGGTGCAGCTGCTGCTACTGCAGATACTCCATATTTTTCTTCTAT
>USHX01000038.1 GCA_900554565.1 uncultured Clostridium sp.
GAAATGAAAGATAAAAAACTAAGAATTGAAGATGCTTTATCTGCAACAAAAGCAGCAGTAGAAGAAGGAATAGTAGCAGGTGGTGGAACAGCTTTAATAAATGTAATTCCTAAAGTATCAAAATTGGTAGAAAGCCTAGAAGGAGGAGAACAACTAGGAGCAAAAATAGTTTTAACAGCATTAGAAGAACCAGTGAAACAAATAGCTAGAAATAGTGGATTAGAACCAGCTGTTATAGTAGACAAAGTAAAAAATTCAAATCCAGGAGTTGGATTTGACGCAAGTGAAGAAAGATATGTTGATATGAAAAAAGAAGGAATTGTTGACCCAACAAAAGTAACAAGAAGTGCTCTTCAAAATGCTGCATCAATAGCTTCAATGGTACTTACAACAGAAAGTCTAGTTACAGATGCACCAGAAGATAAATGTAACTGTGGTGGACATGAAGGTGGAATGCCAGCAGGAATGGACGGAATGTATTAATAAAAAATGAAATTGGAGTTCATTATATGGACTTCAATTTTATTTGCTTTTTTATAAATTATATATTATAATGTGCCTATAGCATTTGCCAGTATAGCTCAGTTGGTAGAGCAACGGATTCGTAACCCGGAGGTCGGCAGTTCGATTCTGCCTAGTGGCACCAAAGAAATATCATTATAAAAGAAAACATTTATTAGAATGGATGTTTTCTTTTTATGTGCATACATATACCTAGACAATTTGACAAAAATGTGGTATAGTATTAATGTTAAAAAAACAGCGAAAGGAAGATGAAAATGGGCTTTTTTGATAAACTAAAAAAAGGAATGAACAAAACAAAAACATCATTTGATGAAAAAATAAACAATGTATTCAAAAGCTTCAAAAAAGTAGATGAAGACTTTTTAGATGAACTAGAAGAAATACTAATAATGTCAGACATAGGAATGGATACATCAATACAAATAATAAATAATTTAAGAACAAGAATAAAAAAAGAAAAAATACAAGATGAAGAAGATGTAAAAAAAGTGTTAAGAGAAGAAATGCAAAAAATATTAGATGTAACAGATATAAGTTTACATCTAAACACAAAACCATCAGTAATCCTAGTAGTAGGAGTAAATGGTGTAGGTAAAACAACATCAATAGGAAAAATAGCAAACAGACTAGCAAAAGATGGCAAAAAAGTAGTAGTTGCAGCAGCAGATACATTTAGAGCAGCAGCAGTAGAACAATTAGAAATTTGGGCAAACAGGTCTGGTGCAGACATAGTAAAAAGAGAAGAAGGTGTAGACCCTGCATCTGTAGTTTATGATGCTATAAAAATAACAAGAGAAAAAGAAGCAGATGTATTAATAGTAGACACAGCTGGAAGATTACACAACAAAAAATATTTGATGGATGAACTAAGCAAAATTCAAAAAGTAATAAACAAAGAAATGCCAGAAGCGGATAAAGAAGTATTGCTAGTAATAGATGGTGCAACAGGACAAAATGCAATATCACAAGTAAAAGCATTTAAAGAAGAAACAAACTTAACAGGGCTAGTAATAACAAAAATTGATGGAACAGCAAAAGGTGGAGTAGCAATAGGAATTGTTGCAGAAAACAAAATACCAATAAAATTTATTGGTGTTGGAGAACAAATTGATGACATGGAAATATTCAATTCAGAAGATTTCGTAAAAGCAATAATATAAAATAGAATTATCAATAAAGGAGGAAAAATTGTGGATAAAGAGCAAAAACAAGCAGAAGAAAACACAATTAAAACAAAAGATAATTTAGAACAACAAGAAAAGAAACATAAAAAAGATAAAACAAGAATGTTTTTAGTTTTAGCATTTTTAGTATTATTTGCGGGAATAAGCTACATAGTATTAAGAGGAAGTTACCTAGAATATTTAGAACTAGGTCAAAAATATGTTAGTGTATTTTCAACAAACCTAAAATATAGATACACAATAATGGCAGTAAATTTTGTGGTTTTATATCTAATGTTATACTTAACAAATAGAGGAATAAAAAAAGGACTAAAACCATTTTTTGAAAAAGAAAAAAAGACAATGCCAAAACTTCCAAATAAATCTTTATCACTTGTAATATCAGCAATTGCAAGCTTTGTAGTATCATCAATGTTAACACAAAAATTAATGTTAATAATGAGTGGAGCATCATTTGGAACACAAGATCCTTTATTTGGATTAGATATAGCATATTATGTATTTCAAAAGCCGGTACTAGAATTCTTTGCATTCTACTTTATAGTTCTATTTGTAGGATTATCAATATATATGGCATTATATTATGTAATAGTATTTAATAGATACTTTGATGGTGTAGAAGGCTCAATGCTAAAAGAAAGCTTATTTATGAAAAAGCTAACAAGAAATATATTATTAGTAATAATAGGAGTAGCAGTACTTACAATATTAAACACACAAAGTATGATGTTTGGAAAAATACTAACAGTAAATGAAAACACAGATATTATTGGTGCAGGAATGACAGAAGCAACAGTAAAATTATGGGGATATATAATATTTGCATTTGTAATTATAATATTTGCATATAGAGCACTAAGATATTTTAAACAAGGAAAAACAAATAAAGTACTAAAAAACTTAGCAATAATACCAGGATATTTAGTAGCACTATTTATAGTAATGATGTCATTTGATTTATTATATGTTAATTCAAATGAATTAGATAAAGAAAAAGAATATATAGCAGAAAATATAAAAAATACAAAAAATGCATATGACATAAACATAGAAGAATCAAACATAGAAGATTCAGGAACAATAACAAATAGTGAAGTAGAAGAAAACAGCAATATAATAAATAATATACCAATAGTAAGCAAAGATTCAGTGTTAAAAACATTGGAAGATAGCCAAACAGTAACTGGACATTTCTTATATCCAAATGTAAATATGGCTAAATACAAAATAAATGGAAAAGACCAACTAGTTTATTTAGCACCAAGAGAAATAGCAAGTACAGGAAGAACATATAATAACAAAACATATGAATACACACATGGAAATGGAGAAATAATAACATCTGCAACACAAATAAATCAAACAGGAAATGTACAATACATTCAAAAAGACATAGCAGGAACAGATGAACAAATAAATATAACAGAACCACGAATATATTTCGGAACAGAAACAAAAGAAACAATAGCAACAAATACAAAAAATAAACAAGAATATGATTACACTGATGAAAATGGAACAGATTATACATCACAATATAATGGACAAGCAGGATTAAAACTAGGATTTTTAGATAGACTAATATTAGGAATAACAAAAGGAGATATAAATTTAGCATTTTCAAGTCAAATAACAAGTGATAGTAAAATCTTAATAAACAGAGAAGTAACAAAAAGAGCAAAAAAAGCATTACCATATTTAATTTATGATGAAAATCCATATACAGTTGTAACAAATGAAGGAAAAATCGTATGGGTAGTAGATGCATATACAACAACAAACTGTTATCCATATTCACAATATACAAGCATAGAACATGATGGAATAAAAGAAAAAATAAACTATATAAGAAACTCTGTTAAAGTAATAATAGATGCATATGATGGAACAATGACATATTACATAACAGATAGAACAGACCCAATAGCAATGGCATATAGAAACATATATCCAGACTTATTTACAAGTTTAAATGAACAAATTCCAGAAGACATATCAGAACATATGGTATATCCAGAGTTTTTATACAATGTACAAGCAAAAATATTAAAAATATATCATAATGTAAAATCAGATGTATTATATAGAGCAGATGATGTATGGGATATAGCAAAATACAATAGCTCAAAATCAACAAAATCAACAGGAACTTATATGGAACCATATTATACAATGGTAAAAACAAACGATGGAGATCAACTTGGATTAGTTCAACTATATACACCTGATGAAAAACAAAACATAAGAGCATATTTAGTTGGAAACACAAAAAATGGTGAAAATAAATTAAAATTATATAAATTTTCATCAGATAGTAACATTGTAGGTCCAATGCAATTAGATAAGCAAATAGAAGAAGATGAAACAATATCAGCTGAATTAGAAGCTTTGAATGTAACAGGAACAAAGCTTACAAAACAAATGATAGCAGTTCCAATAAATAATACATTATTATATGTAGAACCTGTATATCAAACAATGCTTAATGAATCTGAAGTACCACTATTAAAGAAAGTAATAGTAGCTTCTGGTAATAAAGTTGCAATAGGTGATGACTTGCAAAAAGCATTAACAAATCTTCAATCAAAATATGCAGTTGACATTGAAGTTGAAAACACAGATGATGTTGAAGGACTAATAGATGCAATAATAAAAGCTAATAAAAATTTAGATGAATCAAATCAAAATAATGATTGGGAAATGATGGGTAAAGATGTAAAAAAACTACAAGATTTAATAACATCTTTAGAGAAAGTAAAACAAAAAGAAGATAAGAAGACAGAACAATAAAAAAAGGTGATAAATTATTTTATCACCTTTTATATATATAAATCCTAAATTTTTAATTTATGAAAAACTTTTTTACCTTTTCTTAAAATAGCAAAACCATCTTTAAAATCAGAATCTGAAAGAACATAAGAAACATCAGAAACTTTCTCATCATTTAAAGAAATCCCGCCTTGATTAATTAAAGTTCTAGCTTGACCTTTAGAAGGAGCAATACCAGTAACTACAATAGCATCTACAATTGAAATATTAGCATTATCTATTTTAGTAGAAGGCATGTTATCTAAATTACCTTGACCGTTAAATAAAGCGTTTGAAGCTTCTTCAGCTTTTTTAGCTTCATCTTCACCATGAACTAATTTTGTTATTTCATATGCGGCAACTTTTTTAGCTTCATTCATTCTTTCATCTTTGTATTTTGTTAATTCTTCTATTTGTTCAACAGGTAAGAATGTTAGCATTTTTAATACAGTTTCAACACTATCATCTTCAATATTTCTCCAATATTGATAAAATTCATATGGAGAAGTCTTTTCTGGGTCTAGCCATAAAGCTCCTTTTTCAGTTTTACCCATTTTTTTACCTTCTTTAGTTGTAAGAAGTTTAAATGTTAAACCAAAAGAATCATCTTTACCTATTTTTCTAATTAAATCAACACCGCCTATAACATTAGACCATTGATCATTTCCACCCATTTGAAGTTTACAACCATATTCATTGTATAAATGCCAGAAATCGTAAGATTGCATTAACATATAACTCATTTCAAAAAATGTTAAGCCTGTTTCAAGTCTTTGTTTATAACATTCTGCTGCAAGCATTTTATTAACACTAAATAAACTTCCAATTTCACGCATGAAATCAACAAATTTTAAGTCTAAAAGCCAGTCAGCATTATTTACTATAATTGCACCATTATCACCTTCAAAATCAACAAATTTTTCAACTTGTTTACGAATTCCTTCAACATTTTTATTTATTTGTTCACGTGATAACATTTTTCTCATATCAGTTTTTCCGGAAGGGTCACCAATTGTTGCTGTACCACCACCAACTAAGATAATTGGTTTGTGTCCACATTTTTGCATGTGACTAGCAACCATTAAAGAAACAAAGTGTCCAACATGTAAGCTATCTGCAGTTGGGTCAATTCCTATATAAAAAGGAACAGATTCCTTTCCAAATAATTCTTTAATTTCTTTTGGGTGAGTCATTTGCTCTATGTAACCCCTTTGTTCTAATATATCAAAAACATTAGTCATAAAATCAGTCCTTTCAAAATTAATTTAAAGTAATACCATTAAATCCTATAGAATCTTGGTTTATACCTTTTGTGTTTATTTTTTGTTTTTTAAATTCATCATATTGCATGAATCTATTTAAATTTTTTACAGAGATTCCAGTTTCATTAGAAATAGCATCTAATGAAGTATTTAGTCCATTTTCTTGTATATATGTTTGAAATGTTGAAAATTCAAACCCATCTTTTGATGCACATTTAGGGCATACATTTCCTTCTGATACATAAAAACTTCCACATCTACTACATTTATTAAATTCCATTTTACTTTCCTCCTAATTTATCTTTTGACAAAATTTTCTAAAATCTTCTACATTGTACCACAAAACCCACAAAAATCAAAGTGTTTTTTTAAAATAAGTCAAATAGCTAGAAAAAAACTGAAATGAGTGATATAATGTGCCAGAAGGTGAAGAGAAAATGAAGCAAATAAATGGAATAATAATGCAGTACTTCGAATGGTATATGGACTGCAAACAAAACTTATGGAATGATATAGCAGAAAATGCAGAAAAAATAGCAAACTTAGGAATAACAGCAATATGGCTTCCACCTGCATACAAAGGAATAAATGGAAAAGATGAAGTAGGATATGGAGCATACGATGTTTATGACTTAGGAGAATTTGACCAAAAAGGAACAATAAAAACAAAATATGGTTCAAAAGAAGAATATTTAAATTGCATAATAGCATTAAAACAAAGTGGAATAGAATCATATGCAGATATTGTATTAAATCACAAAATGGGAGCAGATATGCTACAAACAATACCAGCTGAAAAAGTAGACTGGGGAAATCATAATGAAATAATATCAGGACAAGAAACAGTAAGGGTTGCAACAAAATTTATATTCCCAGGAAGAAAACATAAATACTCAGATTTTGAATGGAACTGGACACATTTTGATGGAATAGATTATGATGAAAAATCAAAAGAGCATGCAATATTTAAATTTAAAAACAAAAATTGGAATCAAGCAGTTGATGAAGAATATGGAAACTATGATTATCTGATGGGAGCAGACATAGATTTTACAAATCCAGAAGTTATAGAAGAATGCATAAAATGGGGAAAATGGTATCTAGATTTAACCAAAGTAAATGGACTTAGACTAGATGCGGTAAAACATATTCCAGCAAGTTTTTATAAAGATTGGATACGAACTCTAAGAGAACAAACCAAAGAAGAATTATTTACAGTTGGAGAATATTGGACAGGTGATGTTAGCAAATTACACAGATACATAACAGAAACAGAAGGTGAAATATCACTTTTCGATGTTCCACTACACTATAATTTAGCAACAGCATCAAAAACGGAAAATTATGACTTATCAAAAATATTTGAACATACATTAGTTGGCGAAAACTCTAGTAAAGCAGTAACCTTTGTGGACAATCATGACACTCAACCAGGCCAAGCATTAGAAAGCTTTGTAGAAAGATGGTTTAAACCAGCTGCATATAGTTTAATTCTTTTAAGAAATCAAGGATATCCATGTGTGTTTTATGGTGATTTTTATGGAATACCACATGATAACATAGAACCATTAGAAGAATTAAAAACCCTAATAAAATTGAGAAAAGAAAAAGCTTATGGTGAGCAACATGACTATTTTGACCATCCAAACTATATTGGTTGGACAAGAGAAGGTGATGATGAACATATAAAATCAGGCTTAGCTGTTGTGATTTCAAATGCAGGTGATGGAGAAAAAAGAATGTATATTGGAACACAATTTGCAAGAGAAAAATTTATAGATTGTTTAGAAAGATGCGAAGAAGAAGTAATAATAGATAACGAAGGATATGGAAATTTTAAGGTAAAAGGAAAAGGAGCATCAGTATGGATCAAGATTTAGGCGAATTTGTACATTTGCACATACATAGTGAATTTAGCTTATTAGATGGTGCAAATAGAATAAAAGACTTACCAAAAAGAGCCAAAGAACTTGGAATGAAAGCAATTGCAATAACGGACCATGGAGTAATGTATGGAGCAATTGACTTTTATAAAGAATGTAAAAAAGAAGGAATAAAACCTATAATTGGTTGTGAAGTTTATGTAGCACCACGAGGAAGAAAAGACAAAGAACCTAATATAGACAACAAATATAATCACTTAATATTACTTGCAAAAAACGAACAAGGATATAGAAACTTAAGTAAACTAGTATCACTTGGATTTTTGGAAGGATATTATTATAAACCACGTATAGACTTAGAAATACTAGAAAAATATCATGAAGGGTTAATCTGCCTAAGTGCATGCTTAGCAGGAGCAGTAAATCAAGCACTTTTAAATGGAAAAAATGAAGAAGCAGAAAAAATAGCATTGTGGCATAAAAAAGTATTTGGAGAAGATTATTATATAGAAATTCAAAATAATGGACTTCAAGAACAAGTTTTAGCAAACCAGAAATTAATACAATTAGCAAGAAAACTAGATATTCCAATAGTTGCAACAAATGATGCACATTACTTAAAAAAAGAAGATGCATATAATCATGAAGTATTGCTATGTATTCAAACAGGTAAAAGAATGAGTGATATAGACAGAATGAGATTTGAAACAGATGAATTATATGTAAAATCACCGGAAGAAATGATAGAATATTTCAAGGCATTCCCAGATGCAATATCAAATACAGTAGAAATTGCTAAAAAATGTAATGTAGAATTTGAATTTGGGCATACAATACTCCCAAATTATGATGTGCCAGAAGAATTTGCAACACATTACGATTTCTTTAAAAAATTATGTGATGATGGAATAAAGAAAAGATATGGAGAAAATCCAGGCAAAGAAATTATGGAAAGAGCAGAATATGAATTAGGCATAATAAAGAAAATGGGATATGTAGACTATTTCCTAATAGTATGGGATTTTATTCATTATGCTAAAACACACAACATTCCAGTAGGGCCAGGCCGTGGTTCTGGTGCAGGTTCAATTATTGCATATGCAATAGAAATTACAGATATAGACCCAATGAAATATGGTTTGCTTTTTGAAAGATTTTTAAATCCAGAAAGAATAAGCATGCCAGATTTCGATGTTGACTTTTGCTATGAACATAGACAAGATGTTATAGATTATGTTTCAAGAAAATATGGACATGACCACGTATCACAGATAATCACATTTGGAACAATGTCTGCAAGAATGGTAATAAGAGATGTAGCAAGAGTTCTAGATGTACCATATTCAGAAGCAGATGCATTAGCTAAAATGATTCCAAATGAATTACATATAACAATAAAAAAGGCATTAGAACAAAATAAAGAACTACGTGACCTATATGAAACTGATGAAAAAATAAAAAAATTGTTAGATATAGCAATGGGACTAGAAGGAATGCCAAGACAGGCATCAACACATGCATGCCGGAAT
>USHX01000039.1 GCA_900554565.1 uncultured Clostridium sp.
TGGAGAGTATATTTAAATGCAATGCAAGCAATGTATCATAATAATCCAATAAAGATAGATATTACAGGAACAATAGAAACAATTAGCAAAATAGATAAAGAAATATTATACAAATGTTATAACACATTTTATAATCCATCAAATATGGCAATAGCAATTTGTGGAGATTTTGAACCAGAAAAAATGCTAGAAGAAGTGAAAAAAAGACTAGTAGAAAAAAGTGGTAGTGGAGAAATAAAAAGAATATATGAACCAGAAGAAGATTCAATTGTACAAGAAAAAATAGAACAAAAATTAGAAGTAAGCAAACCAATATATACAATTGGAATAAAAGGAACTTTACCAAATGCAGCATTAGAAAACAAAAGTGAAATAGTAAAAAGACATTTATGTATTGAAATATTACTAAATTTAATTTTAGGAAGAAGTTCAGAACTATACAAAAAGTTATATAATGAAGGAATAATATCTGGAAGCCCTAGCTTAGACCATGAATTTGGTAAAACATATGACCATATATTAATAACAGGTCAAGCAACAAACCCAGAAAAATTATATGAAGATTTTAAAAACGAAATACAAAAAATAAAACAAAATGGAATAAACAAAGAAGATTTTGAAAGAATCAAAAAAATGATATATGGTGCATATGTAAAAGAATATGATGATGTTACAGATATAGCAAGAATGTTTTTATCAGATTATTTTAAAGGCATAAATAGTTTTGACTATTTAGAAGAAATACAAGGTATAAATGTAGAATATGTAACACATGTGTTAAAAAATGTTTTTAAAGAAGAAAAAATGGTAAATTCTATTGTTAGAAATTAAGAAAAAATGTATAAAAATTAATAAGAGAAAAATGTAATAAAAACGGCGATTGTAAAATAATAAAAGCAATGCCGTTTTTTTGCTGGGCAAAATGTCGAAAAATGCTTTTTTCTGTCATACGAAAGTTGCCAAAAACCGTTGAAAATCCTTGACTTGAGAAAAATAATATGGTACTTTATAAATATACGAAAGATAACAAAAAGAAAAAGGAGAGATTGCAATGTTAAATGATGAAATTTGTAAATTAAGAGATAAACTAAATAGTAGCATCGAACGTGGAGATGACTACAGTATTACATATCAACTTAGTACTGAACTTGATGAATTAATAGCAAGATATTATAAAGAACTTAAGGATAATAAAAAAAAACTGGCACCTAGCTTGGCATAGATTACCAGAAGAAATCGTAAAAGCCTAAGGAATTAAAATTCTTTAGGTATTTTTGCGGTCTGATTTTTTTATTTTAACAATTAGAACAATGAATTTTATAGTATTAATTCCTTGCTTTTTTAGTAAATCTATAATATAATATTGTGCCGAGTGGAGGAAATGAAATGCAAGGAAATGGGGATAAACACAAAAACTTTAAACAAATAGTAAAAATCTTCTATAATGAAGAAATAGATGGAATAAATAATGAAGAAGAAACAATAAAAAAACAAGGAAATATAAAAATAGAACCAAAAATATATTATGACAAATTTGTAGGAGACATGAAAGTTGAATTCAAAATAGGAAACAAAAAAATGTACAAAATAAAAAATTTATCAGAATTCTATACAAGAATGATAAACAAAGAATTTGCAAAATATGGAGAAAAGCTACAATTTGTACATACAAAAGAAGCATTTTTAGAAGAAGACCAACAACTATTAGAATTTATTATGAAATATGCAGAAATTATAAAATATGCAAACTCTAACTCAAATAGCAATTACAAATATTATGGTAAAGCTTTAAGTGAAACAAGTATAATAGTTGGAAATAGTGCAATAGATGAATTGTATGATGTATTAAAGGGAAAAACAATAGAATTTCAAAGAGACTATAACCAAGAAAAAATAGAATTTGCAGAAGAAGAACCACAAATAAAATTTTCTCTTAGTAAAATAAATGAAGACAATTATAGAATAATTCCTAATATAGAAATTTACAAAATAAATATAATTAAAGGAAAAAACTATAAATATATTTTAGATGAACAAAAAATCTACAGATGTAGCAAACAATTTGAAAATACCACATTAAAATTATTAGAAATGTTCAGAAAAAACTACATAACAGATTTAGAACTAGGAAAAGAAAACTTAACCCAGTTATTTTCAGTTATAATTCCAAAGGTAAAAAGTGCAATAGACTTAAGCAAAATACCAGAAGAAGAAATCGAAAAATACAAACCAAAAGATTTACTTGTAAAAGTCTTTTTAGATTACAACAAAAGCAATTTTTTAATAGCAGATGTAAAATTCTGTTATGGTGAAATAGAATTTAATCCATTAAATGAAAAAGAAAAAATTGACATACCAAGAAACATGATAGAAGAAACAAAAGCATTAAATATGTTCAGAAAAACAGGATTCATGTTTGATACAAAAAATGTAAGATTTATATTACCAAATAATGATAAAATATATGAGTTTATAACACAAGATATAACATATTACATGAACAGCTTTGAAGTGTTAGCTACAGACAATTTTAAGAGAAAACAAATTAATTCACCAAAAATGGAAAGCATAGGAATAAAAGTAGAAAATGATTTACTACAAATAGACTTAGGAAATTTAAATATTGATGCAAGTGAGTTAGAGGAAATTCTAACAAGATATACATTAAAAAAGAAATATCATAGATTAAAAGATGGAAGTTTCTTGGATTTAGAAAACAATAAAGAAGTAGAATTTTTAGATAAATTGAAAACAGGAATGGACTTAACTTATAAAGAACTAACAGATGGAGAAATAAAACTTCCGATGTATAGAAGTTTATATTTAAACCAATTGTTAAAACAAATGAAAGGTACACAAATACAAAAAAGTGGAGAATATAAACAAATAGTAAATAATCTAGACAAAGAACAATTAGAAGAAGACATAGAAGTTCCAAAAAAATTAGATAACACATTAAGATATTATCAAAAAACAGGATATAAATGGTTAAAAACATTAGATAAGTATAACTTTGGTGGAATTTTAGCTGATGACATGGGACTTGGAAAAACAATTCAAATGTTATCAATAATAGTTGATTATGTAGAAAACGAACAACGAAACAGAAAAACAAGTTTAGTGGTTTCACCAAGTTCATTAACATTAAATTGGCAAAATGAAGCGGAAAAATTTGCAAAAGAATTAAAAACACTTGTAATTCGTGGGACTTTACAAGAAAGAAAAAATCAAATTCAAAAAATAGATGAATATGATTTAGTAATAACATCATATGACTTATTGAAAAGAGATATAGATTTATACAAAGAAAAAAATTACGAATTTAAATATATAATAGCAGATGAAGCACAATACTTAAAAAATAGCAATACTCAAAATGCTAAATCAATAAAACAAATAAAAGCGAAAACAAGATATGCATTAACAGGAACACCAATAGAAAATTCGTTATCAGAATTATGGTCAATATTTGATTATATAATGCCAGGCTATTTATTTAGTTACAGAAAATTTAAAAATCTATATGAAACACCTATTGTAAAAGATAATGATGAAAATGCAATGAAAAAATTGAAAATGCTAATAGAACCATTTGTGTTAAGAAGAACCAAAAAAGAAGTTTTAACAGAATTGCCAGAAAAAACAGTAACGGTGTTAGACAATGAAATGGGAGAAGAACAAAACAACATTTATTTAACATATTTAGCACAGGCAAAGCAAGAAATAGCAGAACAAATAGAATTGAATGGATATGATGGAAGTCATATGCAAATATTAGCAGCTCTAACACGATTAAGACAAATTTGCTGTCATCCAAGTTTATTTATAAATAATTATAAGGATGGAAGTAGTAAACTAGAACAATGTATGGAAATTGTAGAAGAAGCAACAAATGGTGGCCATAAAATATTATTATTTTCAGGATATACATCAATGTTTGAATTTATAGAAAAAGAGCTAAATGACCGTAAAATAAAATATTATAAATTAACTGGTGCGACAAAAGTTGATGAAAGAATGCAACTTGTAGATGATTTTAATAAAAATCCAGAAATAAAAGTATTTTTAATATCTTTAAAAGCTGGTGGAACAGGCTTGAATTTAACAGGTGCAGATATGGTAATTCATTATGATCCATGGTGGAATGTTTCAACTGAAAATCAAGCAACAGATAGAGCTTATAGAATAGGTCAAAAAAATAATGTACAAGTTTATAAGCTTATTACTAAAAATTCTATAGAAGAGAAAATTTATAATTTACAAGAGAAAAAAGCCAAACTTGCTGATAATATGTTAGACACTAAAACAACATTTATTAGTAAATTTTCTAAAGATGAGATTTTAAATTTATTCTCATAATGCTAATTTTAATAATGATTTAAATAGGAAGGATTTTGAATTTATATGAATGATTATATAACTGTAATAGGTGGTGGATTGGCTGGAAGTGAAGCGGCATACCAAATTGCTAAACAAGGAATAAAAGTGAAACTATATGAAATGAAACCAATAAAATATTCACCAGCACATTCAAATAGTAATTTAGCAGAGATTGTTTGTAGTAACTCATTCAAGTCTAATTTACTTACAAATGCCTGTGGATTATTGAAAGAAGAACTTAGAAAATTAGACTCTCTTTTAATAAAAATAGCTGATAAAACAAGTGTGCCAGCAGGACAAGCTTTAGCTGTTGATAGAGATGTCTTTTCAGCTGAAGTTACAAAAGTATTGGAACAAGAACCATTAATAGAAATAATACATGAAGAAGTGAAAGATGTTCAAAAAATGGCAGAAGAAGGAATTGTAATTATTGCAACAGGACCATTAACATCAGATTCTTTGGCAAAACAAATTAGTAAATTAACAGGTGAAGATAAATTATATTTTTATGATGCAGCAGCACCTATTGTAAATAAAGATAGCATTGATTTTGATATTGCTTTTTATGGTGATAGATATCTACAAGAAAAGAAAAAAGAAGAAACTGTAGAACAATGGAAAACTAGACTAGAAAGCCAAAAAGGAGAACAAAGTTATATAAATCTTCCTATGAATCAAGAAGAATATGAGAATTTTGTAAAAGAACTTGTGGAAGCAGAAGTAGTTACATTACATGAATTTGAAAAAAGAGAAATTTTTGAAGGTTGCATGCCAATAGAAATAATGGCCAAAAGAGGACAAGATACTTTAAGATTTGGACCATTAAAACCAGTTGGATTTGATGACCCAAGAACAGCTAGAAGACCATATGCAGTTGTACAACTAAGACAAGATGATAAACAAGCAAGCATATACAATTTAGTAGGATTTCAAACAAACTTAAAATATGGAGAACAAAAAAGAGTATTTAGTATGATTCCTGGATTGGAAAAAGCTGAATTTGTAAAATATGGAGTAATGCACAGAAACACATATATAAACTCAAGTAAGCTGCTAGATGAAACATATAATTTGAAACAAAATGAAAACATATACTTTGCAGGACAAATAACTGGTGTAGAAGGATATGTTGAATCAATATCATCTGGAATGGTTGCAGTATTAAATGCATGCAATAAATTAAAAGGTAAAAACCAAATAACATTTTCTGAAAATACAGTTATTGGAGCGCTAGCAAAATATATTTCAACTCCAAATAATAAATTCCAACCAATGAATGCGAATTTTGGGATTTTGCCAGCACTTGATGGAAAAAAGATAAAAGATAAAAAAGAAAGATATCAGAAGCTAGCTGATAGAAGCTTATTAGAATTTTAGAAGGTAGTCAAATTGAACCTTGATTTTAGAACATGGTTCGATTTGGCTTCTTTTATATTGTTACAAATGTTTCTAAAATATTACAATTTGATTAAAAAAGCAACGAATTTACATAAAACTATTGCAAGAGATTACCAAAATTGGTATAATCATAATATGTGTAAGAATATGCAAATATTTTTTAAGGAGAAAAGATTATGGAAGAAATTTTGAAAAAAATGGAAGATATAGCAGCATTAAAAGACAGAAAAGAGAAGATACAAGAAAAACAAAAAGAATTTGAAAATTCAAAAGCAGAAATAGAAAAAATGTATAAGGAAAGCAATTTAATATTAACTGCAAGTCCATTAAAAGATATAAAGAAACAAGAAATTAAAGATAGAGAAGAAGAAAGCAAAAAAATCGATGCTGAAGCAAAAGAAGGTAAAGAGTCATTAAAACAAGACATTTTAGATAATAAAAAACAACTATTTGAATTAATAGACAAAGAAATGAAAAAATATGTTAAAAAAGAAGAGCTAGAGAAAAGAAATTCAGAAATAGAAGAAAAAGAGAAAAGAAAATCAGCTTATGAAAAAGTTGCAAAAAATGCAGAAAAAACAATTGAAAAAATAAGAAAAGAAATACTTGAAGGAGATACTAAAAATATAACTCTATTAAAAACTGCTCAAGAAGAAAAAGAAGCAAACTTAGCTAATGTTTTAAAGATACAAACTGAAATAGAAACTGATAAGAAAGATTTGTCAGAATTAAAAGATATTGCAGAAAATGCTAAAGAATATTCGGATTTAGAATATTTAAAAGCACGTGCTTCAGGAATATCATATAGTAATATTGAAAATGTATTAGAAGATGAATTCTATAAAACAAATAAAAAACAAAATGAAGTTGACAAATCAAATGAAACAGAAATAGAAAAAAGTGAAAATATTGATGAAGTAGAAAAAGTAGAAAAAGCAGAAATAGAAAAAACTGGAAACGCTGATGAAATAGAAAAAGTAGAGATTCAACAAGAGAATAAGGAAAATGAAATACCAGAAATAAAGGAAATACCAGATGGACAAGAAGAAGCAAAAAAAGCTTATAGTGACAAAATAATTGGAGAAACTTTTGGAAAAATATCACCAGAATATAGATTAGAAAATAAATATAATGTTGAAAAAGTAGATGAAACTAAAAAGAATATAAAAAGTATAATAATTTCAGAAAAAACAGGAGAAGTCACAGTTATAGGCGAAAATGGGGAAGAAATAAGCAAAAATAAAATTTTCAAGCATAATCTTAAAGATAATGCAGAGAAAATCTCATTATATAATGATATAAAAAGGGCAAAACTTTGTAATGAAATAGCGGAAAACAAGAAAGATGCAAAAAAACTAATGAAAAAATTAAATCCTTCAATATTATTAGCATTAAAAGATAATAAAGAAATGATAAGAGAATATGTGAATGCTGTGCATAAAGAAGAAAAATTACCTTTTGAATTAACTCATGATTTAAAAGGAATGAATCCTATAAAGAAATTCTTTAAACAAAGAAGCAAACAATTGAAAGCTGAAGAAAAATGTGGAGCAAAAATATTAAATAAATTATTTGATAAGAGCAAAGCTTTAGATGAAGGAAAAGAAAGCAAAGAAGTGATAGAGCCAGAAATAGTAGAAGAAAAACAAACAAAAGAAAATGCAGAAAGCAAAGGTAAATATAGACATGCAACAAAGGAATTTCAAGAAAAATATAAGGCAAATCCTACAAAAACTGATCATGAAATTTACTTAGATTATTTTAAACAAAGTAAAGAAAACACAAATACAAGAACAGAAAACTCTCATGATGAGAAATAATAATATAGAAATAAACATAAAGTAAAAAACTTGGAAGAAATTCCAAGTTTTTCTTGACTTTAATAGACATACATGGTACAATATAATTCGTTATAGTAAATTGCTTGTAATATGCAATTCCGTAACAAAAAATAAAAAACAGGAGGTGAAATTCAAGTGCCAACAATCAACCAATTAGTAAGAAAAGGAAGAAAAACAGGAGTAACAAAATCAACTGCACCAGCTCTTCAACATGGATGGAACTCAAAAAACAAAAAATTAACAAACAATAGAGCTCCACAAAAAAGAGGTGTATGTACAGTAGTAAAAACAGTTACACCTAAAAAGCCAAACTCAGCTTTAAGAAAAGTTGCCAGAGTTAGACTTTCAAATGGTTATGAAGTAACATCTTATATCCCAGGTATAGGACATAACCTACAAGAACACAGTGTTGTTTTAATCAGAGGTGGTAGGGTAAAAGACCTTCCAGGTGTTAGATATCACATCATCCGTGGAACATTAGATACAGCAGGTGTTAAAGATAGAATGCAAGCTCGTTCTAAATATGGAGCTAAAAAACCAAAAAAATAAAATTAGCAAAGTAAAAATTAGTGCTTGTAATTCTTACTAAATTAAGGCATTTGAATTTAGAATAGATTTATATAGCACTATACTCAGGAAAATAAAACTTTTTGAGAGTACCGAAATACTCTTCAAAATAAGAGTATTAAAAAATTAAAAGGAGGGAAGAATAGTGCCAAGAAAAGGATATGTAGCAAAAAGAGAAGTATTACCAGATCCAATGTACAATAGCAAAGTTGTAACAAAATTAATAAACAACATAATGCTAGATGGTAAAAAATCAGTTGCTCAAAAAATAGTATATGATGCATTTGACATTATTAAAGAAAA
>USHX01000040.1 GCA_900554565.1 uncultured Clostridium sp.
CAGTATTAGTAGAGGGAAGAGCAATAAAACTTCACCCATTAGTTTGTGAAGCATTCAATGCCGACTTCGATGGTGACCAAATGGCAGTTCATTTACCACTATCACCAGAAGCACAAGCAGAATCAAGATACTTAATGTTATCAACAAACAACCTATTAAAACCACAAGATGGTAAACCAGTTGCAGTACCAAGACTAGACATGATTTTAGGAAGTTACTATTTAACAATGGTATTAGATGGAGAAAAAGGAGAAGGAAAATACTTCAAAGATCCAGATGAAGCTATAATGGCATTCGAAAATCATGAAGTTGCAATACATGCAAAAATATTTGTAAGAGTATCAAAAGAAATAGATGGAGAAATAAAAACTAAAAAAATAGAAACAAGTGTAGGAAGAATAATCTTCAACCAAGGAATCCCACAAGACTTAGGATTCATAGACAGAAACGAAGATCCATTCCAATACGAAATTAGTTTCCCAGTAATGAAAAAATCAATGGGACAAATAATTGAAAGAGTAATAAGAATACATGGACTAACAGAATCAGCAGAAGTAATAGACTACATAAAAGCCCTAGGATTCAAATATTCAACACTTGCTGGTATAACATTCTCTATGGATGACGTAAAAGTACCACCAGCAAAAAAAGAATTACTAGCAGAAGCAGATGAAAAAGTATCAAACATCAGAAAACAATATGCCCGTGGTTTAATAACAAACGAAGAAAGATACAATGCAGTAATTAATGTTTGGGAAGATACAACTAAAAAAGTAAGTAATGCAATGGAAGAAAACTTCGATGAATTAAACCCAATATACATGATGGTTAAATCTGGAGCCCGTGGTAACATGAACCAATTAAGACAAATTGCAGGTATCCGTGGACTTATGGCAAGTACAACAGGTAAAGCAGTAGAAATACCAATCAGATCATCATTTGCAGAAGGTCTAGATGCCCTAGAATACTTCATTTCAGCCCATGGAGCTCGTAAAGGACTATCAGATACAGCCTTAAGAACAGCCGATTCAGGTTACTTAACAAGAAGATTGGTTGATGTATCACAAGACATAATAGTTAGAGAACATGACTGTGGAACACATGAAGGAATAATAGTATATGACATCAAAGATGGAAACCAAATAATAGAAAAAATGCAAGAAAGATTAATTGGTAGATACCCAGTTGAAGATGTAATAAATCCAAAAACAAATGAGCTAATAGTAGACACAAATACAATGATAACAGAAGACATGGCAGACAAAATAGTAGAAGCAGGAATAGAAAAACTAGAAGTTCGTTCAGTAATAGGATGTCATTCAAAACAAGGTGTATGTCAAAAATGTTATGGTATGGGATTAGCAAGAAGAAGCTTAGTATCAATAGGAGAATCAGTAGGTATAGTTGCTGCACAATCAATTGGTGAACCAGGAACACAGCTTACAATGAGAACAATTCACTCTGGTGGTGTTGCTGGTGTAGCAGATATTACTCAAGGTTTACCTAGAGTTGAAGAATTATTCGAAGCTAGAAAACCAAAGGGACTTGCAATAATTTCAGAAATAGATGGAAAAGTAAAAATAAAAGAAACAAAGAAAAAGAAAGAAGTTATAGTAACATCAGGAGACAACTCAAAAACATATACAATACCATTTGGTTCAAAAATGAGAGTAAAAGATGGAGACATGGTAGTTGCTGCGCAACCACTAATTGAAGGTTCAATAAACCCAGCTGAAATCTTAGAAATCAAAGGACCAGAAGGAGTATTTGAATACTTAATTACAGAAGTACAAAAAGTATATAGAAACCAAGGTGTTGATATCAATGATAAACACGTTGAAGTAATTGGAAGACAAATGCTTAAAAAAGTAAGAGTTGAAGACAATGCTGATACAGACATGTTCCCAGGAACATTAATTGATATGTATGAATTTGCAGACAAAAATGCAGAAGCAGTAGCACAAGGAAAACGCCCAGCAACTGGAAAACGTGTATTACTAGGAATTACAAAAGCATCACTTGCAACAGATAGTTTCTTATCTGCAGCATCATTCCAAGAAACAACAAGAGTATTAACAGAAGCAGCTATAAAAGGAAAAGTCGATGACTTAGTAGGACTAAAAGAAAACGTAATTATTGGTAAATTAATACCAGCTGGAACAGGAATGCAAAAATATCAAAACATTCATATAAACACTGAAAAAGAACTTGAAGAAACTTCTGATATAGAAGAAGTTGTAAATGTAAAAGCAGCAGAATAAAAACAAAAAATTAGCCAAGTAGCATTGGCTAATTTTTTTGCCATTTTGCGAATTCTTGACAAAACGCATAAATACTAGTAAAATAGAATAGAATGAATATAAGGAGAATTTTTTATGCAAAACAATAACCGAAAAGTATTCGAAACGCTAGTATCAAGAACAAAAATATATCTAGCAATAATACTAATACTATTACTAATAATAAGTATAGAAGCACCGATAATGATAATACCATCAATAATCCTATATATATTAGTAGTAGGCTACACATATTATGCAAATAAGAAAAGAAAAAGTGAGATATCAGAAACGTTGCAAGACTTAACACTATCAGTAGACACAGCAGCAAAAACAAGCTTAATAAACTCACCATTTCCACTAGTAATACTAGAAACAGATGGAAGCATAATATGGAGAAGCTCAAAATTCGTATCAGAATTCGCAAACATAGATATAAACACATATATAAGTGACTTAAGTTTAGACATAAGAAGTGATATACGAAACAATAAAGAAACAACAGGAAACAGAGATATATTAAAAGAAATAAAAATACAAAACAAACAATATAAAATAATGGGAAGATATGTAAACTTCAAAAACAGAAACAAAGAAAAACACAAAAAAGAAGAATACATGATAATACTATATTTTATAGATGATACAGAAAACATTAAATTACAAAATGAATACAAAAACTCAAAATCATGTGTTGGAATAATAATGGTAGACAATTATGAAGAAACAATGCAAAGACTAGACTCAAGCGAAAAACCACAAGTAACAGCACAAATTGACAAAGAAATGTATGATTGGGCAAATAAAACAAATGGAGTATTAATAAAAGCAGATAGAGACAGATATGTATATCTATTTGAACAAAGATACTTAGAAGATGTAAAAGAAGACAAATTTAGTGTATTAGACAGAATAAAAGAAATTGACACAAAAGAAAAAGTTCAATTCACATTAAGTATAGCAATATCAAATGAAGGAAAAACAGACAAAGAAAAATATAAATCAGCTCAAAGTGCCATGAACGTTGTATTAGGTCGTGGTGGAGACCAAGCAGTTGTAAGAGAAAACGACATATACAAATTCTTTGGTGGAAGAGTAGAAGAAGTAGAAAAAAGAACAAAAGTAAAAGCAAGAGTAGTAGCACATGCTTTAGAAAACTTAATAAAAGAATCAAAAAAAGTAATGGTAATGGGGCATACAAATCCAGATATGGACAGTATAGGTTCATGTATGGGAATATATAGACTTGCAAAATCTTTAAACACAAATGCATATATAGTATGTAGTGAAAACACTCCAGCACTAGGACCCTTTAGAAAATCTTTAGAAAAAGAACCAGAATATGAAGATGCAATAATAAATAAAGAAGTAGCATTAGAAAATATTGATGAAGAAACACTTTTAGTTGTTGTAGATACACACAAAATAAACTATGTAGATGCACCAGAATTATTAGACAAGGCTAATAAAACAGTAGTAATCGATCACCACAGAAGAAGTGCAAACTTTATAGAAAATGCAACATTGCTATTCCAAGAGGTATATGCATCATCTGCAGCAGAGCTTGTAACAGAATTATTGCAATATGCAGAAGTAAAAGTAAATTTAACAACAATTGAAGCAGAAAGCTTGTATGCAGGAATAATGATGGATACAAAGAACTTTACATTTAAAACAGGTGTTAGAACATTTGAAGCAGCTGCATATTTACGTAGATGCGGAGTAGATATTATAAGAGTTAAAAAATGGTTCCAAAGTGACCTTGCAAGCTTTAATACAATAGCAGATATTGTAAAAAGCGCAGAAATAGTAAATGATACAATAGCAATCTCAATATATGATAAAACATCTAAAGATGCAAACTTGATATGTGCTAAAGCAGCAGATGAACTATTAACAATAAGTGATATAACAGCTTCATTTGTATTAGGAAATAATGGAGAAAAGATTTGTATTAGTGGACGTTCTATTGGAGATATAAATGTACAAGTGATATTAGAAAAACTTCGGAGGTGGAGGTCATATAACACTTGCGGGTGCTCAGGTTGAAGGAATGACAATGGAAGAAACTAAACAAGAATTGAAAAATAGAATTAATGAATATTTTTCAGAAATAGAATAAAAAGTGTATTTGAAAAAACTTAACATATTTTTTAGAGTAATATAAGATTATAAAAGTAGTTTTAATTTTTAATTAGAACTGCTTTTTTTCTATGTCTAAAAAACGTAAAAACCTAGGGAAATAGTAGGATTGATGTAAAAAAACGCAAAATGTAATATAAGTGAAATAAAACTCTAAAAATGTAAAATAAAAATAATATTATGTCGAAAAAAGCCTAAAACAAGTATCCGTAAAGGATTAAAAGAGTTAGAAAAAACTGTAAAAAAAGAGCTATTGAAACTATAAAATATACAAGTTATTATATATATAATATATAAATTATAGGAGAGGTACGTAATGTTAAACAAAGGAAAAGAATGGTTTTTAAAGGCAAAAGAAGCAAAACATAGTATAGCATTAAAAAGCGAAAAAGGTTCAATAACAGTTTTCGTTTTAGCTGCTATGCTTCTTTTAGTGACTGTATTATTTTTATCATATGCAGGAATATCAAACAAAGTAACTACTACAGGAAAACAAGTAAATAGAATTCAAGAGGAATATGCTACAGAAAGTGCAGAAAATGGAAATAAAATTGACCAAGAGTATGACAAAGTAGTTGATAATCTTGATAGACAAGCATATATAAAATTATTTAAACCATCAGGTGAAGAATACACTGTAGACCAATGGACAAATCAAGACCTAAGCTTAAGAATTTATTGGACATATAAAAACGATGGCTATAAATATTTTTACTTAGATGGGCAAAAAATCAAATATCAAGAAAACTATAAAATAACAGATAATTGCACAATAAGTGTTGAAACAGGAAAAAAAGAAACAGAACTAAAAGTTACAAGAATCGATAAAGTAAAACCAGAAATCTCTCTAAGCGTTGATGGAGGAGTATTTGTAATACCAACAAACAGTCAAACATCAACATTAAGAATTACCGTAACAGGAAAAGATGATAAAAGTGGAATAGAAAAATTACAATATGCATGGTCTGATACTGGAACAACAGAACCAACAACATATCAAGACATAGAATCAGGAAAAACAATAGAAAAAACAGATGCAAAAGCTGGAAATAATTATCTATGGACAAAAGCAACAGACAAAGCAGGAAATGTAACAACAAAAGTAAGCACATACACAGTATTATCAAAAGATGAATCACAAGATCAAATTATATTAACAGCATCACCAAGTGAAAATGTATGGACAAACAAAGATGTAACAGTAACAGCTAAATATGGGGTAACTCTAGTAAATAATCAAAAAATGACTTGTACAGGAATATCTGCAACAGACTATGTAATAAATAATGCAAGAAGTGCAGTAGTAAAAACAAATAACAAAACAGTAACAGCAGAAGCAGAAGACAAATTTGGAAATAAAATAACAAAACAATTGACATTAAACAAAATAGACAAAAAAGTACCAACATTAACAATAACACCAAATGGTGGAACAGCATATGTAATGCCATCAACAGGAAAAGCAACTTTGAAAACTACAGTAGTTGCAAAAGACGAAGGTGGTTCAAACTTAGAAACTTTAGAATATGCATGGTCAACATCAAATACAACAGAGCCAACAACAGGATTCACAAAATTTGAAAATGGAAAAGAAATAACAAAAACAGATGCACAAGTAGGAAATTACTATTTATGGGTAAAAGTTTTAGATGCAGCTGGAAATAGAGCAGAAACAAAAGTATCAAATGTGTTCACAATAGGTGAGAACACTTTAGAAGATAACAAAATAGCTTTAGTACCAAGTACAACAGACTGGACAAACAAAGATGTAACAGTAACAGTAACATATGGAAAAAATCTATCACAAAACAGAAAGGCAGGTATAGGAAGCTCATTAACAGCAAATGCAACAACAGTAACAGTAACAGCAAACGGAACAGTACATGCAGAAGCAACAGATATAGCTGGAAATAAAGTTGTAGCTGAATTGAAAATAGATAATATAGACAAAGTAGCCCCTAAAAAGCCAACATATGTAGCGAGATACGCAGATAATAAATCATATACAAGCGGAACATGGACAAATAGAACAGTATATACAGACATAACAGCAGAAGATGGACTATCTGGAATAAAATCAATTCAATATTCTGCAGATAAATTAAATTGGACAACATTTGGCTTTACAGCAAGCAATGGAATGAAAGAAAATGGTCTAAAAGCTACTGGAACTGAAGAATGGGGATTATCAAATAGAAATGACACAAGATATTTTAGAACTATAGATAAAGCAGGAAATGTTTCAGAAGTATCAGATGCATTTACAATAAAATATGACATAACAAAACCAACAGTAACAATGAATCCAAATGGTGGAACAGCATACACAATGCCAACAACAGGAAATGCAACAATAAAAGCAACATTAACGGCAAGTGATGCAGGCGGTTCAGGATTAAGTACATTACAATATGCATGGTCAACATCAAATACAATAGAACCAACAAGTTGGACAAATTTTACAAGTGGAAGTACAGTAAGTAAAACAGATTGTACAGCAGGAACATATTATTTATGGACAAAAGTAACAGATGCAGCTGGAAACAGAGCAGAAACAGGAAAAGTATCAAATGCATTTATAGTAGGAGCAAACACAGTAGCAGACAATAAAATAACATTAACCAAAAATCCAGAAGGATGGACAAATGGCGATGTAACAGTAACAATAACATATGGTAAAAACTTAACACAAAATAGAAAAGCGGGATTAGGAAGTGCGAGCACAGCAAATGCAACAACAGTAAAAGTAACAACAAATGGAACAGTATATGCAGAAGCAACAGACATAGCTGGAAACAAAGTAACAGCAAACTTAGCAGTTTCAAATATAGATAAAACAGCACCACAAATAACAGCAATATCAAACCCAAGCAATGGAAACTGGACAAACAAAGATTTTACAGTAACACTAACAGCAAGTGATGTAGGTTCAGGAGTAAAAGAATTCCAATGGTATTATGGTGGAGCATGGACAAATAATTATATAACAGCAAATGGAAATACAGGAACAATAACATTTACAGCAGAAAGAAATGAAACAATAAGATTCCGTGTAATAGATAATGTTGGAAATGTATCAGCAGAGAAAACAACAGTTGTTAAATTAGATAAAACATTACCAACAGCTTCAACAACTACAAAAACAAGTCAAAAAATAGACTTTTCAACATGGACTTTAAGTGGTGGAGCATATTTAGATGATTCAGGGAAATTAATATTGCCAAATAACAATTCAGAAGCATTATCACCATATATGGTAGCAAATGAACAAACATGGCAAATGGAATGTGACTTTAAAGTAACAACAGCATCTCCAAAAGGTGAAACAAAAGGAGCCTTATTAATGAGTTCTAGCTATTTAGATAAAAATTTTGCTAGTATAAAATCTCAAAATGGTTATGCTGGGAATGGTTATGACTGTTATGCTGAGTTAAACAAAGATACACATTTAACATGGACAGGATATTCAGGATATGGACCAAATGTTGAATATGTACAATTAAGAATCACGGTAGATGGAAATTACAGTGTTGAGCCAGTAACAGTATGGAATCCTAAATTTACTACAGATGCAGAAAAAAGCAATAAATCAAGAATAATAACATTAAATACAAGTGACAGTGCAAGTGGAATTAAAAAGAGAAAATGGCTTGCAGGAACAAAAACAGAAAGTGATTTTGCATCAGCAGGAACAGAATTTTTATCAACATTTGAAGCAACACAAAACGGAACATATACAATATATGTAGAAGATAATGCAGGAAACAAAAAAATAACAACAGTAGCAGTTTCAGGAATAGATAAAACAAAACCAACAGTAACAATGAGCCCAAATGGTGGAACATATATAATGCCAACAACAGGAAATGCAACAATAAGAACAACACTAACAGCAAGTGATGCAGGTGGTTCTGAATTAAATACATTACAATATGCATGGGCAACATCAAACACAGCAGAACCAACAAGTTGGACAAACTTTACAAATGGAAGCACAGTAAGTAAAATAGATTGCACAGCAGGAACATATTACTTATGGACAAGAGTACTAGATGGAGCTGGA
>USHX01000041.1 GCA_900554565.1 uncultured Clostridium sp.
GAACTTCTGCTCTTGTTTTTGTACTTTGTGTACCTTGTCTTTGATTAGCTAAATAGTTTACTAATACAGCATGTACTATATTTTCGTTTGGTTCAATTCCAAATACGCTTTCAGCTAATTCTATATCACTTACTTTTTTTCCTTTTATATCATATACGTCTACTTTTGGCATGTTTAACTCCTCCTTCCTTTCTATTTACTAGCCTTTACAGCTGATTTTACTTTTAAGATAGCTCCTTTAGGTCCTGGAACACTACCTTTTACTAATATAACGTTTTTATCCATGTCTACTCTTACAACATCTAAGTTTTGTATTGTAACTGTAACTCTTCCCATATGTCCTGGAAGTTTTTTACCTTTGAATACTCTACCTGGTGTTGATGTAGATCCCATTGAACCTGGTCTTCTGTGATACATAGAGCCATGTCCCATAGGTCCTCTTGATTGTCCATGACGTTTTATAACACCTTGGAATCCTTTTCCTTTTGATGTTCCTTGAACATCTATTTTTTCTCCAGCTGTGAAGATGTCTGCTTTTACTTCATCTCCAACTTTGTATTCTTCTACTGAATTCATTCTAAATTCTCTTAGATGTTTTTTGTTAGCTAATTTTGCTTTTGCAAAATGTCCTGCTTCTGGTTTATTGATATGTTTGTCTTTTATTTCTCCATATCCTAATTGTATTGCATTGTATCCATCTGTTTCAACAGTTTTTACTTGTGCAACTACGTTTCCAGCTGTTTCTATAACTGTTACTGGAATCACGTTTCCTTTTTCATCAAATATTTGTGTCATACCGATTTTTTTACCGATAATTCCTTTGTTCATTTTATTTCCTCCTAACTATTGGCTGATATTTGTATTGCATTTATTTTAAATGTATACCAGCTTGGTTTTTGTTGCTACATATATAATGTAGTCTTTTACTTTTGATTTTCAATTATAATTTGATTTCGATGTCAACACCAGCTGGTAAATCTAATTTCATTAGACTATCTACTGTTTTTTGTGTTGGGTAAAGAATGTCGATTACTCTTTTATGTGTTCTCATTTCGAATTGTTCTCTTGAATCTTTGTATTTGTGTGGAGAACGTAAGATTGTTACGATTTCTTTTTGTGTTGGTAATGGAATAGGACCTGAAACCTTTGCTCCTGTTTTCTTAGCAGTATCTACTATTTTTTCAGCAGACTGATCTAAAACTACATGGTCATATGCTTTTAGTCTTATTCTTATTTTTTCACTTGTTGCTATGTTTGCCATTGTAATTTTCCCTCCTTCTTAAATTTGTTTTTTCTTTTTAGATAGCTTGTTTGCTACCAAAATTACCGTGGCAAGTTAAAACGCACTCTGGTGTTTTGAATGTCACCTATATTTAAACCCAAAATATGCATGTTAATTCTGGGATAAGTGCTATTTTTATATAAAACTTACCGCCTGGTCTTTGCCATGACATACTCCACTGAAGTTCCCTCCATCCTTACGGATTCGTAGGATGTAGCCACATTCAGTTTCTTCGCTCAATTCATGCTCATATATTATACAATATTTTTACTTTAGTGTCAATACTTTTTGGCTAAATTTGTTAAGTTTGTAACACAAAATAAAACCAAATTATTAAATTTATATCTAATAATTTGGTTTTTTATTTTTATCCTTTTATAATTTTGTCAATTGAAGTTTCTCTCATTTCTTTAATAAGTTTGCAACTGTTATCTAGTTTAGCTTGTTCTTCTTCGTTTAAATCTAAGTCTAACAACTCTCTAACACCATTACTATTTATAATAGCTGGAACTCCAATATAGATATCATCTTGTCCATATTGTCCATCTTTTAAATAAGTTGAAACTGTTAATATTGAATTTTCATTATCTAAAATTGCTCTTACTAATCTATTTAATGCCATTCCTATTCCATAATATGTTGCTCTTTTCTTTTCAATAATTTCATATGCTGCATCAACAACACCTTTATGTATTTTTTCTAAGTCTTCCATTGGATGTTTGTTATCTTTCATTATATCTTTTACTTTTTTGCATCCTACATATGCATGTTCCCATGGTACAAATGAAGAATCTCCATGTTCTCCCATTATATATGCATGTACATTTTTGCTAGATACTTTTAAATAATCTGCCATCAAATAACGTAGTCTTGCTGTGTCTAATACTGTTCCAGATCCAATTACTCTACTTTTTGGTAATCCTGAAACTTGTGCTACTACATATGTCATTAAATCTACTGGGTTACTTGCTACTACTATTATTCCATCAAACCCACTTGCCATTATGCTTTCTGTTATTTGTTTCATTATTTTTGTATTTACTTCTGCAAGTTCTAATCTTGTTTGTCCTGGTTTTTGAGCTATTCCGGCTGTTATAACAACTACTTGTGCATCTTTACATTCTGAATAATCTCCTGCTTTTATTATCATTTTTTGTGGTGCATATGGTAATCCATGTGATAAATCCATTTCTTCTCCTATTGTTTTGTCTTTATCAATATCTATTAGTACTAATTCGTTTATTCCACCTCTGTTTAACATTGAATATGCCATACTCATTCCTACAAATCCTGTTCCTACTAAAACTACTTTACCATTTTTCATAATTATAACTCCCTTTCCTGTTTTATGTTATCTTTATTACGCACAATATTATATCACGTTTTTTTATTTTTTAAAAGATTTTTTTAGGATTTATTTTACTTTTTTTGTAAACTATGATATAATGCCTTCAAGAAAATCAAAGTAAGGAGTGTTATTTATGAGTTCAAATTCTGATAATACTACTACTTTGGCAGAAAATAAAGTTTTAATTTTGTACATATTAAATTTAATTGATAATGATATAATGCAAGATAATTTATTTAAAATAATCGCATCTATAAATGATATTAATTATTTTTATTTTAAACAAATTTTAACTGATTTAATTGATTCAAAGTTAGTAGGAAGTTATACAAAAGAAGCAGAACAAGTTATAAAAATTACTTCTAAAGGGAAAGAAGCATATATTCTTACCAAAGATGTACTACCAGGAATTATGAAATTAAAAGCAGATAACATTTTCAAAAAAGAATTTTCTTCTATTGAAGAAGAAGCTTCTGTTATCGCAGAATTTATACCAAAAAATGAAAATGATTATACTATAAAATGTAAAATTGTAGAAAATAATGAAACTATTTTTGAAGTAAAAACTTTTGCTGGTTCTAGAGAAAGAGCAAAAAAAATTGTAGATAATTGGAATCAAAATGCCAAATCAATTTATCCACAAATTTTAAATTTACTATTAAAAAATGACTAATATTTAAGCTTGGAAATTTAATTCCAAGCTTTTGTTTTATCTTATTAAAAATATTATATCTAGTATTAGAACTTTTACCATAATATCTAGAAAAAATTTATAATTAATACATTTAATACCAACATTGTTTATTTTATCAAATCCATTAACTATTTTTTCAATTTCTTCTTTCGAACTGATCTTTACATCTTCCATGTATTCTTTAGCTAAGAATCTTGCTTTTATCATTGCATCATTTTCTAAGAAAACTCTAACCAAATAGTATACTGCACTTAATATTAATAGTATTGCTAAAAACATCATTTTATATGGTAATAATTTTAGTATTCCTAATACACATACTACTATAAAGTATAATAAATATATATTTGAAAATATGAAATTGAACATTAATAATTTCTTATCTTGAATAGAATGTAGGCATTCATGTGCTATTGTTTGAATTCTTGTATATGTATTTTTTATGTTAGCTATTAAAATTTTATTTGTTGCCCAAATGTATAAACTAGCTTGTGTATCAGCATTTTCTTCTATTTCTACTTGTGTATTATTTAATTTTTTTAAATACCATTTGCACATTTCTTTGTTTTCTGGATATTTTTGGCTTATTTCATCAAGTTCTTTGTCTTCTCCTATACTTTTCAATCTTTTCATACTATATCCAAAAATATATCTTAAAACTACTATACAAATTATTAAAACTATTGCAATAATTATAAATTCCATATTATCCCCCTATAATATTCTTCTTTAAAGATGATATATATTTTTTTATTTGTGACTCCCACCTTTTAAATGTCTGTAATTACATAACAGACAGTATAAAAGTCGGTCCCCCCGAATTGTCACTGCATAAAAAAATATATATCATCTCTTTAATTTAGTTTTTGCCTTATTCCATAACATCTCTAATTGCTTCACCAATAATTTTATTAACATCTGCAATCATCACATTAAACTTTGTTTCAGCTTCAAAAAATCTCTTAGCTTCAGGATTTTCTATTAAGTCTGCATACAAATCTTGAACATGTTTATATTTTTCTTCATTGTTCTTTCCTGTTTGCATCATTTCAATTTGTACATCATATCTAGCCTTCTCAAATTCTGCCATTTTTTCTTTTAAACTTGTGTTTAAATCCAAAGTTTGTTTTGCCATTTTATAATTCATATACTCTTCAGATTGTTTTATTTCTCCAGCCAATCTATTTGCTGTATCATATATATTCATTTTAACTTGTCCTTTCTTTATATAAATTTTGTGCATGACTTAATAAAAAATCATGCACATTATTTTTATTGTACTACTGGTTTCGTTGTATCATTACTTGGCAATGTTGTTACTGGTGATTCGATTTGAACATTTGCATTTAATGGGCAAATATTTACAAATGTATTTCCATCATTAACTTCTATTGTGTTTCCGTTTAAGTCTTTATATTCTGTTTTTTCTTCTCTAGAGTTTTTAGTACATTTTATTTTTATTGCTTTTCCATTTGTTATATAATATCCATCAAATGTTCCTATGTTTTTAAGCCCTTGTCTTCCCTTATTTTCGCTGTCTGATAATGTGTAGTTTTCACAGAACATTATTATTATATTTTTTGTTGTTATTGTGTTTCCACTTGTCCAGTCTGTTTGTTCTCTATTTCTTGCATATCTTTCATATACTTGTTTTTCTTCATCATACACATATTTTACTGTTTGTAAGTTTGAATGTGGTATTGTTACACTTACTGCTCCTTGGCCGTCTTCTAAGTTTACTTCATCTGTAACATAGTTTAGCACACTTTTTTCGTTTGATGTTGTTTTATATTTTTTATTTTTAGCTGATGCTAATAGTTTTTCCATACTTGTTACCGCATTGTGTGGTGCTGCTTTGTCTTTTACTCTCCAGAATGTTGTTCCATCTTCTGCTATTCCATTTATATCATCTATACTATATTTTTTTATATCACTTGCAGCTTGTGGACTTTGTCCAAAATGTGTATAAATTGCATCATTTTCCATTGCATAATCTATAAAGTAGTGTCTTGCACTTCTTACTGGTCCTATTTTTTCAGGGTTTGTTCCTTTAAATAGTGCCATTAGTCTAGTTTCTCCACCTTCTACAACTATTTCATATACCATGTATGCATCTTGAAGTCCCGCTTGTGGCCAAGCTCCACTATGGTTGTCTATCATTACTGCAATTGGTCTGTCATTTCCTTTAAATATTTGCACTTGTTTTTCTTCTACATTTGCAACTAAAATATCATTTTCGTTTGCAACTTGTTCTGTGTTAGTATCTTTATCTTTTATTATTTTATAAGCTAATACTCCTCCGGCAGTAATTACAAGTATTACTAATATTATAATTAATGCTTTTACTCCACCTTTTTCCATATAAACATCTCTCCTATTCTCTTTCGATTTTCAATTCTGTTAACACTTTTTCTTCTTTTGGTCTCATTTTCTTCTTGTCCGCTTCTTCAATATGATCATATCCCATCAAGTGATAGAAACCATGTACTACCATGTAGCTTAATTCTCTTTCAAATGAATGACCATATTCTTTTGCTTGTTCTTCCACTTTTTCAATTGAAATTATTATATCTCCTAATACATCTTCGTGTTCAAATTCATTGTTTGCTATTTTTTTATCTAATTCTTCTTTCTCAAACATTGGAAATGAAAGTACATCTGTTGCTCTATCTATATTTCTGTATTCTTTATTTATTTGATGTATATTTTCTGGGTTTGTTAGTGTTATTGTTATGTATAATTTTGAATTTTCTAACCCTTCTATTTCATAGCATTTTTCTAATACTTTTGTTATTACATCTTCATATTCACTGTTTTCTTGTATGTCTTTGTATATTATTTCAACCATTATACTACTTCCTTAACTTTTATATATTTTCCTTCTGATTTGTATGAGTTTCTAAGTTCTTTCATAACTCCATAATCTACTAGTTTTCTTTTGTAATATTTTAATAATTTGCTATAATCTGTTTTTCCTTTGTTTAAGTTTTTCATATCATTTTTTATAAATAATATTTCTTTTTCTTTTATGTATTCAATAAAGTCTGTTTCTTTTAGTTTTGAAATTTCTTTATATTGATTCCAGAATTTTTTGTATTCTTCTCTTTGTTTTGGTGTTTCCCAATATACTCTTGTTGATAATAGTTTGATATTATAGTCTTCTATTAAATTTATTAACATAGAGTATGCTTTTTCTCTTTTTGTTGCTATTTTAGTATCTTGTACTAAGCTTCTTGCATCTTTTAGCAATTTTTCATAACATTGCTCTGCAACAATTAGTGGCAAACTATGTGTAAATAGTTTTCTACTTATTCCTAATAACACCATATTTTTTTCTATGTTGTCTCTTGTGTCTAATTTTCCTACTGTATATGATTCGTATTTTTCGTATTCTGTAACTACACTTTCTAAGTTTTTGTCATATCCAATTTCTATTTTTAATGATAAAATATTTTGTATATAATCTTCTAATGTATAGAAGATTTTTGTATATATCCATTCTTTACTTGAGTCATATGCATTTGTTGTGTCTGCTACTTTTATTGAGTAGTTTTTTAATATTCCCTTATAAAGGGTATCTACTTTTGATATATAAAATCTTTGATATCTTTCTTTTAATTTTTCTTTTGAGTTTGTTTTTATTCCTTCATAATCTAGTTCTAATAAATATTTTTGTTTTCTATATTTGTATTCTATGTATTCATTTTCTTTTAAGCTTGTTACTTCATAGTATTTTGCCATTGCATTTTTTTCAAATTCTGATGCTGTTCCATTTCTTACTTTTTTGTATATTGAGTCCATTACATATTTATCTAGTGAGTCTAAATATGCTTCATATGCTGCATCATATTTCTTTTCTAGTTCATCTTCATTGTAGCTTTCTTCTTGTGTAAAGTTTTCAAATGCTTTTAGTAGGCTGTTTCTTTTTATTGATATTAACATTCCATTAAGACCAATTTTTGTTGGTATTAATATTTTTGTTAATGTGTTTGTTATCTTATTAAAAAATGTTTTATCTGTTCCTGTTATTCTAAGGCTTCTTTCTTCCATTTATCTCATCCCTTCAAAATACAATTTTTTCATTTGTCCCTATGTTTTCTAGTACTTCAT
>USHX01000042.1 GCA_900554565.1 uncultured Clostridium sp.
ACTCTTACTAATTCTACTTTTTCAACTAATGGTGAATGTACTAAGAATGTTTTTTCAACACCTACACCGTAAGAGATTTTTCTTACTGTGAATGTTTTGTTAACTCCTCCACCTTGTACTTTTATTATTATTCCTTCAAATACTTGGATTCTTTCTTTGTTTCCTTCTTTGATTCTTACGTGTACTCTTACTGTGTTACCAACTTTTAATTCTGGTATTTTATTTTTTAATTGTTCATGTTCTATAGATTTTATGATATCCATCTTAGAATTTCCTCCTTTTCTTTTTTCCCTGAGCGGTGCATCTTTGTTGTGCACTTCCTTTTCTAGCCTTTTTCTAATAAATCAGGCCTTTTATTTTTTGTTATTTCTAGCGATTTTTGTTTTCGCCATTGTTCTATTTTTTGGTGATGTCCTGAAAGTAATACTTCTGGAACTCTTTCACCTTCAAATATTTCTGGTCTTGTATATTGCGGATATTCTAATAGTCCATTTGAAAAACTTTCTTCTTTTATAGATTCTTCTTTCAAAACTCCTTCTACATATCTGCTTACACTATCGATTAGCACCATTGCTGGAAGTTCTCCCCCTGTTAGTACATAATCTCCAATTGATATTTCTTCATCCACAATTTTATCTAACACTCTTTGGTCTATTCCTTCATAGTGTCCACAAAGTATTATCAAATGTTCTTGTTTTGCAAGTGTTTCCACTGTATTTTGATTTAGTTTTTTTCCTTGTGGTGACATGTATATAACTTTGGCATTTTCATCTTTTATTGATTGATATGCTCTATATACAACATCTGGCATCATTACCATGCCGAGCTCCACCACCATATGGAGTATCATCTACTTTTTTATGTTTGTCTTGTGAAAAATCTCTGATATTAACTAGGTTTATATCAATTTTTTTGTTTTGCACTGCTTTTCCTATTATGCTTTGTTTTAAACTATCAAACATTTCTGGAAAAAGCGTTAAAACATCAAATTTCATTGTTACCTCCATATTTTTATTAAACTAATCCTGGTAATAAATGAACTATTACTTTTCTATTTGGCATGTCAATTTTCTTTATAACATCAGGTATTGATGGTAAAAGTATTTGTTTGCCTAGTTCATTTTTTACTACATATATGTCGTTGCTTCCTGTATTGAAAATATCTTCTAAAATTCCTAAAAGTTCGCCTTCTTCTGTATATACTTCCAATCCAATCATATCTACTATATAATAAGTTCCTTCTTCTAGTGGCTCTTCATCTGCTCTATCTACAAGTAGGTAACTTTGTCTTAGTAAATCTGCTTGTTCTGGGTTTTCTATACCTTTGAATTTGATTAATACCATATTTTTGTGATATTTTACTTCTTCAATTTCATATTTTTTATTTTCTTTTTTGTTTTTGACATATACTGTTTTCATTTTACTAAATCTTTCGATATTTTCTGTAAATGGCATTACTTTTACCATTCCTTTGATTCCGAAAGTATTTACTATTTGTCCAATTTCAAGATATTTTGTCATTTTAATAAACTCCATTTATCCTATAAATTCAACTGACACTTTTTTGTGTTCTTTGCTTGCAGCAGCTTTCATAACTGTTCTGATTGATTTTGCAAGTCTACCTTGTCTTCCAATCACTCTTCCCATGTCACCTTCAGCTACTTTTACTTCAAAAGTAATTGATTTTTCTGTTTCTGTTTTTGTTATTTCAACAGATTCTTTATTATCAACTAAATTTGTTATAATGGTTTTTAAAAATTCTTCCATTTTTTCCTCCATATTGTTAAACTTTTAAGTTTTTCCAATTATGAACTATGCGTTTTCGATTAAAGATTTAACTGTATCTGTTGGTTTTGCACCATTTTTGATCCATTTTTCAACTTTTTCTTTATCTAATACTATTGTAGCTGGTTCTGTCATTGGGTTGTATGTTCCTAATTTTTCAATTATTTTACCATCTCTTGGAGATTTTGAATCTGCTACTACAATGTGATAAAATGGAGCTTTTTTCTTTCCTTGTCTTTGTAATCTGATTTTTACCATATTTTTCACCTCCTACAACTGTTTCTATATATAAATTTAAAAATTTAATAACTTATTTTTTAGAACTTAAAGTTCTTTAAAGTGTTTTCATCAATACCATTTAACAATTTTTTCATTCCACCTTTGTTACTTTTCATCTTTTTCATCATTTTTTGTGTAAGTTCAAAAGATTTCATGAATTTGTTAAGGTCTTGTACTGTTGTTCCACTTCCTTTTGCTATACGTTGTCTACGACTTGCATTTAAAAGTTTTGGATTTCTTTTTTCTGCTTTTGTCATAGAACATATCATAGCTTCTATTTTTACAAATTCCTTATCATCTACTTTTACATCTTTTAGTTGGTTCATTCCTGGTATCATTTTTAATAATGATGAAAATGAACCCATTTTTCTAATTTGTCTTATTTGTGTTAAGTAGTCATCTAAGTCAAATTCATTTTTTCTAAGTTGTTTTTCTAATTTTTCTGCTTGTTCTAAGTCAAATGATTCTTCTGCTTTTTCTATTACTGATAAGATGTCTCCCATTCCTAGTATTCTGCTTGCCATTCTGTCTGGATGGAATACTTCTATATCACTTAATTTTTCACCAGTTGCTGCAAATTTTATTGGCTTTCCTGTTACTTTTTTTACTGATAATGCTGCACCACCTCTTGTATCACCATCTAGTTTTGTTAATACAACTCCATCAATCCCAAGTGTATCATTAAAACTTTGTGCAACATTTACTGCATCTTGACCTGTCATGGCATCTACTACTAATAGTATTTCATGTGGTTTTACATTTTTCTTTACTTCTTTTAGTTCTTCCATTAATTGTTCATCTATATGTAAACGACCTGCTGTATCTAATATTACAACATCATTTAATTTTGAGTATGCAACTGACATTGCTTGTTTTGCAATATGTACTACATCTTTTGAGTTTTCGTTTGCAAATACTGGTATGTTTAGTTGTTTACCAACTACTTGTAATTGTTTTATAGCTGCTGGTCTGTATACATCACATGCTACTAATAATGGATTTTTTCCTTGTTTTCTAAGTAAGTTAGCAAGTTTTCCAGATGTTGTTGTTTTTCCTGAACCTTGAAGTCCTACTAGCATTATTACTGTTGGTGGGTTTGGTGTGAAGTTTATTCTACTTTCTGTTCCTCCGAAGTAATTCTACTAATTCATCTTTTACTATTTTTACAACTTGCTGTCCTGGTGTTAGTGATTTTAGAACATCTTGCCCTAATGCTTTTTCTTGAATTGTTGCCATAAATTCTTTTACTATTTTATAGTTTACATCTGCTTCTAAAAGTGCAAGTTTTACTTCTCTTAACATTTCTTTTAAGTCTGATTCTGTAATTCTTGCTTTTCCCCTAATTTTTCTTGTTATTTCTTGTAATCTAGAAGATAATCCTTCAAAAGCCATATTTTTCACTCCTATTCTTTTACACTAGGTAATTTAATTCTTTTTTTACACTTTCTAATACTGTTGCTACTTGTTTGTCTGAATAATCTTTTTGAATTTTTGTTAATTCAGATAAAGCTTTTTTTATTCTTTTTTCTTGATTTAACGTCCTTTTCATAAATTCAAGCTTTTCTTCGTATTCGAAAAGTTTCTTTTCCCCCTTTTTTATTATGTCCCTAACTGCTTGTCTTGTTATGTTATTGTTTTCTGCTATTTCTGATAGTGACAAATCATTGTTGTAGTAATCATCTATGAATTCATATTGCTTTTCAGTTAACAATTTTCCGTAAAATGTACTTAACATACATATTTTTACTTTTTCTTCCATAGCTATTACCTCTTTTCTTTTTGTAATGCTAATATACTTTACACTATTTTTGCTTATTTGTCAATACTTTTCGGGGAAAAAGTTGAAAAACTAGTATTTTTTACCTATTGTTTTATAAAAATTTCAAAATAAAAAAGCATTATAAATTGCTTTTGCAAGATATAATGTTTTATTTTTATATTTTATGCTCCTGTTATTATGAAATAAATAACTCTAGCTACAACTACTGCACCTAATGTTGCTGCAATTGTTATTAAAACTGTAGCCGTTGGACTTAGTTTAGCTTTTTTTTCAACTTTTTTGAATTCTTCATTTTGTTTTTCTTCTTTTTTTGTTTCTTCCATAACTATCTTCTCCTTTGTTTTTTCTTTACCGACATTTTATTATATTTTTCATATTTTGTCTAGTATATTTACAAAAAAAGTGTCAAAGATTTTACTCTTTGACAACTTTTTAATCTGCATTTTCATCTTTAAATGCATTTACAATGTCTCTTAATATAGGGGCATTGTTAGGAAAAACTAACCTTTGATCTAGTAAGTTTTCTACTTCATACAATTTTAACCATTCTAAAAACTTAGTTTCATTTTTGTCAACTTCATGATTGGCTTTTCTACATTTTTGATAATCCAATAAATATACAATAACACTATGGAATACAACATTACCAGTGTCTTCATATTTAGTAACATGTTTCGGACCAGCATATACCTTAAACAATTTCAAATCTTCTTGTTTAGCTATTAGTGCTGTTTCTTGTTCCAATTCATTAATAGCACATTCTTCATATGTTTCGCCTAATTCAATTGCTCCCCCAGGTAATCCATATTTTTGGCAATCTACTCTTTCCTGAAGATATATTTCTATTTCTCCATTAACTTTTCGATAAACCACAATTCCTGTTCCAGGAACTTGTAATGCTCTTTTACCTATATATCTCCGTACCTCTTCAACATAGTTTTCAGTTAGCACAATTCTTCCGTCTTCCAAAGAATAGTATACTCCATCTATACATGCTGCATTTATTCCATATACTATTATGGCTCCTGTTTCTTTGTCTTTCTCGTAGCCAGTAGTTTCTTTTCCTAGATACTTATCTCTTAATCTGAATATTTGTTCTAATGTCATAGTAGCCTCTCCCTTCACAAAACAGATTATGTTTTCTATTATACTATATTTTTTACTATTTTTCAAGTTTTGACATTTTTAAAAATTTGCAGTTTACAAGAAAAGTGCTAAGTTGATTTAAAACTTAGCACCTTTTCTTTTCTATTTTCTTAATTCTGCTCCTAATACTTTTTCTAGTTCAGAAATAATATTTTCCATTGCTGTATTTATTTCTTCATCACTTAAAGTTTTCTTTTTGTCTCTAAAAATCAAGCTATATGCAACACTCTTTTTATTAGTACCAATTTTTTCATCTCTGTATATATCAAATAGTGTAGCGCTTTCTAGTAATTTTTTGCTTTTCTTTGTTATTATTTTTTCTATTTGTCCTACTTCAACTTTTTCATCTACTATTACAGCTATATCTCTTTCAACTGCCGGGAATTTTGGTACTTCAACATATTTTTTATTTTGTCTTGAATATTTTACAAGTTTTGTTACATTAACTTCTGCAAGATATGCTCTTTTTTCTATTCCATAGTTTTCAAGAACTGCTGGGTGTACTTCTCCTATTGTTGCTATTACATCTTTTCCTACTGTTATGTTTGCACATCTACCTGGATGGTATGAACCATTTTCAGTTTCTTTTATTATATCATAACGATTTACAGATACTGATTCTAATACATTTTCTATTAATCCTTTTAGTGTATAGAAGTCTATATCATCACCATACATTCCTAATGTTAAAATATTTTCTTGTTCTGGAACTTCTCCATTTTCAACTTCATTGTTTAAGTTTCTGTAATTTCTTGAAATATCAAATAATTTTACATTTTGATTTTTCTTATTAGCATTTGTTGCAAGTATTTGCATCATACTTGGAATTGTTGTTGGTCTCATTAATTTATATTCATCACTTAGTGGATTTATTATTGTTATTGATTTTTCTATTAGTTCTTTGCTTATATTTGATTTTTCTAAGTCTTGTTCACTTACAAATCCATATGTATAAATTTCTGAAAGTCCGTTATTTACTAACATATCTTTTATTGTTTTTTCTATTTTTTGTTCTTTGTTTCGTATTCCTAATGTTGTATCTGCTTTTATTAATGTTGTTTCTAATTTGTCATATCCATAAAATCTAACTATTTCTTCTGCTATATCTGCTACAAATTCTAGGTCCATTCTGAAATATGGTGCTATTGCCATATCATTTTCTACTTTTATATCTAGTTTTTCTAGAATTTTTATCATTTCTTCTTTTTCTATATTTGTTCCTAATAGATTGTTTATTTTTTCTACATCTAATTTTATTTTGTTTATTTTTTGTTTTGTTGGATATACATCTATTTTTCCTTCAACTTCTTGTCCTGCACCTATTAATTCAACTAGTTCAACTGCTCTATTTACTGCTCTTATAGCGTTTTCTGATGATAATCCTTTTTCATATCTTGCTGAGCTTTCTGTTCTTAGTCCTACTTTTTTAGCTGTTTTTCTAACTCCACCACCATAGAATACTGCTGATTCAAATACTACAGTTTGTGTATCTTTTTCTATTTCTGAGTTTAATCCACCCATTACACCTGCTATTGCAACTGGCTTTTTAGTGTCAGCTATTACCAAGTCATTTTCATCTAATATTCTTTCTTGTTTATCTAGTGTTGTTATTTTTTCGCCATTTTTTGCACGTCTTACTGTTATATGTTTTCCTTCTATTGAGTTTATATCAAATGCATGCATTGGTTGACCCATTTCTAGCATTACATAGTTTGTAATATCAACTATATTGTTTATGCTTCTTATTCCACAAGCATTTAGTCTTCTAGTTAGCCATTCTGGAGATGGTCCTATTTTTACATTTTTAACCATTCTTGCAATATAACGATAGCATAAGTCTGGCGCTTCTATATCTACTTTAAGACCTTCTATTTCTTCTTTGTTTTCAACTATTTTTTCATCTATATTTTTTCTAGGATTTTTAAATTCTTTTCCTAATGATGCTGCAACTTCTCTTCCTAATCCTTCTATTGATAAACAATCAGGTCTGTTAGGTGTTATTTCAAATTCTATTATATCTTCTTTTAGATTTAAAACTTCTACAATGTCTTTTCCTAAGTCTTTTTCTAATTCTTTGTCTAATATCATTATTCCATTTTCAATTTGTCCTGGATAGTTTACAATGTCTAGTCCTAGTTCTCCTACAGAACACATCATTCCACATGATTCTACTCCACGTAAAAGTCCTTTTTTTATTTTTACTCCACCTGGTAATTCTGAACCATCTTTTGC
>USHX01000043.1 GCA_900554565.1 uncultured Clostridium sp.
ACAGAATTTTATGTAGTGAAGCTATGGTAGACAGTAACAAAGTAAGAACAGGAAAGCTAGAAGAAGATGATTGGGCAAAACTTGCAGGAGCAATTGGGCCATTATCAGAAGCTGAAATTTATATAGATGATACACCAGGTATAAATGTTACTGAAATAAGAGCAAAATGTAGAAAATTAAAATTAGAAAAAAACATAGGAATGGTCGTAATTGACTATTTACAATTGGTACAAGGAAGTAATAAAAGAAATGGTAGTCGTGAACAAGAAATATCAGAAATTAGCCGTTCATTAAAAATACTTGCAAAAGAACTAAATGTACCAGTAATTGCATTATCACAGTTATCAAGAGCCGCAGAACAAAGACCAGACCACAGACCAATGCTATCAGACTTGAGAGAATCTGGAGCAATAGAGCAAGATGCAGATATAGTGACATTCTTATATAGAGATGATTATTACAATAAAGACAGTGAAAAAAAAGATATAGCAGAAGTAATAATTGCAAAACACAGAGGTGGTTCAACAGGAACAGTTGAATTATTATGGCTTGGAAGTTACACTAAATTTGTAAATCTTGAGAGAAGGTTTGATGATTAGAAGGAAGTAAAAATGACAAATTTTGAAAAACAAGTTTTAGAAACAATAAAAAAATATAATTTAATAGAAAAAAACGACAAGATAGTATTTGCAGTATCTGGAGGACCAGATTCAATAGCTATGCTTGATATAATAAGAAAAATGTGCCAAGAAGGAAATATTCCTATGGCACAAATTTTCGTTGCACATATTAATCATATGATTAGAAAAGAAGCCACAGAAGATGCAAAATATGTGGAAAACTATTGCCAAAAAAACAATATAGAATTTTATTTAAAAAGTATAGATGTTCAAAAAATTGCCAATAATAAAAAAATAGGAACAGAAGAAGCGGGAAGACAAGTAAGATATGAATTTTTTGATGAAGTCATGGACAAGACTGGAGCAAATAAAATTGCAATAGCACATAATAAAAATGATAGAGCAGAAACTATAATTATGAATATAATGCGTGGAAGTGGTATATCGGGATTAAAAGGAATTGAAGCAAAAAGAGGAAAATATATAAGACCATTAATTGAATGTGAAAGACCAGAAATAGAAAAATACTGTGAAGAAGAAAATTTGGAACCAAGAATAGACAAAACAAATTTTGAAAATGAATATACAAGAAACAAAATCAGGAACATCGCCATTCCGTATATAAAAGAAAAATTCAATCCAAACATAATAAACACATTAGAAAGACTATCTAACCTTGTTTGTGAAGAAGAAGAATATATAGAAAAACAAGTAAAACAAGCATATAAAGACATATTAATAGAAGAAAAAGAAAAACAAATAAAACTAGATTTGAAAAAATTTAATTCTAATGAAAAGGTAATAAAATCAAGGGTTATACTATATACTATAACAAGGCTTTTTGGTAATTCAAAAGGAATTGAAAAAATTCATATAGAAGATATTATAAAATTGTGTCAAAACAACATTGGAAACAAATTTTTAATACCAAATAAAAAAATAAAAGTTTTAGTAAAAAATCACAAAATTTATTTTATAAGCCAAATATAAGTAGCCGTAATAGATACGTGAACACTGCTTGTTTGTAATAAAAAAGTCATATAAAAAACATTTACAAAACAAAAAAGGTATGGTATAAAATCAATTGAAAAAAACAAAAGTAAAAATCACAAGGAGGAATTATTTTGAAAAACGGAATCAAAACATTAGCTATGTGGTTAATCATAGCAGTAATATTTATTGTAGTACTTTCATCAATAGTAGAAAACAGTGACTCAAAACTAAAATATTCAGATTTAATAGCTGATATAAATAGTGGAAAAGTAGAAGCTGTACAAGTAGAAGCAGATGGAAAAACTGCAACAGTTACTTTAAAAGATGACAAAATTAAAAAAGAAGTTAATATTCCAGATATGGAAAGCTTCATGTCTTACACAGAAGACTATTTAAAAGAAGGAGCATTTACATTAGAAGAGAAATCACAATCAATATTTGTAACAGTGCTTAGTCTTCTTACACCATTTGGACTATTAATAATATTCTTTATATTCTGGTTCTTTATGATGAGTGGATCAAACAACGGAGCACCAGGAAGCAAAACAATGTCATTTGGAAAAAGTAAAGCAAGAATGATGACACCAGCAGACAAAAACAGAATCACATTTGATGATGTAGCAGGTGTTGATGAAGAAAAAGAAGAATTAGAAGAAATAGTAGAATTCTTAAAAAATCCTAAAAAATATACAGACATGGGAGCAAGAATACCTAAAGGAGTGTTACTTGTAGGGCAACCAGGTACAGGTAAAACATTACTTGCAAAAGCAGTAGCAGGAGAAGCAGGAGTACCATTTTTCATTATAAGTGGTTCAGACTTTGTTGAAATGTTCGTAGGTGTTGGAGCTTCAAGAGTTAGAGATTTATTTGATCAAGCAAAGAAAAATGCACCATGCATCATATTTATAGATGAAATAGATGCAGTTGGACGTCAAAGAGGTGCAGGACTTGGCGGTGGACATGATGAAAGAGAACAAACATTAAATCAATTATTAGTAGAAATGGATGGATTTGCAGCAAATGAAGGTGTAATAGTCTTAGCTGCAACAAACAGACCAGATGTATTAGATAAAGCATTATTAAGAGCAGGAAGATTTGATAGACAAATAGTAGTTGGAATGCCAGATGTAGCAGCAAGAGAACAAATACTTGAAGTTCATGCAAGAAGAAAAAGATTATCAGATGATGTAGACTTAAAAGTAGTTGCTAAAAACACATCAGGATTTGCAGGTGCAGACCTTGAAAACGTTTTAAATGAAGCAGCATTACTTGCAGCAAGAAGAAACATAAACGAAATTGGAATGAAAGAAATAGAAGATGCCATGGTAAAAGTAACTATGGGACCTGAAAAGAAAACAAAAGTAAGAAGTGAAAAAGAAAATAAATTAGTAGCTTACCATGAAGCAGGTCATGCGGTTGTAAGTCACTTCTTAGAAACACAAGACCCTGTACATCAAATATCAATCGTGCCAAGAGGAATGGCTGGAGGATATACAATGTATAGACCAACAGAAGACAAATCATTTATGTCAAAAACAGAAATGGAAGAAAACATAGTATCATTACTAGGTGGAAGAGTTGCTGAAAGCATAATATTAAATGATATTTCAACAGGAGCAAGCAATGATATAGAAAGAGCAACAAAAATTGCAAGAAGCATGGTAACAAAATACGGTATGAGTGAAAAAATAGGAACATTAACACTAGGTGCAGATCAAGATGAAGTATTCCTAGGTAGAGACTTAGCACATGCTAAAGAATATTCTGAAGAAACTGCAGCAATTATCGATGAAGAAACAAAGAGAATTGTTGATACAGGATATAATAGAGCAAAACAAATTTTATCAGACAATATTGATAAATTACACAAAGTTGCTGGAATATTATTAGAAAAAGAGAAAATAGAAGCAGAAGAATTTGAAGAAATTTTCAGACAATAAAAAAGACAAAGAAAGTAGCAATAAATATTGCTATTTTCTTTTTTTTGGTATAAAATTAGAACATAAAAAGAAAGATTTAAGAGGTAAAAATAATATGAAAAATTATTATGAAATACTAGAAGTAAGTCCGAAATCTTCTAAAGAAATAATAGAAAAAGCATATAAAGTATTAGCTGAAAAATATTATCCAAAATCATATAAAGGTGCTGACAAGTTATTTGCGCAAGAGAAATTCTTAGAAATAAATGAAGCATACAAAATTTTATCAGATACATTTTTAAGAGAACAATATGATGCAGAATTAAATAAACAAATAGTTGAAAAACAAATAGAAAACTATAACAGACTATATAGAAATAGTGGAAGAAAAGATGCATTTGAAGAAAAACAAGAAAAAGAATATGAACAAGAGCAAGAAGAGAAACCAAAACCAGGGACACTCATGGCAATGGTAGATATATTAAAACAAATATTTATAAATAGACCAAAACGAACTAGAAAAGAAAAACTAGAAAAAGAAGATATAACAGCAGGAATAATAACAGCAGTAATAGTTATAACACTTGGAATTATATTATGGCTAATTCCAGCAACAAGAGGATTTGTAAGAGATATAATACCATTTTAATGTAGAAAGAAGATGTTTTAAATGAATTATGCAGATATAAAAAAAGCAGACATAGCAAATGGAACAGGAGTAAGAGTTTCAGTATTTGTTAGTGGTTGTACACATCACTGCAAAAATTGTTTTAACCAAGAAGCATGGGACTTTGATTACGGAAAAGAATTTACACAAAAAGAAATAGACAAAGTAATAAGCGAGCTAAACCATTCATATGTTGAAGGATTGTCACTATTAGGTGGTGAACCACTAGAACATAAAAACCAACAAGGTTTATTACCTTTATTAAGACAAGTAAAGCAAAAATTTCCAGATAAAAATATATGGTGTTATTCAGGATATACATTTGAAGATGATATAATGGGAAAAATGTATAAAAATTGGGAAGAAACACCAGAATTACTATCATATATAGATGTATTAGTAGATGGAAAATTTGAAGAGGACAAAAAAGATATATCACTTAGATTTAGAGGATCAAGTAATCAAAGAATACTTGATGCAAAAAAATCAGTAAAAGAAGGAAAAGCGGTATTATTTGACCTTTAAGTATTGACAAGTTATATCAAATTAGGGTATAATGGATATCGTTATAAGGGAAAACCCACATACAGTCGTGTATGGACCGGAAGGAGGGGAATATAAATGTCAGAAATAAAAGTTAATAATGGTAATATAGAAGATGCTTTAAAAAGATTTAAAAGACAATGTGCAAGAAACGGAGTTTTACAAGAAGTTCGTAAAAGAGAGCATTATGAAAAACCTAGTGTAAGGAGAAAGAAAAAATCCGAAGCAGCTAGAAAAAGAAAATTTAATTAGAAAAAATGGATTGGAAGTAAAGGGGCAAATTAATAAAGTTTGCTTTTATCTTCCAATTTTTGTTTTTTAAACATAAAAATGAGCAAAAAGGCTATAATAAAATATAGAAAGGAAATGATTATGGAATATAAAGAAAAAGAAATAAAAACAGGAATTAAACTTCATGAAATAAAGACAGAAAAATTTAAAACAAACTTAATAGCTGTATTTTTAACAACAGAACTAACAAGAGAAAATGTAACTAAAAATGCAGTAATATCAGCAATATTAAGAAGAGGCAGCCAAAACTTAAAAACACAAGAAGAAATAAGCAAACAAATGGAAAACTTATATGGAGCAAGTTTTGACTGTGGACTAGACAAGACTGGAGATAATCAAGTTCTAAAATTTTATATAGAAACAGTAAATGATACATTTTTGCCAACAACAAATGAAAACATATTAAAAACAGCGATTCAAAACCTATTAGAAATAGTATTTAACCCATACACAGAAAATGGAGCATTTAAAACAGAATACTTAGAACAAGAAAAAAACAATATAAAACAAAGAATAGAAGGAAAAAAAGACAACAAAGCAAGCTATAGTTTAGAAAGATGTGTACAAGAAATGTACCAAAATGAACCATTTGGGTTATACAAATTTGGATATATAGAAGATTTAGAAAAAATAGATGAAAAAAATCTTTATGAATATTACAAAAACTTAATTGCTAATTGTAAAATAGATATTTTCGTTTCAGGAAATATTGATGAAAAAACAACTGAAATAATAGAAAATGATGAAAACATAAAGAAATTAGAATCAAGAAATCCAAAATATAACATTTCTAAAATAGCAAAAAAAGAAATGAAAGAAGAAAAAACAATAACAGACCACTTAGAAGTAAGCCAGGGAAAACTAGTAATAGGTTTAGATGTAGATATTGAAGATGAAAATTTAAAATATGATGTATTAGTATACAATTGTATATTAGGTGGAACTGCAAATTCAAAATTGTTCCAAAATGTAAGAGAAAAAGCACATTTAGCATATGTTGCAAGTTCTAGTTATTTAAAACACAAAAACAATATATTTATAAATTGTGGAATCGAAATATCAAATTATGAAAAAACTTTAGAATTAATAAGAAAACAAATAGAAGATATCAAAAATGCGGACTTTACAGATGAAGAAGTAGAAAATGCAAAACAAGGAATTATAGCAACAATAAAAACAATAGATGATGAACAAGATACAACAATAAGTTATCTATTTGGTCAAGAATTAGCAATGACAAAAGCATCTTTAGATGAATATATGAAAAATATAGAAAAGGTAAAAAAAGAAGATGTAGTAAATATAGCAAAAAAAGTAAATATAAATACAATCTATTTTTTAAGAGATTAGAAAGGGGCAAAAATGCAAGTAATTGAAAATTTAAAAGTTAAAGAAAAATTATATATAGAAAAGCTTGAAAATGGCTTAACAGTAATGATAATTCCTAAAAAGGGAATTCAAAAGAAATATATAATATGGGGAACAAATTATGGTTCAAATGATAATAAATTTATTGTACCAGGAGAAGAAGAAATAACAGAAGTTCCAAATGGTGTAGCTCACTTTCTAGAGCATAAATTGTTTGAACAAGAGAATGGAACAAATAGTTTAGATGTATTAACAGCATTAGGAGTAAATGCAAATGCATACACAACAAATGACCACACAGCATATTTATTTGAATGCACAGATAATTTTTACGAAGCAATGGATGAATTGATGGACTATGTTCAACACCCATATTTTACAGATGAAAATGTAGAAAAAGAAAAAGGAATAATAGGCCAAGAAATAAGAATGTATGATGATTACCCTGAATGGAGAGTATATTTAAATGCAATGCAAGCAATGTATCATAATAATCCAATAAAGA
>USHX01000044.1 GCA_900554565.1 uncultured Clostridium sp.
AAAAAAGTCCCAAAGAAAAAAGAGATTTGAGTTAAAATTTTAGCTCAAATCTCTTTTTGAAATATTTATAAAATTTATACTTTTTTACTTCAATTAAACAAATAATATAAAAATACACATAACCTTTGGAAACTAATAAAAAATTAATGGAAAAATAATCCTATTTTACTTGAAAAAAAAGGCAAATCAATATATAATATAGCAAGTGAAAAATAAAAGAGCCGTAAGGAAAAAATAAGATTTGGAGGAATAAAAATGGCAACAAAAGAAAAAAACATATGGATACTATTAATATTTATATTATCAGGACTAGTAGTAGGGGGATTATTAGGAGAACTAGCATCAAAAGTAGACTGGCTATGGTGGCTATCATATGGACAAAGCTTTGGACTACAAAATCCAGTAACATTAGACTTAAGTGTAATACAAATAACATTTGCACTAATGTTCAAAATGAGCATATCAAGCATAATCGGAATGGTATTAGCAATATTCATATACAAAAAAATATAAGGAAAAATAAGGGGCAAAATTCTTGGGGACAAAACAAAAAAGCAAGAAAGGAAATGAGAAATTTTGTCTATAAAAATAAAAGAATTACCAGAATTAGAAAGACCATACGAAAAGCTAGAAATGTATGGGGAAAAAGCATTATCAAATGCAGAATTATTAGCAATAATAATAAAAACAGGAACCAAAAAAGAAACATCAGTAGCAATAGCTCAAAAAATACTAAAATTAAATAACACAAAAGAAGAAGACTTAAACTTTATACAAACACTATCAATAGAAGAACTAATGCAAATAAAAGGAATAGGAAAAGTAAAAGCAATTCAATTAAAAGCAGTTGGAGAAATAGCAATAAGAATGTTCAAAAAAACAAACTTCAAAAAAGAAAAAATCACAAAACCACAAGACATAGCAAGAATATTAATGAGTGACCTAAAATTCGAAAAAAACGAAAAAGTAAAAGTAGTAATACTAACAAACAAAAACGAAATTCTAGCAATAAAAGAAGTGGCAGCAGGAGGAACAAACTTTGCTAATGTTTCTATTAAAGATATTTTGTATGAACCAATAAAACTAAAAGCACCTAAGATAATATTAGTACACAATCATCCAAGTGGTGATTCGAAACCAAGTAATGCAGACATTGAACTAACAGAAAAAGTACGTAAAGCGGCAGAAATAATGGGGATAGAACTATTAGACCATATTGTAATAGGCAATATGAATTACACAAGTATATTTACAGATATTTTTTTACAAAACAAAAACATAGCAAAAGGAGAATGAGGAAAATGAATTTAAAAAAATTATTAACATTTGGGTCAAAAGACATAGGAATAGACTTAGGAACAGCAAATATTCTAGTAACACTAAAAGGAAAAGGAATAATACTAAAAGAACCATCAGTAGTAGCAATAAATAGAAAAACAGGAAATATAATGGCAACAGGAACAGAAGCAAAAGAAATGCTAGGAAGAACACCAGAACAAATAAAAGCAGTAAGACCACTAAAAGATGGAGTGATAGCAGACTTTACAGCAACACAATTAATGTTAAAAAATATAATAGGAAAAGTTGCAAGAAGATATAACATAGGAAAACCAAGAGTAGTAGTTGGAGTACCATCAGGAATAACAGAAGTAGAAGAAAGAGCAGTAGAAGAATCAGTACTACAAGCAGGCGCAAAAGAAGTATATCTAATAGAAGAACCAATGGCAGCAGCAATAGGAGCATCATTAGATGTAGGAGAACCAAGTGGAAGCATAATAGTAGACATTGGTGGAGGAACAACAGAAGTAGCAGTAATATCATTAGGAGGAATAGTTGTAAGTCACTCATTAAGAGTAGCTGGAGACGAACTAGATGAAGAAATAGTAAATTACATCAAAAAAGAAATGAACCTAGCTATAGGAGAAACAACAGCAGAACAAATAAAAATGCAAATAGGTTGTGCAATGCCATTAATGACAGAAAGCACAGTAGAAGTAAGAGGAAGAGACTTAAACGATGGTTTACCAAGAACAGTAACAGTAACATCAACACAAATAGAAGAAGCAATAAAAGAATCAATAAACAAAATAGTAGAAATAGTAAAACTAACACTAGAAAAAACACCACCAGAACTAGCATCAGACATAATGGAAAAAGGAATAGTATTAGCAGGTGGAGGAGCATTAATAAAAAATCTGGACAAGTTAATTAGCCAAGAAACAGGCATGCCAGTATATGTAGCAGAACAACCATTAGACTGTGTAGTAAGAGGAGCAGGAAAAACACTAGATGATTTAGAAAGACTAAAAACAGTGCTTATTAATGCAAGAAATAGAAGATAAAAAGTAAGGAGTAAAAGATGTATAGAAACAAAAAAAGTGGAATTGTAGGTATTGTAATAACAATAATAATCTTAATACTAATTGTTATATTCTCAAATGGAGAAAAAAATGCAAGTTTCTTTGAGAATGCGGCAGCAAACCTAATCATGCCAGTTCAAAATGGACTAACATACTTAAAAAACAAACTAAGTGGAAACAGCACATTTTTTACAGATATAAACAATCTAAAAGAAGAAAACAAAGAACTAACAAAGAAAAACAACGAACTTGAACAATCACTAAGAGAACTTGAAAACATAAAAACACAAAACGAAACACTAAAAGAATATCTAAACTTAACAGAAAAATATGGAGAATACAAAACAATCCCAGGATATGTCATAAACAAAGACATTAGCAACTACTCAAAAACACTAGTAATAAACATCGGAAAAAAAGATGGAGTAGAAGAAAACATGACAGTAATAGGAAATGAAGGTTTAGTAGGACATGTAATTTCTGTAACAGACTCAACAGCAAAAGTACAAACAATAATAGACACAGCAAGTTCAGTAAGTTCATCAATGAGCACAACAAAAGACAGTATAGTATGTAAAGGAACACTAGATGAAAAATCAGCACTAAAAGCAATGTACATACCAACAGAAGCAAATGTAATCCAAGGAGATAGTATAGAAACATCAGGATTAGGTGGAATATATCCAAAAGGAATACACATAGGAACAATAAAAAAAGTAACAAACACACAAAACATGACAGATAGATATGCAATAGTAGAAACAGCAGTAGACTTTGACAAACTAGACACAGTATTAGTAATAACAAACAAATAGTAAAAAACAAAGGAGTGAACAAATTGAAAAAAACAATAATAAATATTGCACTAATAATAGCAACATTAATTATATATTACATGCAATCAAACTTTTTTACATGGTTTAACATTGCAGGAGTAATGCCAAATTTATTTGCAATATTAGTATTGTTTATAGGTTTGTTTGCAAGCAGAACAATGGGAACAGTGTATGGAATAGCAATAGGGCTATTCCTAGACTTAATTTTCGGAAGCAAAATAGGAATATATGCAGGAACACTAGGAACAATAGGATTCTTAGCAGGTGTATTTGATAAAAACTTTTCAAAAGATAGTAGAATGACGATAATGTTTATGGTAATGGGGTCAACCATAATATTTGAAACAGCAAATTACATATTAAACTATATAGTTTTATCAACAAATGTAGAAATCATTAATTTTATAATAACACTAACAATAGAAGTAATATTTAATCTGTTATTAACAATAGTGCTTTATCCTTTAATTCAAAAAGCAGGATACTATATTGAGAATGAATATAAAGGAAATAAAATATTAACAAGATATTTCTAAAATACTAAAAAACAAACTAAAAAAGGTAGGTGGAAAGTCAAATAAATGAGAAAAAATAAAAGAGTAAATATTAATTTAAGATTTAATTTATTAACAGTACTAATATATCTAATAGGAATAGTTTTAATAATAAGACTTTTCAACCTCCAAATAGTACATGGGGCAGAATATAGAGAACAATCAAATACAAGATTAACTAGAGAAAGTACGCTAGAAGCCTCAAGAGGAGCAATATTAGACAAAACAGGAACAACCCTAGTAAGTTCAAAAATGGAATTTGCACTTCAAATGTACAAAACAAAAGTAGACACAGAAACACTAAACAAAGATATATTAAACATGATAAACGTATTAGAAAAATACAATATTTCATATGTAGACTCATTTCCAATAAAAATAAATCCATATGAATACACAATAAGTGAAGAAACACTAATAAATTGGAAAAAATCAAACAACCTAAATGAAGCAATAACTGCAGAAGAAGCATTTGAAAAATTCAGAACAAAATACAAAATAGAAAATACAAACAACATAGAAGAAATAAGAAAAATAATAGCAATAAGATATGAACTATCACAAAAGGGCTATAGTAGCACAAAAGCAGTAACAATTGCAGAAAATATACCAAGAGAAGCAGTAGCAGAATTTAGTGAAAGCTCAGACAACTTTGCAGGTCTAAACATAGTAGTAGAGCCAGTAAGAACATATACATCAGGTTCACTAGCATCACACATATTAGGATATGCTTCAAGAATAAGTTCAGAAGAATATGAAACAAGAAAAGACACATATGACCAAAATGATATAATCGGAAAAACAGGTATAGAATCAGTATTTGAAGAATACCTAAAAGGAAAAAATGGAACAAAACAAATAGACATGGCAGTTGATGGAACAACAACAGCAGAATACATATCAAAAGAAGCAATAGCAGGATCAGACATAGTGTTAACAATAGATGCAAACCTACAAAAAGTAACAGAAGAAGCGCTAAAAAATAACATACAAAAAATAGCAAGTGGTGGATTTGGAAAAGTGTATAATGCAAATGCCGGAGCATGTGTGGTAATGAATGTAAATTCAGGAGAAGTGCTAGCAATGGCAAGTTATCCAGACTATAATCCGGAAGATTTCGTAGGTGGAATAAGTAATGAAAACTGGGCAAAATACAGAGATAATACAGCCAAACCATTAGTAGACAAGGCAATACAAAACTCATATGCACCAGGTTCAACATTTAAAATGATAACAGCAATAGCAGGACTAGAATCAGGAGTAATAAATACAAGCACAAAAATAAATGATGTTGGACAATACAAAAAATACGGAATAACAATGAATTGTTGGTATTATACAGACTACCACAGAGGACATGGATATGTAAATGTATCAGAAGCAATAGAAAAATCATGTAACTATTTCTTCTATGAAACAGCAGATAGAATGGGAATAGATAAACTAGCACAAATAGCAAAATACTTTGGACTAGGTGGAAAAACTGGAATAGAACTAAAAGGAGAAACATCAGGAGTACTTGCAAGTAGAGAAACAAAATCAAAAAATCATCCAGATGATCCAAACTGGAATCCAGGAAACACACTAAACGCAGCCATTGGACAAGGTGATAATGAATTTAGTCCACTACAAATGGCAAGATACATAAGCATGCTTGCAAATGGTGGTAAAAAAATATCACCAACAATAATAAAAACAATAAGAAATGCAGATGGTTCAGAAGTTTCAAAAGAAGAAATGAAAACATTTGTAAAAAACAAATTAGGATTACAAGATGAAGACCAAGAAGACATATCAATAAACCAAGCAAACCTAAATGCAGTATTACAAGGTATGAAATCAGTTACAAGTGACACAGGTGGTACAGCATATGTAAGATTCAAAGACTTTAACATTAGCGTAGGAGGAAAAACAGGTTCAGCAGAAGCTGGAGACAAGGTAAATGCATGGTTCGTAGGATTTGCACCATTCGAAAATCCAGAAATAGCAATAGTAGTAATGGTAGAAAATGGTGGACACGGAAATTATACAGCAGAAGTAGTAAGAGACATAATGGCAGAATACTTTGGAATGAACACACAAAATGTAGAAGAAGACATGACAGCAAAACCATATACACAAATAATGAATTAAAAGTGGAAAGGACGTAGAAATGAGAGTAAATGCAGTAAGTATAAATTTAAAAAAAGATGAAATAGTAATAAAACTAAAAGAAGATGCAAAACAAGAAGAAATAGTAGCACAATTAAAAAAGAAATTACCAGAACTAAAAAAATTATACAAAGACGAAAAAACACCAATAAGAGTAACAGGAAAAGTTCTAAAAAATAAAGAAATAGATGAAATACAACTATTAATAAAAAGCAAAATAGATGTAGAAATCGACTTCGATATGCCTAAAACATTAGGGCTACATAGCATAAGAAAAACATTTGATAGAGAAATAGCAACATCAGAAACTAAATTCCATAAAGGCTCATTACGTTCAGGACAAAAACTAGAAACAGAAGGAAGCATAGTAATATTAGGAGATGTAAACTCTGGAGCAGAAGTAATTGCATC
>USHX01000045.1 GCA_900554565.1 uncultured Clostridium sp.
TCATCCCTTCAAAATACAATTTTTTCATTTGTCCCTATGTTTTCTAGTACTTCATATGTTACATAAACTTCAACTCCATCTTGTTTTTCATATGTGTTTATATTTTTGTTTATGATTTTATCTTTATTTTCAATTTCTTCATCTAATTCTTGTTCTAGTTCTTGTATCCCTAAGGCTTTTGCTTCTTCTAAATTATATTTTTTTTGTACGTTTTTTAGTTCTTTATTTGTTGTTTTTATGATTGAAATTGGTAAATAAAAGTCTGAAAATAGTTTGAATTTATTTTCCGTTTCTATTGTATCATAAATTTCGAATTTTGAAAGCTTTTTTAATAAATTTATTCTAAAATTATTTATTTTTATTGCATACTTATTTTCGATATTTCCTGTTTCTTGTGTTTGCGTAAGATTATAGCTTATTTTTTTGCTTTTTGTATACCATACTTTTGCTTCTATTTCACCTTTTGCATGAACATATCTAACACCTGTAAATTTTCCTTCTAACCAACCATTTATAAGTATATCTCCCTCCTTTACTGTATCACCCACTTTTACATTTGCAGTTCCATTTTGTGCACTTATTTTAGTTACTATTCCAGATTTGTTTGACACAATATTACAATATTCATCTTGCGCAACTATTTCTGGCTTTTCATCTGCTTTTACTATTTTTACAATTGCATTTGTTCCTTTCAGTTCTATCCCTACCCAAGCAATATCTTTTCTTTCTAATCTTATTTTGTTTATTATTTCTTTCATATTAATATTGTTTTTTAATTTACCAGTTTCTAATCCTGCTTTTTTTATGTCTTCTTGTATGTTTTCAAGTTGTTGTCCATTTTCTTCTTTTATTTCCACATTCCATACAAAGTTTGATGATAATGTTATTAACATTATCATTATTAATAGGAAGAGTACAAATATTTTTCTTTTTTTATATTTATGTAATAGAAAAGGGAATCCTTTTTTCCTTTTTATTTTCACTTTGCATCTAGTTTGTTTTGCAACCTTGCATATTTTTTTGAATTCACTTATCCTTACATTTAACTCTAACTCAATATTTTCATTTCTTTTTAAATTCCATATTGTTATGTTATTTGTTTTGCAAATGTTTATAAATCTTTCTATATAATATCCCTCTACAGATATTTTTAAATATCCTAATAAATAGCTAAATAATATTTTTAAAAACATGCCATTCTCCTTTATTCATCTATTGTCCTTTCAACATCTATACTTTCTATCTTTCCAGTTACTTTTATATCATCTTCTGTCATGTTTTCTAAATTTAAACCATATCCATTTATGTTTATTATTCCAATGTGTGTACTTATTCTTACAAAAAATTCTTCATATTCCAATATTCCTTTAAAGTTTTCAATAATAATTTCATCAAAGCCTGTTATTGTTAATTTTGGAATATTTGAACACACTTCTTTTGGAAGTTCTAAGATTTTATCTATTTTGTTGTATCTATCTTTTTTCATAGAATTTCTCTCCTATTTTTCAAATTCATCTAAGCTTTTAAATTCATATCCCATATTTTTTGCTTCTTTTATAATAGTATCTAAAATATTTGTGTTTGTTTTTGAGTTTCCATGTAATAGCATTATTTCTCCATTGTGCAAATTTTTTAATATTTTTTCTTTTGATTTTTCTTCATCTGGTTGTTTATTTTCGTTCCAGTCTTCGTATGCAAATGACCACATTACTGTTTTATATCCTAGTTTGTTTGTTTCTATTATTGTTCTCTCACTATATTCTCCTTTAGGTGGCCTTATGTATTTCATTTCATAATTGAATTTTTCTAGCATAACTTGATGTAAATCCATAACTTCTGTTTTAATTTGTTCATTGGTTAATGTTGGCATACTCTTATGATTTACTGTGTGATTTCCTATTATATGGCCTTCTGATATCATTTGTTTTACTAGTTCTTCTTGTGTATTAACATAGTGAGCTGTTATAAAGAATGTTGCTTTCACATTGTTGTTTTTTAGTGTTTCTAAAATTTTAGGTGTATAGCCAGCTTCATATCCTTCATCAAATGTTAAATATATATTTTTCTTTTCATTACTTCCTAAACAAATTCCATTGTTTTCCTCTAATATCTTTTTATTTTGCATCCCTACATCTGGTTGATCATGGTTATCATTTCTTTTTATTCCCCAACCTATTGTTTTATTGCTTATTGTCCCTGTACTTGTGGTAACAGTTTCTTCGTTATTTACTATTGCTGTACATGCTGCAAATATTGTTAGTATTGTTGTTAGTATTATCATTTTTTTCATGTTGTTTTCATTCCTAACTTTTTGAATTTAGGTTTTTCTATGGTTTTACCTATAAACCTTTTTTTGTTTCTTTATAATTTTATGTGTGGTTTTTGTTTTTATGAATTGTTGACTATTTTTGTTTTCTCTTTGTGATTGGACAAAAAAATTCATACTTTCCAATTTTTTATTGAAAAGTATGAGTTTTTTATTTTATATAAAGTGTCATACGACTTCCATTTTCTCCCGTTGTATCTGTCGAATAAAAATCACTACGAAAACTTGGTGCATATGCTCCATCACAACTTCCACCGCGTCTAATTCTGAAGCTTGATGTATATGCTTCCAAAGTCCATTCTAATACATTACCTGCCAAATCTCTAATATTATTTATACAATCATCTGCATACGCTTTACTTCCCGTAACACTAATTTTCTTTCCAGAACAGTTCCCTAAATTGCTATCTGTAATTTTGCTTTATCTTCACCTTGCTTTGCTCAATTAATCATTGCATCATATTGGCTTCCCCATATCATGCTACTTTTTACTGAATTATTTTTTCTTCTTATATTATTTGTAATCATAAAATTTCTCCCTCTTTTGTTTAAATTATTTACACTTTTATCAAAAGTATTCAGCATATATTTTTGTGTTTTTAGTTATATTTTGCCTACATTATATAAATAAAAATTTTGTAGTCAACAAATTTTTCTTTAAATTATACTCAAATTTTAATTATAACTTTTTCAATTTTTTGTATTTTTTATAAGTATCCAAATTATTACAAATGTTTTTTATAGAATTATCACTTCTAAATCCTGTTTCCGTTGATAGCGTTAGCTTTATAAAATGGATAATTTTGTAAATTTCTATTGACAATCTGGGATTTTTGGATTATATTGTTATTATTGCTGGAAAATTAAGGTAATTTGTTTGGTCTTGTCAAACTTTGTTACCTATTTTCTATACATTATAAAAGAAGGGGTAGGATATATGGTAAATTTTGCACTATGTGATGACAATGTAAACATTTTAGATCGTCTAGAGAAAATGTTAGAAAACATATTTACTAAAAATAATTTTGACGCACATGTAACATTCAAATCAACAAATTCAACTGACATGATAGACTTTATCAGTAAAAACAAAGTTGATGTTGTTTTATTAGACATTAATTTAAAATCGAACAAAAGTGGCTTAGAGTTAGCAAAAGCTATTAGAAACATGCATAGAAATACTTATATTATTTTTACAACTGGTCATTTAGAATATGCTATGGTTGCTTACAAGTTTAGAACTTTTGATTATCTAGCTAAGCCTATTACTTACGACAGATTAGAAGATACTATAATTAGATTATTTGAAGATATTAACACTGCACCTAAACGATATATTAAAATTGATAATAAAAATACTTTAGTTGATGCAGCTGAAGTTATCTATATAAAAAGAGATGGCATGAAACTTGTTTTTCATACTGCTAACCGTGATTATGAGACTTATAGTTCTTTTAATAAGTTTCAAGATAAATTACCTAAGAACTACATGAGATGTCACAAATCTTATGTTGCTAATATTTCTCAAATTAGAGATGTTGAACCAGTTTCTGGTGTCATTACTTTTAATGATGGTTCTACTTGTGATATAGGACCTAAATATAAATCTGAGTTATTGGAGGTTTTGAAAACTTATGGAAATTTTTAATAATTTATGGATGGCAATTAGTACGCCAAATGAAACACTCGTAAATATTTTACTTATACCAGCTAGCATTATCGAAAACTTTCTAATCATGACTATTTTCATGACTTTAATTAAAGGAACTAGTACTAAAAAAAGAAAATTAATTTATATTATAATAACTACTTTTATTAGCTTTATTAGCCGATATATACTAGAAAATCCTTTTAATGTATTGTTTAATTATTTTATTATGATATTAATTGCATATAAAGTTTTTAATATTAATTTTATTAGAACTTGCATTGCTATGGTTTTTACTGCTTTATTATTTAATATATTAGGTGCTCTTTTATTAAACCCATATTTAACTATATTTCATATAGATGCTGATCAACTAAGTAGTATCCCTGTATATCGTATGTTATATGTTTTATTGATTTATACTGCATGTATTTTTGCCATTTTAATTATAAAATATAGAAATCTAAAAATTGAATTTGTTGACAATATAGATAAAAATTCTAAAATAATTATTATATTTAATGTGCTAATAGGCTTTTTAACAATAATTGTACAATCAATATTAGTAGCATTTTATATAGATATCCTTCCTATGACAGTAACTTTTTTCAGTTTTCTATCTCTAATTTCTTATTTTGCAATAAGTTTATATACATTAACTAGAATCTTTAAACTAATATTAACCACTAGAAAATTAGAAAGTGCAGAATCTTATAATAATACTTTACGTATTTTACATGACAATGTTAGAGGTTTTAAACATGATTTTGATAATATTGTTACAACAATTGGTGGTTATATAAAAACTAATGACATGGAAGGCTTAAAAGTTTATTATGATCAATTAGAAGATGACTGCCAAAGAGTAAATAATTTATATTTGTTAAATCCAGAAGTAGTAAACAATGATGGCATTTACAATTTATTAACTAAAAAATATTATGAAGCTGAATCTAAAGACATAAAAGTAAATATAACTTTCTTATTAGATTTAAGTACTCTAAATATGAAAATATACGAATTTGCAAGAATATTAGGAATCTTGTTGGATAACGCAATTGAAGCAGCATCAGAGTGTGATAATAAAGTACTTAATTTAACATTTAGAAATGATTTTAAAAATTCAGTACAATTAATTATTATTGAAAATACTTATAAAGAGAAAAACTTAGATATAGACAAAATATTTGAAAAAGGTGTAAGTGGAAAAGAAAGCCATACTGGATTAGGTTTATGGGAAGTAAAAAAACTTGTAAAGAAAAATAGCAATGTTAATCTAATACCAAAAGCAGAAAACGGTCTATTTACACAACGTTTAGAAATTTATACAAAATAAAGTTATAAAAAATATGAACTTAAAATTATTTAGGTTCTATTTTTTATTATCTATTAAAGCATAAAAAAAGAAAGCCTATTTAAAGCACTTTCTTTTACTTGGATTGTTTTATATATAACCTTTAAGTTATATCATTGGTAAATATATCCTTTTCGAGCTATATTTACCAATGTAATAGTTTTTAATTAATCTTTTTTTATCATACACTTTGGCATTTTTGGTTGATGAAAAACTAAAAATACTGCACACGCTGTATTTGTTGCTTTTGCATATTTTTCTGCTGTTTTTGCTAAGAATTTTAACATAAA
>USHX01000046.1 GCA_900554565.1 uncultured Clostridium sp.
CTACTTCTACTTTCTCCCTTGCTGCTGCACTATTATTATTTTCCTTTGCCTGATTCGCTTGTTTTAAGATTCCATTATCTCCCGTTAATGTTGCTATACTTACTCCCGCTAATATTAAAAGCACAATAATTGTAATTACTAATGCAATTAATGTAATCCCTTGTTCAATATTTGTTTCTTTTGTTTTTCCCATTATATTTTTTCTCCTTCCATTCCTCCTAAAATATATAACTGTAACATCTATTCTATTTTTCTACATTTATTTCTATTTTCTTCTTTTCTTTGCTTCTTCAACTAATCCGTACAAACAATGGAGCTGGATTATTTGGTCTAGATTTTAGCTCTGGGTGAAATTGACCTGCTATAAAATATGGATGTTCTTTTTGGTCTAATTCAACTATCTCAACTAACATTTCATCTGGAGAAGTTCCAGAAACTTTTAAACCTGCCTTTTCTAATCTTTCTTTATATTCATTGTTATACTCGTATCTATGTCTATGTCTTTCAGAAATTTCTATTTTGCCATAAACTTTACTAGCCAAACTTCCAGCTTTTATAATACATGGATAAGCACCCAAACGCATTGTGCCACCTTTTTTATCCACTTTTTTTTGTTCTTCCATGATATGTATTACAGGATTTTTCGTTTTCTTATCAAGTTCAGATGAATTAGCATCTTTAAATCCTAATACATTTCTTGCATATTCTACAACTGCCATTTGCATACCCAAACATATTCCTAAAAATGGAACTTTATTTTCTCTTGCATATTTTATTGTTTCTATTTTTCCTTCGATTCCTCTATTGCCAAATCCACCTGGAACAACTATTCCATCATATTTTTCTAAAATGTCTTTTACTGATTCTTTTGTTACTTTTTCAGCATCAACCAAATCAACTTTTACATTTACATTGTTGGCAAATCCAGCATGGTATAAACTTTCTATTACAGATATATATGAATCTTCTAATTTTACATATTTACCTACAATTGCTATTTTTACAATATCATTTTTATCTATTTTTCTTATGTTTTCTATCATTTCTTGCCATTTTGAATTATCTGGTATGTAATTGTCTAGTTTTAAATGATTACATACTTCTCTTGCTAATCCTTCTTCTTCAAGCATTAGTGGTACTGCATATAAACAATCTGCCGTTTTATTTTCTATTACCCCTGTTTTTCTTACATTGCAAAATAGAGATAATTTTTCTCTTATGCTATCTGGAATATCATTTTCAGTTCTACACACCAATACATCTGGCTTAATTCCCAAGCTTTGTAATTCTTTTACAGAGTGTTGTGTTGGTTTTGATTTTATTTCATTTGAACCTACAATATAAGGCAATAATGTAACATGAATATACATTACATCTTCTGGATTCTTTTCTAGCCCCACTTGTCTTATAGCTTCAATAATTGAAAGTCCTTCTATGTCCCCAATTGTCCCTCCCACTTCTGTTATTACTATATCTGTGTCTGTGTTTTCAAATCCATATATTTTTTCTTTAATTTCGTTTGTTATGTGGGGGATTACTTGAACTGTTTTCCCAAGGTATTTTCCTTTTCTTTCTTTTTCTATTACACTTAAATAGACTTTTCCCATTGTTACACTTGAGTTTTGTGTTAAGTTTTCATCTATAAATCTTTCATAATGTCCTAAATCCAAATCCGTTTCGGCCCCATCATCTGTTACAAATACTTCTCCATGTTCATATGGGTTCATTGTACCTGGGTCAACATTTATATATGGGTCAAATTTTTGTATTGTTATTTTATATCCTCTATTTTTTAATAGCCTTCCAAGTGATGCAGCAGTTATTCCTTTCCCTAGTCCTGAAACTACTCCACCTGTTACAAATATGTACTTTGTGTTCATTGTATTCCTCCTTAAATATAAAAAAAGATTAAAAAATTGAAACCAAAAATGCGTTTTTTTTTTAATCTATTTCTAGTTTACCATTTGTTTTTATTTTTTACAAGTGTTTTTCTATTTTTCCCTAGTATTTTTAAAAATTTATTGATATACTAATATTATTAAAAACAAAGGAGGAATTTTTATGCCAACACCACACAATGAAGCTAAACTTGGTGATATTGCAAAAACTGTTATAATGCCAGGTGACCCACTTAGAGCTAAGTATATAGCTGAAAATTTTTTAGATAATTATAAATTAGTAAATGAAGTTAGAGGAATGTATGCCTATACCGGAACTTATAAAGGTAAAGAAGTTACTATTATGGCTTCTGGAATGGGAATGCCAAGTATGGGAATTTATAGTTATGAACTTTACAAATTCTATGATGTTGAAAATATTATTAGAATTGGATCTTGCGGTAGTTATAAACCTGAATTAAAATTATTTGATATAGTTTTAGCAAAGCAAGTTTTTAGTGAAGGAAATTTTGCTTATACATTAAACAATGACAATTGCCATTTAGTAAATAGCAGCGATTACCTAAATTCTATTTTAGAAAAAACTGCAAATGGGCTAAATATTAATATTTGTGAAGGAAATACTGTTTGTACAGATTGTTTTGATGTATATATGACAGATGTTTCTAAGTTTTTAGCAAGAGTTCCTAAAAACTTTAACCCAGTTAGTGCTGAAATGGAAGCTTTTGCATTATTTTATGTAGCTAAAATGCTAAATAAAAATGCTTCTTGTTTAATGAGTGTAGTTGATTCTAAATTTATAAAAAATGTTGCGACTCCAGAAGAACGCCAATCTGGTTTAAACAACATGATTACACTTGCTTTAGAAAGTAGTTTAGAATTGAATTAATCTTTTAAAAAATAAAATAAGGCCAGGAGCTATTAAAAGTTTTCCTGGTCTTTACTTATTTATTTTTTTATTGATAATATTTTGTATTTCATTATTCCAGCTGGAGCATTAACTTCTACAACTTTATTTTTCTTAGCTCCTAATAATGCTTCACCTAATGGTGATTCATTTGATATTTTGTTTTGAGCTAAATCTACTTCAGTAGAACCTACTATTGTATATTCGATTTTTTCATCAAATTCCATATCTAGTACTTTTACTGTATTTCCTATTTGAACTGTTTCTGTATCAATTTCTTTTTCATCTATTATTTTTGCATGTCTTACTTTATTTTCTAGTTCTGCTATTTTTACTTCGTTTTCTGCTTGAGCATTTTTTGCTTCATCATATTCAGAGTTTTCTGATAGATCTCCAAATCCTAATGCTACTTTTATTCTATCAGCTATTTCTGCTCTTTTTTCAGTTCTTAAATATTCTAATTCCTTTTCTAATCTATCAAATCCCTCTTGTGTTAATATTACATCTTTTTCTTCCATTGTAATTCTCCTTTCATAAAGTTAAACTTTTTGCTTTTTAAAAACCTTTTTCTATATTACGGCAAAATCGCAAATTTGTCAAGCAAATTTGCAAATTTTTCCATACCTCTTCTTTTACCAAATTATTAATACTAGTCTTTTATTAATTCTTTTGCTCCTTTTAGGTAATTAACTCCAGAAAATATTGTTGCAACTGTTTGAACTAACATCATTGCTGTTACAACAAAGTTTAATACTAAATCTCCACCTTGTAAAGCTCCTGAGAAGCAATCTCCAAATGCATTTAAATCTAAAAATGCTAAAATTATTGCAATCATTTGTGTTACAGTTTTCAATTTGCCCCATTTTGAAGCAGCTATAACAGTTCCGCCTTTTTCTACAGCAACTAGTCTGTATCCAGACACTACAAACTCTCTTGTTAAAACTATTATTGGAATCCAAGCTGGTAGTTTTTGCATTTCAACTAACATTACCATTGCTGCTAGTACTAGAATTTTGTCTGCTAGTGGATCTAAAAATTTTCCAAATGTTGTTACTTGATTATTCTTTCTTGCTAGATATCCATCTAATTTGTCTGTTATTGAAGCTATAACAAATATTAAATCTATTATTAGCCATTGTACTGGTATCCCCATGCATTTTTCATCTATTCCTAAAAATGGAATTATAACCATTATTGGTACTAATATAATTCTGAAAATTGTTAATTTATTAGGTAAGTTCATTTTTTCTTCCTTCTTTCATTTTATATTTTTTATTATCTATTGCGCTTTTAATATTTCTATAGCTTTTTGTAATTGTGTATCATCTTTTTGTTCAACTGTTAAAACATTTTTTACTGTATCTGGTAATTCTACTTTTTCATCTGGTTCAATTCCTATTTTGTTTATTTTTGTTTTATTAGGTGTTAAGTATTCTTCAGATGTTATTTTTAGTCCACTTCCATCTGGTAATGTTAATAATTGTTGTATTACACCTTTTCCATAAGTTTTTGTTCCTACTATTTTAGCTTTTCCATGGTCTTTTAAAGCTCCTGCTAATA
>USHX01000047.1 GCA_900554565.1 uncultured Clostridium sp.
GAACACAGAAGTCAAGCCTAAATGTGCCGAAAATACTTGCGGGTTACCCTGCTGGGAAGATAGGTTGTTGCTAGATTTTTTTATTTTATAAACTATATTTAATTTAAATAAAAAAGCAGAAATCAGGATAAAGGATATTAACTTGATTTGTGCTTTTTTAAATGGTATAATTTTCAAAGAAAAGAATATAATAGAAAGATTATTTTTAAGATTTATAATAAAAGGAAAGGATGATTAAACATGAGTAAAGCAATGTGGAAACCAGGAACATTTTTATATCCAATACCAGCAGTAATGGTAAGTTGTGGTACTATGGAAAAATCTAATATAATAACAGTTGCATGGACAGGAATTCTAAATACAGACCCAGCAATGGTATACATATCAGTTAGACCATCAAGACATTCATATAATATGATAAAAGAGCAAGGAGAATTTGTAATAAATTTAACAACTAGAGATTTAGCAAAAGCAACAGACTGGTGTGGAGTAAAAACAGGAGCTAAAGTAGATAAATTCAAAGAGATGAACTTGCATAAAGAAAAGGCAAATTTTGTAAAATGCCCAATGATAAAAGAGAGTCCAGTTTCTGTTGAATGCAAAGTAAAGGAAATAAGAGAATTAGGTTCACATCATATGTTTGTTGCAGAAGTTTTAGCAATAAATGCAGATGAAAAATATATTGATGAAAAAGGAGCATTTGATATATCAAAATGTGATTTAATAGCATATTCTAATGGACATTATTATACATTAGGCAAGAAAATTGGTAAATTTGGATTTTCAGTACAAAAAAAGAGAAAAAAGTTGAAGAAATAAGGAGTTTTTCCTAAAAATTCATTGACAGGCTAAGAAAAAAATGGTAAAATATTTAAGCGTATGTAAATAGCATACGCTCACATCGTTTAAAAATAAAAGGTTAAAAAAATACGGAGGTGTTATTAATATGGCAGCAAAAGGACCAAGAGAAAATATAACATTAGAATGTACGGAATGTAAAAGAAGAAATTACATGACTTCAAAAAACAAGAGAAATAATACAGATAGATTAGAAATAGTAAAATATTGCAAATTCTGTAAAAAACGTACAACACATAAAGAAACTAAATAGTTAGTGAGCTATTTTAAGGAGGATATAAAATGGCTAAAAAAGAATCAAAAGCAAACAAAAAAGAAGTCAGCAAAAACAAAAAAAGTTTTACAAAAGACTTTAAAGCTGAATTAAAAAAAGTAATATGGCCAACACCAAAACAATTACTAAATAATACAATAGCGGTAGTAACAATCGTATTAGTAACAGCTGCAATAGTTTTTGTATTAGATGTTACATTTGAAAGTTTAAACAAACATGGTGTTAATAAAGTTAAAGAAGTTATATCAACAAATAATTCTGCAACTCAAGATAACACAACAAATGAAACAGATAACTCTGGAGAAGAAGCTTCATCTTCAGAAACAGAAAATACATCAAATACAGAAAATGCAGATAGCACTGAAAATACTGAGAATAATGCCGAATAGATTGCTTTAATAAAAAATATAAGGAGGCTACAAAACATGTCTCAAAAAGATTATGATATGGTAGCTAGATGGTATGTTGTACATACATATTCTGGTTATGAAAATAAAGTAAAAAAAGACTTAGAAAACACAATAAAAAACAGAGAATTAGAAGATTACTTCTTTGATATCATAGTACCAATGGAAGAACAAATAGAAATCAAAGATGGTAAAAGAAAAACAAATCTAAAAAAAGTATTTCCTGGATATGTACTAATTAAAATGATTGTAACAGAAGAATCATGGTATATAGTAAGAAATACAAGAGGAGTTACTGGATTTGTAGGCTCTGGAACAGACCCTATTCCTTTAACAGATGAAGAAATAAGAAATATGGGATTTGAAGATGTTTCTATAAATGTAGACTATGAAGTAAATGATCAAGTTCAAATCATGAATGGAGCATTTGAAGGCTTTGTAGGTACAGTACAAGAAATAAATACAGAAAAACATAAAGTAAAAGTTTTAGTATCTATGTTTGGAAGAGAAACACCAGTAGAACTAGAATTTTCACAAGTTCAAAAAGTTAAATAAAAAAGGGAGGTGCCATTAAAATGGCAGAAAAAGAAATTTCAAACATTATCAAATTACAAATAGAAGCAGGAAAAGCATCACCAGCTCCACCAGTAGGACCAGCTTTAGGTTCAAGTGGTGTAAACATTATGCAATTCGTTAAAGAATTCAACGATAGAACTGCAAACCAACCTGGAATGATAATACCAGTAGTTATAACAGTATATAAAGACAAATCATTTACTTTTATAACAAAAGTACCACCAGTTGCAGTATTAATCAAAAAAGCAATAAAAATTGAAAAAGGTTCAGGTAGACCAAATACTGAAAAAGTTGCTAAAATAACAAAAGCACAAGTAAAAGAAATAGCTGAACAAAAAATGCCAGACTTAAATGCTGCATCTATTGAAACAGCAATGAGCATGGTAGAAGGAACTGCTAGATCAATGGGTATAGTAGTAACAGAATAATTTTAAGATAAATATTTAATATTTATAAAATAAAAAAATTGGGAGAGTAAAACTCGCTAAAACCAAAGGAGGAAATTTAAATGAAAGTATCTAAAAGATATGCAGAAAGTGCAAAATTAGTAGATAAAACTAAAGAATATGACGCAAAAGAAGCTTTAGAAATTATCGAAAAAATGCCAAAAACAAAATTTGATGAAACATTAGAATTACACGTAAAATTAGGTGTTGACTCAAAACATGCTGACCAACAAGTTAGAGGTACAGTAGTACTTCCAAATGGTACAGGTAAAACACAAAAAGTATTAGTATTTGCTAAAGGACCAAAAGCTGAAGAAGCTGAAAAAGCTGGAGCAGACTTTGTTGGAGCAGAAGAATTAATTCCAAAAATCCAAAATGATGGTTGGTTCGACTATGATGTAGTAGTTGCAACACCAGACATGATGGGTGTAGTAGGAAGATTAGGTAAAGTATTAGGACCAAAAGGTTTAATGCCAAACCCTAAATCAGGAACAGTTACAATGGATGTAACAAAAGCTATAAACGAAATCAAATCAGGTAAAGTTGAATATAGATTAGACAAAAACAACATTATTCACTTAGGATTTGGTAAAGTTTCATTTGGTAGCGAAAAATTATTAGAAAACTATGAAGTAATAATCAACGCTATAATAAAAGCAAAACCAGCAGCAGCTAAAGGTCAATACATTAAAAGTGTTGCAATAGCTAAAACAATGGGACCAAGTATTTTTATTAACCAAAAATAAGAATAGAATATATAAGCCAAAGACAGTAGGCAATTAATTGTAAGTCCTACCTAGGTAATAATTTAAGAGAAACACTCTTATAGTATGCCTAGGTTGCGACTATAAGAGTGTTATTTATTTATATTAAAGGAAATTTAAGTTCCCTAATATAAAAACATAAAGTTTTTTAGGAGGTGAAAAAATAAATGGCAAGTGAAAAAATACTAAACAGAAAAAAAGAAGAAGTAAAAGAATTAGCAGAAAAAATGAAAAAATCTAAACTAATACTTTTAACAGATTACAGAGGTATCAATGTTACAGATGATACAGCATTAAGAAAAGATTTAAGAAATGCAAATGCTACATGTTCAGTTATAAAAAATAACATAACAAGAAGAGCATTGGAAGAATGTGGAGTTACAGGATTAGAAGATAAATTAGTAGGACCAACAGCTGTTATAATGAGCGAAGAAGACTACTTAGAAGCTTCAAAAGTAATCTACAAATTTAGCAAAGATAATGAATTCTACAAAATCAAAGGTGGAGTTATAGATGGAAAAGTAATGACAGCAGAAGAAATCATTACATTAGCAAAATTACCATCAAGAGAAGACTTATTATCTATGCTTGCTGGTGCATTACTTGCAAATATCTCAAAAGTTGCAGTTGCATTAAACGAAGTTAAAAAACAAAAAGAAGAAGCTGGAGAAAAGGTAGCTGTTAATGTTGCAGCTGAAGAACCAGCAAAAGAAGAAGCTGAAGCTAAACCAGCTGATGCTGAATAATAAATATAAAATAAGAGTTGTGAACTTAATATCACTAAATATAATTAAATATAATTTAAGTAAAACTTAAATTAAAATATGAAGGAGGATTTTAAAATGGAAAAAATAGAAAAATTAATCGAAGAAATCGATAGCCTAACAGTTGTTGAATTAAACGACTTAGTAAAAGCAATAGAAGAAAAATATGGAGTATCTGCAGTAGCAGCAGCTGCAC
>USHX01000048.1 GCA_900554565.1 uncultured Clostridium sp.
GTTTCAAAATTTAACCACTCATTTTGTGAAAACGCAAATAAACATCCATCTAAACCTTTTGTTACGATGAACTTCTCTCCCATGTCTTGTCTTAGTTTTGCCGGCATTATAAGTCTGCCTTTTGCATCTAGAGAATGCTCGTATTCACCAATTAGCAATTATATTTCACCTCACTCCACTTTTCTACCACTTCGTGCCACATCTCTCCACTTCTTCTAAATTGTAATATAACTTTTTCTAATTTGCAAGCATTTTTTAAAATTTTTTTATTTTTCTGAAAATTTTTTAATTTCGTTAACGATTATGAATCAAATTTTTTTTAGTTTATCATGTTTTTATATCACACTTATACTATCAGTTTAAGTTTTTCTTAGCATTATCTGTTCATTTTATTTAAAAACTTTAATTGATATACTATTTTTATTATTAATATAGAAGGATTTCTATGAATAACTTAGAAAAGAACTTAAGAGAAAATATCGGTAGAAAAATCAAATTAGCACGAAAAAATGCCGAATTCACTCAAGAAGAATTAGCAGAAAAGCTATCTTTATCACCTAGATATATTAGTCAATTAGAACGCGGAATAGCATTTGGAAGTGCAACTACCATAATTAATATTTGCAAAGCATTAAATATCTCTTCTGATTTTTTATTTGCAGATTTAATTAAAAATACCTTACCAGTTAATGATATATCATTTGATTCTGAAATTATATCAAAATATTCAAAGTTAAATGATTATAATAAAGGCGTTGTTGATGCAATAATTAATGGATTGATAAAGTTGCAAAAAGATGATTTTCCTGTTGAAAAAAAAGCATAAGAAACTATTAAAAGTTTATATCAAAAAAAATTAGATTTGGGCTAAAATTTAGCTTAAATCTAATTTTTTACTTTCTTTTTTAACTTATTGTTGTACTAGTTGGACCTGTAGCAATAACCGCTTCCTGTAATGAACGCCATGTATTACAACCAACAATCCCATCGGCTGTAAGTCCTTTAGCTTTTTGATATGCTATAACAGCATTTCTAGTTGCTTCTCCAAATATTCCATCTAGTCCATTTGTTCTATATCCCAATGTATTTAGGTCATCTTGTGCTATACAAACATAATTGCTAACACTTCCTCTTTTCAATTGTGGGAATCCCCCAGAAGAACATGCTGGTTTTCCAAAGCGTTTATCAAAGTGTACCCATGTAGGTGTTAAGCTTATAGGTTCTACATAATACCAAATTCCAGAGTTATTTGCACTATTCCACAAAGCTGTTCTTCTAGCTGTTGTTAATGTTTGCCCTACATCAAATGCAGTTCCCGCGTAATGTTGGCTTTGATTTCCATGACCGCCGCTCATATGGTCTTTTAAAAGCAAATCCCACAGGTATTGGTGAACCAAATATATATCTTTGACTATTCCAACTTTGCATTGTTCTTTTTGTAGTCCACAATATATCACTATTACTTGCTCCTCTAAATTCCCTTACTCTCAATGTTCCATTTGTGTTATATGGCATTGGTTCAGATTCGCCTCTATAATATGTTTCCATTCTATCTGTATCATTGTTAAATACAATAATTTTGGCCATAATATACCTCCTTTATCTACTCTAGTATATTATGACCATTACATTTTCTTTGTTAACTTTATACCACACTTGCTTTTACGATAACTCTCTTTTTGCTGTCATTTGTACAAGTTATTAAAGTTATTTCTTTTTTTCCATTAGTTAATTGAGATGTACAGCTCAAATCCTCAGGTACCACTTCATATTTATTATATACTGAGTATCTCAGCGTTTTTCCTGAAGCATCTGTTATTTCTATAACATCTCCATTTTCTAAAGTTGGAACTTTGCTAAAAAATTTAGTGTTTCTATAATTATGTCCGACTATGCAAAAATTTCCTACTTCATTTGGATCTGCTCCCCAAAACTTAGTTGGTGATATTTTTAATAAACTTTCTGTTTCTTGTTCTGAATCTGTTTCGCCATCTAATATTGGATATTGAACATTAATTTTTGGTATATTTATTGTCGCTATTGTTTTATATGTAAAACCATCTGCTGTTTTCTCTGTCTTTGTTTTACTTACAGTTGTTTTTTTAGATGATGAGTTACTATTGTCTGTTTCTACTGTTTGCGAATCATCTAGAACTGCTATTAATACATTATTTTTAGCTATTGTTGTATCTTCTTGTTCTTCTGTACTAAATCCATCTAATATTTGTTTAGATGCTTCTTCACTTTTGTTTCTATCATAAGAAGCATAAATGCATAGAGATATTAAAATGCACACTAAAAAAACAGATAAAAAGAAATCAAATTTATAGATTTTCTTTTTTCTTTTCAATTCTGGTGTTATATATAGTTTTTTTGTTACTAATATTTGATTCATCCTTTTCTCCCTATTTTTTATTCTTATATATTATAACATAATGTTTTCAAAAAAGATACTGGTATTTTATATTAATTTGGAAATATTTGCAAAATCTTCTAATGTAAGTTTTTCTGCTCTTATATTTTCTGCTAATCCGTACTTCGTTTAATATCTTAACTCCTTCTTCCTTATTTTTAAATATCTTTGTGTTAGTTAATCCATTTAGTAATGTTTTTCTTCTTTGAGTAAATGCATTTTTTATAATTTTAAACATTTTTTTAGCATCTTCTACATTTACTATTGGTTGTTTTCTAATTTTCAGTTTTATGACTTCTGATGTCACTTCAGGTTCTGGAATAAACGAATAGTTTGGAACTTCCAATACACTTTCACCTTCTGCATAATAATATACAGAATATGTTATCGCTCCTGTATTTTCACTTCCCGGTACTGCAATTAGTCTATCTGCTACTTCTTTTTGTATCATTACAGTTATTGATTCTAAGTCTAGCTTTTCTTCTAATAATTTCATTATAATTGGTGTTGTTATATAATATGGTAAGTTTGCAACTATTTTTACATTTTCTATATTACTATTTTCTTTTTGTTCTTTTATTAATTGATTTAAATCTACCTTTAACACATCTTTATTTATTATTTCAAAATTATCATATAGCTTAAATATATCCTCTAAAATATCTATCATTCTCTTATCTAATTCAATACAGATGACCTTTCCAGCTTTTTCTAATAGATATTTTGTTAATGTCCCAAGTCCTGGTCCTATTTCTATTACTAAGTCATTTTCAGTTATTTCACTTTTGTTTACTATTGTGTCTATAACTTCTTGGCTAATTAAGAAATTTTGCCCTAATGATTTATTGGCTTTTATATGATATTTTTTCATTATAAAATTTGTTTCTTCTACTATATTATTTTTCATTTTTGATTCCTTTCACAAATATATATCTATTATAACATATTAAGTCAACTCTTTCAGCTAGACTCTCTAACTAATTGCCCATAAATTAAAAGGAGCTTTTACTGCTCCCTTTCGTTGTGATATTTTTTTATTTTTTTTACTAATTCTATTGTAGCTTGGTTTGACATGTTTTTCTTCAGTGTCGCAATTCCTTCTTCTAATCCATTTATATCAATTCTTTTTATAATTTTTATATCATTTCCTTTCAAAGGTATTTGGGTTTTTATATTCAATATTAGTATATATAAAAGACATCTAATAATCAAGAATTTTTTAATTTTGTTTTCATTTTTTTATATTACTAATTTATGCTAATTTGTTGCTTTTTCACATTTTTTAATATAAAATATAATTGCAAATTTTTAACAAAAGAGGCGTTTATATGGGAAATACAAAAAACAAAAAAACTAATAAAAATAATAAAGTAGTAAAAATGAAAACTTCATTTGAATCCAAAAACTTGGTGCACACTAAAAAACTGCGAGTTTCTTTAATTGTAGTTTTAATAAT
>USHX01000049.1 GCA_900554565.1 uncultured Clostridium sp.
AAAACAAACAGCAAGCCTAATTCAAGAATTATTTTATGATAGAGACAAAACAGAAGAAGAATTAGCAGCAGAAGAAAATGAAACAAACAGCACAAATACAACATCAAGCAACACAACTAAAAATACAACAAATTCAAGCTCAAGCAAAACAAACTCAACAAGTACAACTTCAAGTTCTACAAGTTCAAGTAGTACAGTAGTAAGTTCAAAAAACAAAGCAAACTTGAAAATAGAAGTGTTAAATGGAAGTGGAACAAGCAAAAACTTACAAACAGCTGTATCAGACCTAGAAGGTGCTGGATATAAAGTAACTAGAACAGGAAACACAAATATAACATCAAAAACAACAATAATAAACAAGAAAAATGCGGGAAGTTCACTACTAAACAACATAAAAGACATACTTGAAGTAGGAACAATACAAAGTAGTGAATCAAGTTCAAGCAAAATAGATATAACAATAATCTTAGGAAAAGACTATAAATAAAAAAGACTGTTGGCAAAAATTTAAAATATTTTGCCAACAGTTAAAATAAAATTTTAATTCTATAATTTATAATCTTAAAATCAAAAATTTCAAAACACTAAATCCAAAATTCAAAAACTAAAAATCAAAACTTTAAATCTTAGATTCAGAAATTTTAAAACAGAAAATCGAAACTTTAAATTTGAACCTATCTTCCATAATAATATTTAACTTTTTTAGATTTTTTTCTTCTTTTCTTTTGGTTAAAAAAGCACTCATAAATAAGAAGCAAGAAAACAAAGATTATAAATCCATAAATCATATAAGTCCAAAAATTAGATTTCTCAACACTATGTGAAGCTACAACATCAGTAGTATAAGTCACGCCATTAACAGAATAAGTAGCTTTACCTAAAACATCATTTTCAGAAATAGGTGCAGAAATTTTATCATTCAAAGAAATTTCAGGTTTCAAATCATCCAAAGAATCAGAAGTTTTTATAAGTGCCGAAATTGGTTCATAAAGTACTAAATCTAAGCTTTTTGTATCCTTTGTAGCATTTGAAACAGTTATGTTTGAAACAACATCTCTTTCATTAGCAATAGTTTTAACACAATAATTTGAATAACAAAATTCAAAAAGATTTTTTGTATCACTAAAACGGCTAGTGCTGCCCAAAACAACGCAAATCAATTCTAAATCATCCTTATAACTAGCAGAGACCAAACACTCTTTAGCTTGAGTTGTATATCCAGTTTTACCAGAAGTAAGATAAGGATAATAATTTCTAGTCTTAGGAATTGCAAGTTCATTTGTTGAAGTATAAGTTCTAGTACCAGACATATTAGTCGCTGGAATCGCACAAGAAGCTTTTCCAGAAATCTTTCTAAAAGTATCATTTTTCAAGCAATATTTCATCAAAACAGCCAAATCATGTGCAGTAGTATAATGGTTATCATCATGTTTACCATAAGCATTAGTAAAATGAGAGCCATTTAATCCAAGTTCATTTGCTTTAGTATTCATCATAGCAACAAAACTATCAATAGAACCACTAACATGTTCAGCCAAAATATTTGCAGCATCATTAGCAGAATGAATAAGTAAAACTTCTAATAGTTGCTCAACTGTAAGAGCTTCTCCAACTTGAATACTTGCTGTAGAATAACCATCTGGAATAGAATTAACAGCATCAAAGCTGGCAGTTACAGAATCATCAACATTGCAATTTTCCAAAGTAAGAATAGCTGTTAAAATTTTTGTAGTACTTGCTGGATACATTTTCTTATCTGAATCTTTTTGAAACAAAACTTTATTAGTTCTATTATCAATCAAATATGCTGACTGTGCTGAAATAGTGGGCTCAGTAGTAGTTTTGTTTTCATCATCAGCAAAGACAAAAGAAGCTTTAAAAAAGCTTAAACTAAAGATAAGTATAAATATTGGTACAATTAATTTCTTCATTTTCATTTTTCAAATCTCCTAATAAATTTAAAAATACTATATCGTATTTTTAACAAAAATTCAAGTTAAAATAACTAGAGAAAGAATTGAAATGCAAAAAATATGCGAGTCAGATAGTGAAAAAATAACAATAGCAAGAAATAAAATATTAAGATAATAATTAATTTATAAATATAGGAGTGATAATATGCAAGATTATATTAAAAGTTTAAGTAAAAAACAAAAAATAGTAATAATAATAGTAACAACAATAATATTAGCAGGAGTGGGATATTTTGCCTATGCAACTGAAACTGAAAAACAAAATGAAACGAATTTAGAAATAGCAAAAACAGAAGAAAAAGAAGGTGATGAAAAAGAAAATAAAGAAGAAAAGATAATAGTACATTTATCAGGAGCAGTAGAAAAAGAAGGAATAATCGAATTAAACGAAAATAGTAGAATAGCAGATGCAATTGAAAAAGCAGGAGGTATAAAGGAAAATGCATGTATAGATGAAATAAACTTGGCTTACAAATTGAAAGATGGAATGAAAATTTATATACCAACCAAAGAAGAATGCAAAAAACAACAAGAAGAAAAGAAGCAGTTAATCCAAACAGAAACAAGTGGAATTTCGAATTCTAATAGCCAAGAAAGTCAGAATAAAAATGCAACTACATCAAGTGGAACAGCCGCAAATGCAGGAAAAACAAATAGCGGAAGTACATCAATTACAGGAACATTTAGTAATAACACGGCAAAACAAGGAAAAGTCAATATAAACACAGCATCACAAACGGAATTAGAAACTCTGCCAGGAATTGGTCCATCAACAGCCTTAAAAATAGTAAATTACAGAAAAGAAAAGGGTAAATTCAAGAAAATTGAAGATATAAAAGAAGTAAGTGGAATAGGTGATAGCAAATATAACAAAATAAAAGACTTAATAACAATTTAAAATAAAAATAAAGTAGCTGGTCAGTAAGATTTAGAAAATTAATTCTTATTGAACCAGCAAAATTTGAAAAGCGCTAGTCAGTTGACAAAACAGGTAGAAATGTAGTAAAATGTTAGCGCAGACTAACAAAGAAAATATAGAAAAAATTAGGCATATGAAATGCAATATCAAAGTTTTTAGATAAAAAAGAGTTATATAAAAACAAAAAAATCCATAAAAAAGGTATTAAATTCAGCATATGAGCATATTATATGAAAGAAGGTAAAAAATGAAGCTTACAGAATCACAAGAAGAATATTTGAAAACAATATATTTAATAGAAAAAAACTCCGAAAAAGTAAGAGTAACAGATATAGCAGAAAAACTAAAAATAACAAAACCAAGTGTTAACAAAGCCATGAAAAATTTAAAAGAAATGGAATTAATAGAATATCAAACATATGGAAATATAAAACTAACAAAAAATGCGGAAGAAATAGCAAAAAAGGTACTAAAAAAGCAAGACATAATCGAAATATTTCTAAAAGAAATATTAGAAGTAGATGAAAGTCAGGCAATAGAAGAAGCTAAAGCTATGAAATATGCAATATCTGAAGAAACAGAACAAAAACTAGACAACTATATAAGCAAAATCTTAAACCTTGGTGACTTAAAATGCGGCTACAATTCAGACAATGAAAAATGCAGAAAATGTGCCAGAATAACAGCGAAAAAGAAAAAAATAAAATAGAAATATTGAATAAGTAATACAGGGAATAAAGAATACAATAAAAAACAGGGTATATGTGAAGTGAAAAAATTCCTAAAATAAGGTGTTGACAATTGCTACTAATGGTAGTATAATTATAAATGTCTTACATCGCGGGGTGGAGCAGTTGGCAGCTCGTCGGGCTCATAACCCGAAGGTCGTAAG
>USHX01000050.1 GCA_900554565.1 uncultured Clostridium sp.
GTAAAAGTCCTTTTTTTATTTTTACTCCACCTGGTAATTCTGAACCATCTTTTGCTATTGGTACGATGTCTCCTTCTTTTATGTTGTTAGCACCTGTTACTATTTGTACTTTTTCATTTCCTAAATCTACTTGTGTTACTACTAGGTGATCTGAGTCTTCATGTTTTTTTATTTCTAATATTTTTCCTACAACTACATTTTTTATGTCATTTCCTTTTTGTTCAACTGTTTCTACTTTTGAACCTGTCATTGTTAAGATGTCTCCTAATTTTATGCTATCAACATCTATATCGCTATATTCTTCTAACCATTCAATACTTGCTTTCATTCTCTTCTCCTATCTTCCAATATAATTATTTTCGTAACTATTATAGCGAGGTGGTACATAATAATTATTGCTATTTTTTACTTTTATATTGTTATATGCTCCGTTTCCGCTTATGTCATTTATAAAAGCTTTTCTTTTTTGTTTTATTATATCTATTTCTTTGTTAGCAACTACATCACGAACAATTTTGAATTTGCCACCTCCAACTGGTATAGCACTATAATTTGGATTTTTGTGCACTATTTCTATTGCTTTGCCACATTCATATTCTTTATTTTCTTTAGGTTTTTTACTAAAAAATCCCACTATTTCAACACTCCTTATATTTAACTAAATTTTAATTAATATTTTTTCATAAAATTATTTCAATTTTATTTTTTATACTTAAATCTTTATTTTCTAAAATTGTTTTAAAAATCTTACATCATTTTCAAACAATAATCTCATATCTTCTATTCCGAATTTTGCCATTGCAATTCTTTCTACACCAAATCCAAAGGCAAATCCTGAATATTCTTCTGAATCTATTCCACAGTTTTTTAATACATTTGGGTGTACCATTCCACAACCTAAAAGTTCTATCCAGCCTTCTCCTTTACATACCTTGCAACCTTTTCCACCACATACGAAACATGATACATCTGCCTCTGCTGATGGTTCCGTAAATGGGAAGTGATGTGGTCTGAATCTTATTTTTGTGTTTTCTCCTAAACACTTCTTTGCAAACATTTCTAATGTTCCTTTTAAGTCTGTCATTGATATATTTTTATCTATTACAAGTCCTTCTATTTGATGGAACACTGGTGAGTGTGTGCTATCAACACTGTCTGAACGATAAACTGCCCCTGGGCATATTATTTTGATTGGTGGTTTTTGTGTTTCCATTACTCTTGCTTGTACTGGAGATGTTTGGCTTCTTAAAACTATATCATCATTAATATAAAATGTATCTTGTATGTCTCTTGCTGGGTGATCTGGTGGTGTATTTAATTTGTCAAAGTTATATATTGCTTTTTCAACTTCTGGTCCATCTGCTATTTCATATCCCATTCCTAAGAATATTTCTTCTACTTCATTTATTATTTGTGTTATTGGGTGTAGTGAACCTAATTTTATCTTTTTACTTGGTTCTGTTACATCTATATTTTCTGTTTCTAGTCTTTTTTGTAGTTCTGCATTTTTTAGTTCTTTTTCTTTTTCTTCTACAATTTCGTTTAGTTCATCACGTACTTGATTTACTAAACTTCCTATTACTGGTCTTTCTTCTGGACTTAATTTTCCCATTCCTCTTAGAACTACTGTTAGTTCTCCTTTTTTGCCTAAATATTTTACTTTTAGTTCTGCTAGTTCTTTTAGGTTTTCACATTTTTTGATGCTTTCTAATGAGTTTTGTTTGATTTGTAAAATTTCTTCTTTCATATTATTTTTATGATATTTGTATATCATATACTCCTTTCTTTTAGCTTGGTTTAGTACGGTTTGTACATGCCTGTTTTTTTATATGTTCCATATTCATGGTTATAATATTTTTTCATTCTTTTTTCTGATTTTGTTAATTTGCTTTTATTAGTTTTTGTATTATTTTCTGATAATAATGGCATTCTTTTCTTTTTTAAGTATAATTTTATTTTCCCAAATATCGTTATTTTATTTTCAAAAAAGAATGTTATTTCATACATTCCAAAATCGTTTATTCTATATTCCACATGTATTTTCTTTTTTGGAAATTCTTTTTTTGTTTCTTCTATGTTCTCTAATACTTCTTTGCTACTGTATTCTCTAGAGTCTAGATAATACTGTATGCATTTTGTTTTATTCATTTTATCAACATCCTTTATCAAATTTTATTTAAAATTTAATTTATGCAAAGCTATTTTCTATTATAGCACATATATCATGCTACTTCAAGGGATTTTATGTTATTTTCGCCGTTTATTCCCAATTTTTAAGAAGCTTCATTATGAAGCTTCTTGTACTAATTCTTTGTTTTCTTTCTTATATGTAAATTTTATTTCTGCATATTGCTTTTCTAAGCAATCACATTTGAATTTTTTTTGCTCACTTTTTTCTACTTCAATTATTTCTTGTCTTCCACATGTAGGGCAATAAAATTTAACTTCATATTTATCACCTTTATATGCTTTATATTTTATTAACTGTTTATGGGCATCTTTTTCTGTTTTTTCAGTGCCATATATAGTTGTTATTGCACCCGATGTTACACTAACATAGGCTCTCCCTTTTAATTCTGTTCCTTCTGTTTTTGAGCATCCTGTTAGTATTAATAAAAAAATAACTATTGTTAATGCAAATAAAATTCTTCTCTTCATTTCAAGTCCTCTTTTCTTATGTATTTACAAAGAATCATATTATTTAGGCTTTTGCCTTACAACTATATTATAGTTCTTTTGTGCAGTTATGTCAACTTTTAAATGCTCATTTTATCTTTAAATATTATTAAACTTTTTTCTATTGTGTTTTCAGCATTTTTTCGCCAAAAAACGCCACTTCATAAAGTGGCGCCACGTTAGTGGAAATTTTTTATACCACCCAATTAAAATTGGAAGGTATAAAAAATTTCCTTATTAACGTACTAGAGTTCGTTAATATTATTTAGTTCTTATTTAACTACTTTTTCAAAATCTTCTATTATTCTGATTTTGGTTTTCACAGAGTTCAGTCCTACTTAATATAAAGTGCTGAACGGAAAGTAATGTTGCTGCTGGCATCGCCATCATTGCTATGGCGTCTGCTAGCTCTGTCGGAGCTGTAGTAGTAGTAAATGCCACCACGACTGACAAACGGATCGCTAGTATTGTTTTTTTCTGCTACATATTCATAACAATTTCCTTCAAGGTCATATATATTTTGTACTTTATCTGCTAAATTTTTACCTGCTTCTGTTTTACTTCCTGTATGTCTAGTTGAATTTACTGTTCTTACATCATAAGTGTTTCCATTGCCATCTGTTTTTCCATCTACAAATTTCATTACCATATCCCATTGTATCCCTGAACACATTGCACTTTTTACATAAGTGCTACTATCTCCATACATTGTTTTTCCTATAGTTTTAAAACTTTCTTGAGTTTCAT
>USHX01000051.1 GCA_900554565.1 uncultured Clostridium sp.
AATCTCCTAATCCTATATTTATAACTATTTTATCAAGTTTTGGAACTTGCATAACTGATTTATATTCAAATTTTTTCATTAATGCTGGGATTACTTCTTTTTCATATTGTTCTCTTAGTTTTTCCATTTTTAGTTAATCCTCCTTTCCTATTCTATTTTAATTTTGCTCCGCATTTTTTACAAACACGAACTTTTTCTTCTTTTTCTACGCTGTATCCAACTTTTGTAGTTTTTCCACATTTAGGACATACTACATTAACTTTTGAAGTTGGTATAGCACATTCTACTGATATAATTCCGCTTTCTTCTCCTTGACGTCTTGCTTTAACATGTTTTTTTCTAATGTTAACGCCTTTAACAACGATTTTATCAGCTTTTGGCATTACTTCTAAAACTTCTCCAGTTTTACCTTTATCATTTCCTGATAAAACTTGGACATTGTCTCCTTTTTTTATTCTCATTGAGATTTTACCTCCTTCTACTAATTATAGAACTTCTGGGGCTAATGAAAGTATTTTCATGTAGTCCTTTTCTCTTAGTTCTCTTGCAACTGGTCCAAAGATACGTGTTCCTTTTGGTGTTCCGTCTTCTTTGATTATTACTGCTGCATTTTCATCAAATTTTATATATGAACCATCTGGTCTTCTTAATCCTTTTTTAGATCTTACTATAACAGCTTTTACAACATCACCTTTTTTAACAACTCCACCTGGTGTTGCTGATTTAACTGAAGCTACTATAACATCACCGATGTTTGAAGTTTTTCTGTAAGAACCACCTAAACATCTGATACACATTAATTCTTTTGCTCCTGTATTATCTGCTACTTTTAATCTTGTTTGTTGTTGGATCATTTATGGTTCCTCCTTTCCTATTTAACGATTGCTTTTTCCATAACTTCAACTACTCTCCATCTTTTATCTTTAGAAAGTGGTCTTGTTTCCATTACTTTTACTTTGTCACCTATTTGGCAAACATTTTCTTCATCATGAGCTTTTAATTTATATGTTGTTTTTACAGTTTTTCCATATACTTTATGTCTAACACTTGTTTCTACAGCTACTACAACTGTTTTGTCCATTTTGTTAGATGTAACAGTTCCAACCATAACTTTACGAAGATTTCTTTCTCCCATTTAGATTTCTCCTTTCTTGATTAAGCGTTTTTAGATTCTGCTATTTTTCTTTCTGTTAATACTGTATTTATTTTAGCTATATCTTTTTTTACTTCTCTAATTTTCATTGGATTGTCTAATCCGTTTGTAGCTAAACTAAATTTTAATTTAAATAATTCTGTTTTTAGTTCACCTAATTCTTTCTCTAAATCTGGTGAAGACATTTCTCTTATTTTATTTATCTTCATCATTTTCACCTACCTTTTCAGTTTCTCTTGCTACAAATTTTGTTTTGTTAGGTAGTTTGTTCATAGCAAGTCTTAAGGCTTCTCTAGCAACTTCTTCTGATACACCTGAAATTTCAAACATTACTCTTCCTGGTTTTACTACTGCTACCCAATATTCTGGAGCACCTTTACCTTTACCCATACGAGTACCGATTGGTTTTGCTGTTATTGGTTTGTCTGGAAAGATTTTAATCCAAACTTTTCCACCTCTTTTTATATAACGAGTCATAGCAATTCTGGCTGCTTCAATTTGATTTCCTGTTACTAAAGCTCCTGTTACTGCTTGGATTCCATATTCTCCATCTGTAACTTTATTACCTCTTGTTGCTTTTCCTCTCATTCTACCTTTTTGCATTTTTCTATGTTTTGTTCTTTTTGGCATTAATGGCATTATTGTTCTCCTCCTTCCACTTTTCTTTCTGGAAGAACTTCTCCTTTATATATCCAAACTTTTACACCGATTTTTCCATATGTTGTATCTGCTTCTGCAAATCCATAATCGATATCAGCTCTTAAAGTTTGAAGTGGTATGTTTCCTTCTTTGTAGAATTCTGTTCTAGCCATATCAGCTCCACCTAATCTACCAGATACTGCAGTTTTTATTCCTAAAGCACCTGCTTTCATAGATTTTTGCATACATTGTTTCATGGCTCTTCTGAATGAAATTCTTCTTTCTAATTGTCCAGCGATATTTTCTGCTACTAATTGAGCATCTGTATCTATATTTTTAACTTCTACGATGTTTAAGTTAACATCTTTTCCTATTAATTTTGCAAGTTCAGCTTTTACACTTTCAACTCCAGCTCCACCTTTACCAATTACGATTCCAGGTTTTGCAGTGTATAAGTTAACTTTTACGGCTTTAGCTGTTCTTTCTATTTCTATTTTAGAAATTCCAGCTTGGTATAATTTTTTCTTTAAAAATTTACGAATTTTTTGATCTTCAACTAAATAATCTGCAAAGTTTTTAGAATCTGCATACCATTTAGAGTTCCAATCTTTTATAATTCCAACTCTTACACCTGTTGGATGTACTTTTTGTCCCATGGCTTGTTTATGCCTCCTTTTCTTTTAATACTATTGTTATATGACTTGTTCTTTTTCTAATTCTAACTGCTGAACCTTTTGCAGCTGGTCTAATTCTTTTTAGAGTTGGACCTTGGTTTGCATAGATTTCAGCAACATATAAGTTTTCATGTTTCATATCATGATTGTTTTCAGCATTTGCAATTGCTGATTTTAATAATTTTTCTATTATTTCTGATGATGCTTTTGGTGTAAATTTTACTATTGCTAAAGCTTCATCAACGTTTTTTCCTCTTATTAAATCTGCTACTATTTTAACTTTTCTAGCTGATATTCTAGCATATTTAAGAGTTGCTTTAGCTTCATTTATTACAACTGTTTCTTGCTCTTGCACTATAATTCCCTCCTTATATCGGTTTGCTTTTTTTATTTATGCTTTTCTATTTAGTTGTTTTGTCTCCTGCATGTCCTTTGAATGTTCTTGTAGGAGCAAATTCACCTAATTTATGACCTATCATTTCTTCTGCAATATAGATTGGAACATGTTTTCTTCCATCATGTACTGCAATTGTGTGACCAACCATTTGTGGATAAATTGTTGAAGCTCTTGACCATGTTTTTAAAACTTCTTTGCTTCCAGTTTGGTTCATTTCTTCAATTCTTTTTAATAATTTTTCTTGTACAAATGGTTTTTTCTTGCTTGATCTTGACATATTGAAATGTCCTCCTTTCTAAGCGTTATTATTTTTTGTTTCTTCTCTTAACTATAAATTTGTTAGATTGTTTCTTTTTATTTCTTGTCTTGTATCCTAATGCTGGTTTACCCCAAGGTGTCATTGGTCCTGCGTGT
>USHX01000052.1 GCA_900554565.1 uncultured Clostridium sp.
ACTTTTATTTGTCCTGGATAATCCATTTCATTTTCTATTTTTTTAGCAACTTCTCTTGCTAAAATTGTCATTTTATCATCTGAGATTTTTTCAGGTTTTACTACTATTCTTACTTCACGACCAGCTTGTATTGCAAATGATTTTTCAACTCCATCAAATGAGTCTGCAATTTCTTCTAAGTTTTGAAGTCTCTTAATATAAGCTTCTAATGTTTCTCTTCTTGCTCCTGGTCTTGATGCAGATATTGCATCTGCTGCTTGTACTAAAACTGCTTCTAATGTTTGTGGTTCAACATCTCCATGATGTGCTTCAACTGCATTTACTACTAAAGGATTCTCTTTGTATTTTTTAAGTACTTCTACTCCTATTTCTACATGTGTTCCTTCCATATCATGGTCTAAAGCTTTTCCAATATCATGTAATAATCCTGCTCTTCTGGCAAGTTTTGGATCTAATCCTAATTCTTCTGCCATTATTCTTGCTAAGTTTGATACTTCTATTGAATGATTTAATACATTTTGTCCGTAGCTTGTTCTATATTTTAATTTTCCTATTAGTCTTACTATGTCTGGATGTAAACCTATTACTCCTGTTTCTAGAACAGCTCTTTCTCCTTCTTCTTTTATTGTTGTTTCTACTTCTTCTTTTGCCTTTTCTACCATTTCTTCGATTTTTGAAGGATGAATTCTTCCATCATCAATTAATTTTTCTAGAGCTATTTTTGCTACTTCTCTTCTTAATGGGTCAAAACCTGATAGTACTACTGCTTCTGGTGTATCATCTATTATTAGGTCAATTCCTGTAAGTGTTTCTAAGGCTTTTATGTTTCTTCCTTCTCTACCTATTATTCTACCTTTCATTTCATCACTTGGTAATGAAACTATTGAAACTGTTGTTTCTTGTGAATGATCTGCTGCACATTTTTGTACTGCATAACATAGTAGTTCTTTGGCTTCTTTGTTTACTGTTTCTTTAGCCTTTTGTTCTTGTTCTCTGATTAATGCTGCTTTTTCAGCTGTTAATTCTTTTTCCATTTCAGATAATAGTCTTTGTTTTGCTTCTTCTTTGCTTAATCCTGCAATTTTTTGAAGTTCAACCATTTCTTTTTCATATAGTTTTTCTAATTCTTCTTTTTGGTCTGCTAAGTGTTTAGATTCTTTTTCTAATTCTCTTTCTTTTTTCTCAAAATTATCTGAACGTCTTTCTAGGTTTTCTTCTTTTTGAATTAATCTAGCTTCTTGTTTTTGTACTTCGCCTCTTCTTTCTTTAATCTCTTGATCTAAATCTTTTCTGTTTGCCATTATTTCTTCTTTTGCTTTAAAAATTTCTGCTTTTTTCAAATTTTCCGCTTCGATTTTAGCTAAATCTAATAATCTTTTTGCTTCATTTTCTGCACCTTGAATTTTAGATTCTGCAACTTTTTTTCTGTATACAATTCCTATTGGTATACCTATTGCAAGTGAGATTAAGATAGCGGCGATTACGATTACGATTGTCATAATCATACACCTCTTTCTTATTTAATTTTCAATGTTCGAATAAAATATATATGTGTGTTTGTTTATTTTAATATATTTTTTCCTACTATTCTATTTTAACTTTATTATGATAAACTGTCAAGTATTTTTATGTAAAAAAAGAAAGCCCTAAAACTTTATTTTTATAAGTTTCGGACTTTCTTATATACTATTTTACGACTTCAACATCAACATCTAATTCTTCTCCATTGATATTTGTTTTTGTCATATTTTCTTTTTCTGCATTATATACAATTTCTAATGCTAATGTATCATGTTTTATTAGTTCTTCATTTTCTTTTACAACATTTTCTAACATTTCATTTCCAGATAAATATAGTTTTATTTTATCTAATACTTCAAATCCTTTGTCTTTTCTCATGTTTTGTACTTTTGATAAAATTTCACGTACATATCCTTCTTTTCTTAGTTCTTCTGAAATGTGTGTATCTAACACAACTCCTATTTCACCTTCACCACTAAATGCAAATCCATCTTTTCCTTGCATTGTTATTAATAGATTATCAGAATTTAAAGCTATTTGTGTTTCATCTATTTCAATATATTCTACACCACCATTTTTTACAGTATTAGCTAAATCCATTTGATTTTTCTTTGCAATTTCTTGTTTAATTCTTGGTATTAATCTACCATATTCTTTTCCTAATACTGGTAAATTTGGTTTAATTTCAAAGTTTACATATTGAGACATTTCTGCACCAAGTTCTATTTCTTTTACATTTAACTCTTCTTTTACTATATCTTCATAGTATTGTGGTAATGTGTCTACAGAAATTAACATTTCTGATAATGGTTGTCTATTTTTTATATTAGCTGAATTTCTTGCGCTTCTTCCTAGTTTTACTATTTTATATGCTAAATCCATTTCTTTTTCAAGTTCTTTATTTATAGCTGTTTCATCAACTTCTGGCCATAAGCATAAGTGAACACTTTCTTCAGCATCTTTATCTAATCCTACAACTAGATTTTGATATATTTCATCTGTCATAAATGGTACAAATGGTGCTGCAACTTTTACTAAAGTTGTTAATACTTTATATAATGTGCAATATGCTCCTATTTTTTCTTCATTTAATTCTGTTGACCAGAATCTTTCTCTGTTTCTACGTACATACCAATTTGAAAGTTCATCTGTAAAGCTTTCAATTATTAGTGCTGCATTTGTTATGTCATAATTTGCTAATTTTTCATCTACTTCTTTAACTAATGTATTTAGTTTTGAAATTATCCATTTATCCATAACATTTGTTGGTTTGAAATCTGCATATTTTAATGGATTAAATTGATCTATTTCTGCATATAAAACATAGAATGAATATACATTCCATAATGTACTTAAAA
>USHX01000053.1 GCA_900554565.1 uncultured Clostridium sp.
GAAAAAAAGAAATAGCAATTTTTCTATCATTAGGAATATCAAAATTGAAAATTTTTGGACAATTTGTTATTGAATTAGTATTTATATCTATCCCTGCATATATAGGCTCATATTTCTTAGCAGTTTATACAGGAAACATAATAGGAAATAACATATTAAATAAAATTACTGGAAATATAACAAAACAAATAGCAAAACAATCTGTATCTAGCCAACTTGGTGGAGGAGCAGAAGTAGACGGTTTTAATAAAACTTTAACAAGTTTAGATATTAATATATTACCAAAATCAATGATATACGTAATTTTATTTATGTCTTTTGTACTTATAATATCTTTAGTGATATCATCTATAAGTAGTTTAAAAAAGAGTCCAAAGGAATTGTTAATTGATACAAAGTAGAATTCAAAAAATAAGTATGGAATAGGGGAATAGGCTCTTTTAGAGAAATTAGAAAATAAAAATTTAAAATAAATCTAAAAATAAAGTTTAAAACAAAAAAATAAATAATAAAAAAGGATATTGCCATTGTATGCTTTATTATAAAACAATGGAGTAAAGAAGAAAGACATATGAACGAAATAAATTTAAGTTCAAGTAATTTTAATTGTGAACTAACTAATACTAACAAGCTAGTTTTAATTGCTTTTTTTGCCACATGGTGTGGACCATGTAAAATATTATCTCCAATTATATCAGAGATAGCAAATGAACTTTGTCTTAAAAAAGCATTAGTATTAAATTAAAAAATGCAATGTATAAAGTAGAAACAAAATAATAACTTATTTTCTTGTTTACAATTTTTTATATAATAGTTTAAAATTAATAAAAGGAGGAATTTTAAATGAAAGAAAATGCAAAATTTTTAAAATGTCCAATATGTGACAATATAATAGAATTAATTGATGGAGATGTACAACATATAACTTGTTGTGGTAGAACAATGGAAGAAATGAAAGCTAATACTACAGATGCAGCAACGGAAAAACATATACCAATATACAAAAAAGTAGAAGATGAAATAGTAGTAAGTGTTGGAGAAGTAGAACATCCAATGGAAAAGGAACATTATATAATGTGGATTGCACAAGTATCAGAAAATAGAATAACTCGTGTGAAATTACATCCAGAGCAAGCAACGGAAACTAGATTTCCATATATATCTGGTGCAACATTATATGCTTATTGCAACAAACATGGATTATGGAAAACAACAATAAAATAGTAAATAGCTATAAGTAGAGATAAATTACAATCTGTAAGGTAGATAATTAGTTGAAATTATCTATCTTTTATTATATAATGCTAACAAAAGATAGTAATTTTTTAGTGGGAGGTAAGTATGATAAAAGATAATAAAATAGCATTGTTGTATTCTTTTGTAACTTTGATTTTAACTTTTATTGTAGGACAGGTTTTACTGATTTTATATCCAAACGGAAATACAATAGGATCATCTGTATTATTTATTTTAATAAATTTACTGCCTATGATTGTTGCAATTGTTTTTTCAAAGTATGAAAAGAAGAAAAAAGTATTGAGAGATATGTTTTTTAAAAAAGAAAAAATCACTCCCTATATTTTAGTAATATGCAGTGTTATTCTATATTATGGAGTATCATTTTTATTAAAAAATATTGAGTTCACTGGTGGAACAATAATTGCCTTATTATCTTATATTCCTTGGACTATATTACAAGGTGGACTTGAAGAATGTGGTTGGAGATGGTATTTACAGCCAAAATTAAAAATAAACAGTTTTGTAAGAAAAATGATTGTAATATCTATAATATGGTTTTTATGGCATATACCCATATATAGATTGCCTTGGATTACAGTAGGGTCATCAAATTATTTGATTTTTTATTTAATGATATTGGGAAATACTTTTATGTTTGGAACAATTAAGGAAAAGTCAAAAGGTGTTTTACCTTGTGTAATTGCTCATATGATTATTGATTCGTTGGCAGTTTTAATGCTAGTACAAAGCAATATAGTTTCAATAATTATATTGGTAACAATAGAAATTGTATTTTCTGTTTTTGCAAATAAGAAAATACCTAATGCATAATTTGCAAATTACAATAAGTAGGGTAGATAACCAGTTGAAATTATCTACCTTTTATTATA